>CALDDN010000089.1 GCA_937936615.1 uncultured Bacteroidia bacterium | reverse complement strand
AGATGCGCGATAGCCCTGCTCCTGTGGGGGTACGAGGGGTCAGGATGGGATTGGGGATGGTGTCGGCACTCAGGTCGGTCGCCGGCGACCACTGAAAGCGCACGGCTCCCGTTCCCGTGGCCGTAAGCTGAAGGGGCGGGCCATCGATGCAGAGGGTCAGCGGCCCCGCGGGGTCGATCGTCAGATCGAAGCCCACGTTGCGCACCTCGACACTGACTTCGGCGGTATTGGTGCAGCCGTTGGCATCGGTTCCCGTCACGGTGTAGGTACGGTTCAGGGGCTGGGCGGTGTTGACCGAGGGATTGGATACGTTGTCGGCACTCAGGCCCTCGGCTGGAGTCCAGCGGTAGGCGACCAAGCCCACAGGCTCGGCCTGCAGACTCAGCGGGCCATTGAGGCAGACCGACGGGGCAGGCAGGGCCTGGGCTCTCAGGTCGGGCGCATCGAAGGCCGTAACGGTCAGGGTGGCCGTGTTGGTGCAGCCGTTGGCATCGGTACCGGTAACGGTATAGGTACGTGAACCGGCCACGCTGGGAACATAGACGGGATTTGACGAGGTAGGATCGGACAGATCGATGGCTGGTGTCCATTGATAGACTTGAGCACCCTGCACGCGCAGGGTTTGAGCTTGGCCCACACAGGCCCGCCCGAGGGAATCGGCCCGAATCTCGGGCGCATTGAGGATATTGAGATCCAGATCGACGAAGTCGGTACAGCCGTTGGCATCGGTTACGGTCAGGGTAAGCTGAATGCTCGAACCGCCGGCCGTGGGAGGAATGGTCAGCGTGGGGATGGCACTGTTGGGGTCGCTGAGGGTGCCGCCGGTCGTACTCCAGCTGTACTGCTGCCCGCCCGAACCTATGAGCTGCACCGTGCTACCCGGGCAGGGAGCCAGCGGACTGGCATTGGCTGCCGCCTGAGGCTTGGGATGAACCGTAACCTCGAGGGTGTCTTCGGTGGGGCAGTCGCCGTTGAAGCCTACGATGGTGTAAGTGCGCGTACCCGGGGTGTTGGGCGTGAGGCTGGGGCTGGCGATGTCGGTACGGCTCAGGTCGGTAGGCGGTCGCCATTCGTAGCGGGCGGCCCCTCGGGCTACCAGTGTCTGGGCTGCGTCGCCTTGGCAGAAGACCAGCGGGCCGGACGGGTCGAGGGTCAGGTTGGGCAGCTCGCAGAGCGGCGTTACCTCCAGGTCGTCGATGGCCAGGTGGGGGTCGTTCGAGAGGTTGTTGGGATCGGTCCAGCGGAAAAGGATTGTTTGGTCGGGCAGCAGGCAAATGTCGGTGATCTGCCCCGTTACCTGGACGCGGTTGGCGGGATCGTTGCCGCAGTAGGATGCCAGCTGATTGCCTCCGGCCTGGGTCGAGCTGTGAATGGCCGTGCAGTTGAGGGCCGGATATTCAATGAAACCCGGTGCCTGCAGATCGGTTTCATTGATTTTATAAGAAAAGAAATTGATATTGACTTGACTACCGTTTTGAGCTAGGCTGTACTGCTCGAGGAAGTAGCGCACCTCGAGGCGGGTAATCGACCGGCCGGTGTTGTTGACGAATCGCACACCGTAGGCGATATCGCCCGTTGCATCCGAAGGACGGGCACCGAAGGCCCAGTCGGCCTGATTGCTGCGGCAGCGATAGCGGAAGGCTCCACCGTCGTTGAGGGGCAGGGCAGGGGGGTTGACTTCGATATTGCCCAAGCCCCGTGTCGAATAAAATATCGGGCCGTTCTGGGCACCCGCGCGGATGCCATCAAAGTTTTCAACCACGGTCTGGCCACAGCCCGTGAAGGCCAGCTGGGCCAGGGCCGAGGGAACAAGAAAAAGAAGCAGCAGCAAACCAAGGATTGCACCGCTGCCCGCTCTCCGGGCCTGCGGGACAGTCCAAAAATGAAATCCCGTATCTATCATGGAAGAACGAATCAACATTGGTGCAACAAAAGTACATTAGGGCATGAAGCAGTACTTCCGTTTTGGCTTTAAGGAATTGTTAACTGCTGGCTGCTTTACCCACGGTGCAAAACTACTGCAGGGGGCGTCTGTTGTGCGCGGCAATTGTGCGAACAGTCAGAATCGGATGCTGAATGGCAGCGAGTCAGAGGCGCAGGCCGATGACCAGGATGTCGTCGAGCTGGCGGTTGTCGCCCTTCCACTCGTCGAAGGCCACTTCGAGGGCCGCCTGCTGCGCGGGCAGGGGCAGGTGGGCCGTCTGCTGGAGCAGTTCCTGCAGGCGGCGGTTGAGGAATTTACGCCGCTGCGGGCCGCCAAACTGGTCGGCATAGCCGTCGGTGGTCAGGTAGAGGGTCATGCCCGGCGACCAGCGCAGGGCCTGAGTCGTATAGTGCTCAGGCGTGAGGACGCCCCCGATGGGGTAGCGGTCGGCCTGCAGGGCCTCGACGCGCCCGCCTTGGGCCACAAAGAGGGGCCGGTTGGCACCGGCGTACTCGATGATGCGGTTCTCCAGATCGACGGAAATAAGGCCCACATCCATGCCGTCGCGCGAGTCGGAATCGGACTGCATCTGCTTGAGCATGCGCCGCACCTCGTTGTTGAGCTGCGTCAGAATCTGGCCCGGCTCGACGATCTGCTGCCCGTTGACGATCTGGTTGAGCAGCGAATGGCCCATGACCGACATGAAAGCCCCCGGCACACCGTGGCCGGTGCAATCGACGACCGCCAGCACCGCCCGCCCCTCGCAGCGGGCAAACCAATAGAAATCGCCCGAAACGATGTCGCGCGGTTTGTAGAGAATAAAATTGTCGGGAAAGACGCGGTCGATTTCCTCGCGGCGGGGCAGAATGGCTTCCTGAATCCGCGAGGCGTAGCGGATGGAATCGGTGAGCGATTCGTTGATGTGCTCGATCTCGCGGTTCTTGAGTTCGATGTGGTTGAAGGCCATCGTCAGCTTCTCGAAGGTGTGCGCGTTGCTCAGGGCAATGGCCGTATACGAGGCCAAGGTCTTGAGGATGAGCTGGTGGTAGGACGAGTAGGCGTTAAGTTCGAAGCTCTGCACCGAAATGGCTCCCAGGCAACGGTCTTCCATCATCAGGGGGATGTAGAGAATGGACGAGGGGGCTTCGCCGATGAGTACCTCGTAGCGGGGAATGTAGCGCTGGATTTCGGCCTCGACGTTGTTGATGACGATTTCCTGCCGGTTGCGGATGCACCAGGCCGAGAGGCTGTGCGGATCGGCCAGGGGCACAAATACAATGGGCAGCCGCTCGTTTTTTTCGAGGCAGAAACGGTATTCGACCAAGTCGTCCTCGGGGTGATAGATGTCGATACTGAAGACCGTGGCATCCATCAGGGCGTTGACGTGCCGGTAGAGTCGCTCGAAGATCACCTCGAAATCAATCGTCGAGGTGATCTCCTGACCGATGTGGCCCAGAATGGCGAATTTCTGGTACGTCTCGTCGAGCAGACGGGTTTTGTGCTCGAGTTCCAGGTTGCGCCGCCGCAGCAGGCGGGCCAGCTCGATATTTTTGCGTCCGGTGCGCAAATGGCGTCGATACGAGTTAGAACGGTTGGATTTCCGGGGTCGGAGCATGCCACAGACCAAACCGGTGGCACAGACAACCCGGCCACCAAAGGTGGGTAAAGATAGCCAAAAGCACAACGAACGGCCCGTTTCTTGCGAGTCGGTTGCAGCTTTGTGTACTTTTGCACAAACCCGCGGGCGGCCTGCCTGGATAACAGCTTGGCAAAGCCCGTCGTTTCATGCTTTTTTTCATCGATTCAACCTCATTTTATTCACCATGTTTCGAACCTTCTGGCTTATGTGCCTGCTCCTGCTGCTGGCCAACGCACCGGCGGCCCATGCCCAGAACGACAAAATTCCTGTCGTCGTTATCACGACCGATCTGGGCGAAATCCGCATCGTTACGCATAAAAATACCCCTGAGCACAGTGCCAATTTCATCAAACTGGCTCGCGAAGGCTTCTACAACGGCACCACCTTCCACCGCGTCATCCAGGGATTCATGATTCAGGGCGGAGACATCAACTCGAAAGATGACGACCCCAACAACGACGGCCAAGGCTCGATCGGCTACACCATCCCCGCCGAAATCCGCAACGAATACTACCACAAACGCGGAGCCGTGGCCGGTGCCCGCCTCGGCGACAACGTCAACCCCAAACGGGAATCCTCGGGCAGCCAGTTCTACATCGTCGATGGCCGTAAAATGAACGCCAACGAAATCCAGATGATGGGCATGCAACGCTTCACCCAGGAGGATTACCTCAACCGGCCCGAGCTGGCCTGGCTCCGCACCATCGACTGGAACAAGCTCCAGCAGGAAAACCCCGACTCCATTGTCAAGCTCAACACCCGCCTGCAGGAAGACATCCGCGTCGAATACGAAAAAGTAAAAGACAAGTACGGCTACAGCGATCAGGCCGTCAAAGATTACGCCGAACTGGGCGGTGCCCCTCACCTCGACGGGGGCTATACCGTCTTCGGCGAAGTAATCGCCGGCATGGAGGTCGTCGATAAAATCGCCGCCGTCGAAAAAGGCCCCAACGACCGCCCCCTCAAGGATGTCAAAATGACCGTCCGCGTCGAAGAACTGACCGCCAAGGAACTGAAAGAAAAATACAACTACATTCAGAAATGAAACGCCCCGGCCTCTTGATCTGCCTTGCGCTGGTACTGCTGGGCTTCAAGGCCCAGGCCCAACAAGCCCTGCCCGATGTACCCCTCAAAGACCTGAAAGGCAACGCCGTGCGTAGCGGCAGCTTCGCCAACGACGGCAAACCCATCGTCATCAGCTTCTGGGCCACCTGGTGCAAGCCCTGCATCAAAGAGCTGATGACCATTCACGAACACTACGCCGACTGGCAGGAACAGACGGGGGTCAAGCTCATCGCCGTCTCGATCGACGACTCGCGCAACGTCAACAAAGTAGCTCCCTTCGTCAACGGCAAGGGCTGGGAATACGAGGTCTACCTCGACGAGAACTCCGACTTCAAGCGGGCCATGAACGTAACCAACGTGCCCCATACCTTCCTGCTCGACGGCAAGCGCACCGTGGTCTGGCAGCACACCTCCTACAACCCGGGCGACGAAGAGCAGCTCTTCGAAGAAATCAAGAAAGTAGCCGGCAAGCCCTGAGCAAAACCCGATGCTCGATGCAATAGGGGGCCTGTTCCGAACCGTTCGGCAGGCCCCCGCTGCATTCAGTCCTGCTCCACAACCTCGGGCTGCAGCAGCGGGGGCGGTGCCGCGCTCTGTGCTTCGAGCTGCTCTTTGTAACTCAAATAGCGCGAGAGAATCCGATCGCGCAGCACCACATAGAAGCCCTTGCGGTGAGGCGAGCGGTCGACCTTGATAAGACTGAAGTCGATCAGCAGTTTGATGTACTTCTTGGCCGTACTGTACTTGACGTTCAGTTCATTTTCCATGTCGCCAACCGTAAAGCCGGTGCTGGCGTGGCGCACGATGAAGGCCGGCAGATCGAAAAGAATGTCCAGACTGGTACCCGCCTCGAAAAGATCGTTGAGCAACAGACGCGTACCCAGTTCCAGCGGACGCGAGGGCGTGTCGAGCTCATCGAGGAAAAAACCCAGCCGCTTGACCCCGCCAACCGTAATGTAGCTGCGCAAGTTGCGGTACGAAAAGTCCAGGTGTTCCGAAGCCTTGGGCAGGTCGCCTTTGGCGATGGTGATGCAGCGGTTGAGCACCTGATTGCGCACCTCGTTGGGCACCTCGCGGAAATCCTGCCAGCGGGCCTGGATCAGGAGCATCAGCGGATTGGTAGGCTGGTTCAGGTGCTGGAGCAGCTGGCTGGCCAGCTGCTGGGCCTGCTCATCGCGACTGAAGAGTGCCGAAAGCTGCAGGAGCTTGATCTGCTGGTACTGGTAGCGCAGGTAGACGCGGATGTGCCGCTTCGACAGCGGCTCAAAACGCAGAAACTCGCGCTGATAGAAGGCAAACTTCTCGCGCCCGATCACCTCCACATGCTGTGCCAGAGCTTCGTGCAGGGCTTCCAGCTGTCCGAATACCGGTTCGAGGTGATCGCTCACCCAGCTGACGCCCGGGCGTTTGATCTCCTCGAGGAGGAGGTCGTTGGTATAGCGCAGCAGGTGCAGTACCAGAGCAAACCCCCCCTCGCCCAGGTGCGTGCGACCAAAGGCAAAACCCTCGTTGAGCTGATCGACCGCGCGGACGATCTGCCCCAGCCGGAAGGCCGCTTCGACGGCAGACACAAAGGCGCGGGGCCAAAGGGCCGGCAAGTCGAGCTGGCGGGCCTCGGTGAGGGCTTCGCGGTACATGCGCTGGGCCTCCCGCAGCTGCTTGCGGCTCAAAAAGATATCACCCTTCTGCAGGTAGAACCGCGTCATGATCTCGCGCTCGTCGATGGTTTCGGCGCGGTGGATGGCACTTTCAATCAGGCTCAAAGCCCGTTCGTAAAGCAGCTCCCCCATTTCGGGCTGTTCGACCCGGGCTTGTTCCAGCAGACCCTCAATCTTGTAATGACACAGTATGAGGTAGAGCATCGGATCGTCGTTGCGGCAGGTCTGCAGGTAATGGGCAGCCTGGTTGGTCAGCTGCTGCGTTGCCTCGAGAAGCAGCTCGGTGGTAGGCTGGGACTGGGCCAGAAAACGCAGCCACAACAGCTCGATTTCGGCCCAGAGCAGCTGCAGAGTGGGCCGCTCGTCCTGATGCTGTAAATTCAGGCGCAGCACCTCGAGCGAGCGTCTGAGCGGTTCAGGCTCGGTAGCAGACTGGGATGTCAGGTAATAATAGAGCAGATAGGCCTGGTAAACCAGCTGCTCGACCGAACGCGATTCCTGCACGGCTTTTTCCAGCCAGGGGCGGCACTTGGCCCGCCACTCGGGCTGCTGCTCGTGCAGGTAGACGAAGCCCACCCAAAAAGCGTAGCGCGAGCGCAGCGGGTGTGCAATCGGCGGCCAGTCGATCTCCTCGATTTGGAGTTCGAACTGCTCGATCGAGCGTTTTTTGAGGCTCCGCAGCAGCACCTGCCGCATAAAACGGTAATACGCCAGCCGCTCGCGGGCCAGCGTCGCGTACTCGGGCCGTTCGACCAGGCTCTGCAACCGCGCCTCGAGCACTTCCTGCAGCTCGGTCAGCCGATCCAGATTGAGCCGGAACGCCAGCGCATGATGCAGGTAGTCGGCCACCGCAATCAGAGCAAGCGGGTCGGCCTGCTGAAGCAGCGGCCCCACGTCGGAAGCCTTCAGCAGGTCAACGCTCAGCTCATGCCAGCGTTCCGCCTGCCAAGCCTGCTGCCAACGCGCGGGAAGCTGGCCCATGGCCTCCAGGCGGCGCAACTCTTCGGACAGCAAGGTAATCGAGAGCGTGTTCATCTGGTAGCCAATTGATTAGGATTCATAAGTAAGGCATTCTGTTTTTTCAGCTTGTTACTTCCTTGCCTGCAGGCACCGAACGTTCGTTTCGTTACATGAAATTAGTCATTAGCGTACGTTTTTCGTCTTGATGTGCTTGTTTTTCTATACCTATTTAACTAAAGATGTATCGAATGAAAGTTGGTTCCAATTTCTATGTCAAATTGTAGAGCCAGTGGCCAGCTTTTCGCACCGGCTGCCCAATTTTTGTATTCTCTCGATCCCTTTCTTCTAGGCTAAAATTGATTTGACAGCATAAAAATATTCCGAAATAAATATTTGAAAAATTTCATTTTATAAACAAGAAACAGGAATTGTTCGCATCGATCCACGCAGAAAAAATTGGCCGACCGAAGATAAAGCAGTTCAAAACTTTTGTTCCCGCTTCGCTGGAATGGGGGTGGAACCGACCGCAAATTTTCTCCGATCGATCACTCCTGCGGATCAGC
This sequence comes from uncultured Bacteroidia bacterium, assembly GCA_937936615.1. GTDB lineage: Bacteria > Bacteroidota > Bacteroidia > J057 > CALDDN01 > CALDDN01. Next base: position 15,109 of record CALDDN010000089.1, on the reverse strand, counting down.
TCACAATCACGGCAACCCAATCGCTTTCAGATCGCCGGGCAGCATAGCTCGCTTTTACAACATTCCACAAAAAAAAGGCGGGCGAACCCGTCCGGATTCGCCCGCCTGAGAACGTCGATGATGCCTCGAATTCTTATTCCACTTCGATGAGGCGCAGGGTCTGGGTTTCGCCGTTGACGGTCAGACGCATCAAGTAGAGGCCCGAACCGAAGCCGCGTTCGCGGGCACTCCAGCGGTAGCGGTGGGCACCCGGAACCTGTTTCTCGCTGGCCAGAGTAGCGATGTGCTGGCCCAGGGCATCGAAAAGCTCGATCTCAACACTGGCAGCCTCGGTCAGCCAGTAGGTCAGCGTCGTAGACTCGCGGAACGGGTTGGGGTAGAGGGTCAGCTCGCCCAGCCCGCGCATCGGTGCCGGCACTCCGACCGGCGTGTAGAACTGCCGGCGGGTGGTGCGGCTGCAGCCGTTGGCCGCGGTGTAGGTTACGTTGTAGTTGCCCGCACCGGCAAAGGCGTTGCCCGGCTCGGGCGTGATGACGTAGAAATTGCGCGTCGCGCCCGGAATTTCCTGGCTGTCCTTGAACCACTGGTACGTAAAGCCCTCGTCGACAAAGAGCGTGTCGCCACGTCGTTGCACCTCCAGATTGGGCAGGGGCAGCGTCCGGATGGTAATGGTCTTACTGTCCTGACAGCCGCCGTTGAATGCCGTTACGGTATAGGTGGTCGTCGAATCGACAACAGCCAGCACATCATTGGGTCGGCCATCGCGGCGGGTAATGTTGCGGTTGGGCAGCCAGACCCAGGTTACGGCACTGCCTTCCTCGTTGGTGGCAACCAGGTTGACCGTGGCACCTGGACAGACGTCGTTCTGCAAGGCCCGTACCGAGACGCGCGGCGTGTCACTGACGATGACCAGCAGCTCGAGCAGTTCGCCGTTGCTGCGGTAATCCTGAATGCCGCAGGCGTTTTCCACTTCGAGGCGGACGATCGATGCCCCCAGCTGATCGAAGAGGAAGACGGGCGAACCCGGATTGCCGAAGATCGTCGTATCGACAATCACACCAACGCGGTCGTTGGTGTAGGTCCAGCGGTAACGGGTGTTGGCCGTACCGCCGGTACTGGCCGCAACAAAGGTCATCGACTCATTGATGCAGACGTTCATCGGGTTGGAACCTGCCTCGATGCGGAAGATGCCCGAGTTGATGGGAATGACGACCGGATTCGAGAGCCGGCTGGGACAGCCTGCACCGGCGCGCACCGCCACGTTTTCGCGCATGAAGATGACCAAGTACTGCGAGCTGGTCAGCACGTTCCAGGCCGCTGGATTGGCCAGCCCGCCAACGAACGGAAACTCGGCCACCCCGATTTCCCGACCTTGACCGGCCGGCCGGCGCGTAATATTGGCAGGGGTGAGCGTACCGGCTCGGCCCACAATCGGCACACCCGTCAGGATGTCGCGGCGCAGGTTGTTGAGCGTCGTGGCGTTGGTGTCGGGCACGGCAATGGCCCAGAACTCGTAGTTCGAGTTGCGGATCTGGTCGTAGTCGTCGATGGCCACGCTGTAGGACGAGTTGAAGCCCCGCTCGCGGCAGAGCTGCAGGCCCGACACCTCGGTGCGGATGTCGGGCGCATCCTGCTGGTCGACGAGGCCAAAGCTGAAGCGGATCAGCGAGCCGCGCAAGTTGTTGGGGTTGCTGCCTTCGCGGGCCACCACCCGCAGGTAATAGTTCGTGTTGGGCAGCAGGCCAAACTGGTTGCGAAGCACCTCGACGCTGGGCAGCGTAACGGTAACCTGACCGTTGGGGCGGTTGAAGGTCGGTGTAATGGCCATGCGGCGGCCTTCGGGCGTGGGCACCAGCCGGTTGAAGTTGGCCACATTCAGGATTTCCACTTCAAACGTCTGCGCCGAAGGATAGGTCTGCTCGGGTCGCAGGTTGAAGACCCCCGTCCGGAAAGGCACTTCCAGCGGCTGACCCGTCGATCGGGGCGGGATGCAGAGCAGGATGTCGCGTTCCTCGGGAGCCTTGGGTGCGTTGGTGCGGATGTCGCACTTCTTGAGGCAGAAAGGCCCGAATTCGGTCATCTCGCCCGACTGCGGGCCGTCAGAGGCCACGCGCAGGATGAAGTCGCAGCGCGTCAGGCGGTTGTCGGTGTCGGGCCAGGAGGCCAGCAGATCGGGCACCCGACCGGCGATAAGACCGGCGGGAGCCACGCTGCGCAGCGTACCCAGGTTGACGGGGCGCGTCCGGAAGCGGTCGGTCGTATCGAAAAGCTGGATGATGTAATTGTTCTCCGGTGCACCGCTTACGGGGTTGGTCAGGCGGCGACCCGTCGAGGTGAAGGGCACATCGATGGCACTGCCCAGGCAGAGCGTATCGCCCAGGAAGTCGCGCGAAGCCACCGGCGGCTGGATGAAGGTACAGACGTTGAGGTTGACCTGCCGGAATTCCGACCACGCGCCATTGCCACAGTCGTTGATTTCCCGCACCCGGAAGATCAGCTGCTGCGGATCGAGCGTGGGCAGCGGCTGCGTCGAGAGCTCGGGGAACCAGGCCACGCGCATCGTACCGTCGGCATCGACCTGAGCCGGGGCCACGCGGAATACCTGGATGTCGGGGCGGCCCGCAAACTGCGCCTGAATCTCGTAGACCGTCGGCTTCGACGGGTCGTAGGGATAGACCCGGAATTCGAGCGGTTCGGCAATGTTGAGGCAGGCATTGCGCGGCGTGATAAGCACAACCGAGTCGATCTTGCGGCCCGCCATCGAGACACTCATGCGCATGAGCGTGCCCAGCACATCGCCCATGCGGCTGCTCTTGGTCGCCGTTACCCGCACGTAATAGACGCTGTTGATCGTAATCATGAAGCGGTCCTGCAGCTCGCGGAAGGGCGGGATGCGCAACACGATCGTCGACTGGTTGTTGGGCAGCGGCGAGCCGCGGCGAATCTGCCCCAAGCCGCCCCCTTCGGCCAGCACGTTCATGTTGCGGTCGAGCACCTGCACCGAGAACAGGTTCGTCGGGTCGTAGACGCTGTTCAGCTCGTGGTTATTGACCGAGAAGGGCAGTTCCACATCCGTCGTATCGCCGTCCTGCACACAGATGGTAAAGGGCGTGGTATTGTTGTTGGTCGCGATGTCGCAGTGCTTGATCGAGAACGGCCCGTAAGGCTGCACCCACGGCTGGCTCGTAATGCCCGACGAACGCGAGTAGATGCGGACAAAGTAGTTGTCGCCCGGCACCACGTCGTTGGGAATCTGGCCTTCGACCAGCGTAGTGGCTCCGCCCACCTGGAAAGGCAGCGGGTTGGGAATGAAGCCCGCCTGCTGGCCGATCACCCGCGGATTGGCAAAGCTGCCATTCTCGTCCGAGAGCTGGATTTCAAATACATTATTAAAGGCAAAGAGACCATACGAGGCAAAAGGCACATCGAATACGCTGTTGACGCATACCGTATCGAAAATCATGGCCCGCTCCATGACCGGCTGCAGGGTACGGATGCAGTTGGCCATCGTAAAGAAGGCCGCATCGGAGTAGTCGCCCGAGCAGGCGGCGTTGGTCTCACCAAATTCGCGCACCTCGACGAAGTAGTCGCTGCGCTGCGAACCGAAAATCCAGTCGCGGAAGAAGAGCGTTACCGTACCATCGGTGTTGATGAAACGCGACGGAATGATGTTGGGCGAGAGCGTCAGGTGGCCCCGCTCGAAGTGCGGGTTGCGGAACGAGAAACGGAATTCGTAGGTCGTTTCCTTCGCCGGATCGAAATTGACGATCTGCACCGGCAGGCGGAACTGCACCAGCGGGAAGCCCGCCGAGTTGACAATGATGGGCTGGGCCGTCAGGTCGGCTTCGATGCAGAGTGTATCCTGCAGGATGCGCAGCTCCAGCTTGCGCTGACGGATCGTATAGACGAAGCGCACGAGCGTACCCAGGTTCTGGGTGGGCGGCGTAACCTCCGTAGCGCGGATGCGCAGGTAATACATTTGGTTCTCGAGCAGCCCTGTTTCGCGCAGCACGCGGGCCGATGGGATTTGGAAGGCGATCTGCCCGTCGCCCGTTCCGGCCTGCTGACCGATGACATCGCCCGTGATGAGCACGCGCATCGACCGCCGGTCGAGTACCTCGACCACGAAGCGGTTATCCGGCCCGTAGCTTACGGCGGGGTCATTCCAGCGGTTGGCGCGGTAGGTCAGGCGCAGGGTATCGCTCTGGTCATCGAAGAGGCACATTGTGATCATTTCCTGCGGATCGGTTTCGATCGCGCAGCGTTCGATCGTGAACGGCCCCCAGGTCGTAAAGCGGCCTTCAGGCTGTGTGGCCCGCACCCGGACGAAGTAGCGGGTACCCGGCTGCACATCCTCGGGAATGCGCGTCTGGAACTCGCCGATGCGCGGCGGCAGCACCCCGCCCGTGTCGGTAACGGCGATGAGGCCGCCCCCGTTGATGGCCCGCAGCAGGCGCGGGTTGGCGAAGCTGCCTTCGGCATCCGAAAGCTCGAGCAGGAAGGTGTTGAGGCCTGGGTAGTTGCCCGGGGCAGCAAAGCTCACGTCGAAGGCCGAATTGACGCACACGCGGTTGCCCGCCCGCGTCGGGAAGGGCTGAACCGTGCGCGTGCAATTGGTAAAGACAATCGGGAAGTTGAACGAGCGTTCGCCGTTGCAGGCCCCGATGGCCCCCACCTCGCGCACCGTCGCAATCATGACATTGGGCAGGAAGTTGACCGGCAGGTTGAAGACGATTCGCACAAAGCCATCGTTGCGCACCGGGATGCCGCCCGGCCCCAGCGGGATGGGCGCACCCGTCAGGTTCGATTCAAAGAAGTACTGGTTGCCCCGCGAGCGGTCGTAGTCTTCGATGAAGAATTCGACGGGGGCCTGCTGCGGGCTGCCCACCGGCAGCTCGGGCCGTTCGTTGAGGCAAATGGTGTCGGTAACGGGACGCACGCCCGCCAGCTGGTTGACCGTCGAATAGCGGAAACGGATCAGCGAGCCGAGGCGGTGGTCGGGATGGGTGTTGCTGGCCGTGTGGATGACCCGCAGGTAATACGGGAAGTTGGGAATGAGGCCCTCGACGCGCAGCAGCTGCCGGTTGAAGGGCAGCGAGATGCGCATCGTACCCGAACCCGTGGCAGTAGCCCGTCCGTAGCGGCCCTCGGCAACGACGCGGAAATCATTAGCCCGCAGAATCTGTATCTGGAACTGGTTGTTGGGTGCGTAGCGCACGTTGTCGCTCGAGAAGCCCGTCCGGTACGTAAGCGAGAAGCTGACCGAATCCTGGTTGGGAATCAGGCACAGATCCAAGTCCTGCGGGCGGTTGGTCGCCTGGTTGATGTTGGTAACGATGTCGCAATGTTTAATACCGAAGCGGCCTTCGAGCGGGAAGTAGCGCACGGGCGGGCGGTTGGTCGCCACCCGCAGGCGGTAGCCGAAGCCCTCCGGAATCCGCGCCTTGTTGTCGGGAATGAAGGTGTTGAAGACACCCCCGCCGCGGTAGTCGCCACCCGGGATGCGGGCCAGCTCCAGCGGCCGGTCGAAGCTGCCGTTGATGTCCGAAAGCTCCAGAATATACTCATTGGCCGAGGGGAAGACCCCTTCGCATACAAAGCGCACATCGAGCACACTGAGCATGCAGAGCGTATCGCCCACCGGCTCGAAGCGCATCATGATGGGCTTTTCGGGGATGCGCGTGCAGTTGGTCAGCACCACCGTCTGCGGTGCCGATATAGCCCCAGAATCGCAGCCCGGAATGCCCCGCAGAATCTCCTGCAGCGTAACGGTAAAGGTCAGCGGTTCGAAGCCCTGCGCACGGCCCAGGTTCGGGTGCCGCGTTACGGCATCGGTGAAATTGAAGCGACCCTCGGGCGTGATTTGGCCCACCGGAATCACCACCTCACCCAGGAAACCACTCAGGCCAAAGAAGCTGGCCCGCATCAGGTAATCGGAATTGCGCAGCGGGTCGTAGTTGCGGATCTGCCCCTGCAGCGTATAGAACTGAATGGTGCGCGGCAGGTTGGTCGGCAGCTCACCGAGGCAGAACGTGTCCTGCAGGAACATGAACTCGACCGGTTCGCCACCCACGGCGTAGCGGAAACGCACCCACGTGCCGATGCCCGGTTCGAAACCATCGGTAGCCACCACGCGCAGGTAGTAGGTTACATTGGGCCGGATGTCGTATTCGGTTACCAGCTGGCGGTAGGGCGGCAGGCTCAGGCGAATGACACCGTTGCGCGTACCTGCCACGCGACCATTAAGCTCACCCAGCAGCATGAGCTGCATATCGGGCGAACCCTGCTGGAAGTCGCGGCGGCGGATTTCCACCACAAACTCGTTGCCCGAGCGGTATTCGTTATCCTCGTGCCCCACCGTAAAGGGAATGAGCACATCGGTCGAAGCGGCACCCCCGTTAACGCAGACCAGCACATCCTCCAGGTTGTTGGTGCGGATGTCGCAGCGCACGATGCTGAAGGGGCCGTATTCGGTGGTCTCACTGCCCGGGTGCGTGCCGATGACGCGCACGCGGTAGCTCGAACTGGGGATCAGGTTGAGGGGCAGGCGGCCCTCGATGCGCACCAGGTCGGTGAGCGGCGGCTCGGGCAGCTGCTCGACCACGCCGTTGCCCACGATGCTGTTGAGCAGAATGGGGTTATCGAACGATCCTTCCGCACTCGAAAGCTCAAGCCGGAAGCGGTTGTTGTCGGGGAAAATGCCCGGTGCCCGGAAGCGCACATCGAACACCGAACCGGCGCAGATTTCCGAAACCGGTCCCTCGGGACGACGCAGCGGGTCGGGCACCTGCGTCTGCAGGCAGTTGGTCATCCGGTAGGCCAGCACCGTCGTGCGGCCCCGCTGGCACCGCTTCGCGAGCGTGCCCATGTCGTTGGCCGGCAGTTCTTCGATCGTCAGGAACAGATCAAAGGGGTAGAAGCCCGGCGGAATGGGAATGCCGTTCGCACCCAGGTCGGCATTTCCAATTTTGAAGTTACCCTCCCGGTCGAGCAGCTCGCCCGGGAACTGCAGGATGATTTCGCCATCGAACAGCAGGTCGATCACATGGCGGTTCTCCTGCGTGTTGGGCAATATACCATTCTGTACCAGGAAGTTGTACAGTTCAGGCCCCATGTTGGTCGCGCTCAGGCGGTAGCGAGTCCGCGAACTGGGGTCGAAGCCTTCGATTTTGCCTTCGATCCGCAGCTGGGGCAGCTGCCCTTGCAGGCGCATCGAGGGCAGGCAGAAGGTCTGCTCGGCCACCGTTACCCGCAGCTGGCGGTCGTTGACCACGTAGCGGAAGCGGATGATCGTTCCACCAGCCAGTTCAGCGGGCGTGGCATCCGAAGCGATCACGCGAATGTAATAGGTCGTATTCGGCTCCAGGTCGAACCGGTTGACCAGCTCCTGCCAGAACGGCAGCTCGAAACGGAATTCGCCATCGGTCGTGCGCGGCAGCCAATCGACCAGCTCACCGGCCGGAATCATGCGCACCAGCCCCGCACCGCCGGGCATGAGCACTTCCAGCCCGAAACGGTTGGCACCCGGGTCGTAGCTCACGTCGCCCGCGGCCCGCTGGCCTATGCGGTAGCTCACCGTTACGGGCGTAACCACGTTTTCGGTCGTCGAGAGGCACAGCTCTACATCAGTAAAGTTGTTGGTTGAAATATCGCAGCGGCGGATGCTGAAGGGCCCGAACACGTTCGCCGTGATGCGGCGGCCTTCGGGCAGGCGCGAGCGGATGCGCACGCGGTAGTTGTCGCCCTCGGGCAGGTCGAGCGGCAGCTGCGATTCGATGCGCCCGCGACCCCCGATTATCGAGACAACCCTCTGCCCCACCAGTTCCTGGTTGAGAGGCGAGGTGGCCAGCACGCGGAAATTGGCGAAGTTGCCATTCGCGTCCGAAAGCTCGACCGAGAACTGGTTGCCCTCGAAGTAGTTGCCCGGCGCGAAGAACGTCAGGTCGAAAGCCGAACCCATGCACACCGGACGGCCCCGTTCCTGTGTCAGCAGGCGCACCTGCGTGATGCAGGGCTGCAACGAGAACTCGGCGTGCAGCGACTGTTCCGAGTTGCAGACCCCCTGCAGAAAAGGTGGCAGGTTGCCGGGCAAGACCGGTTCATCCGTCAGGTTGGAAATGTTGCTGATCATCCGCCAGCGGTATTCGATATCGACCGGCGGAAAACCCCGCGGCAGTCCAATCGGACCCAAATTGAGCGTACCGTCTGGCGCAATGGCCGTTGCCGGGAAGGGGAACGGATTGGGACCAAATATGGGCGAGCTGAACTCGTATTGACCGGCCGCATCGGGATCGTGGTTCAAAAACCGGAAGGGCATGTTGAACGAAAACTGACCCGTCGAGAAGTCAACACAGACCGTATCGACGAGCGAGACCACCTGAGGGGTCGTCGTTTCCTTGCCAAACACAAAGCGCACATACGAGCCGCGTCGGTCGAGCGGATCGCTGCCCGCCGTCGAGATCAGCCGTACGTAGTAAATCTGGCGCGGGCGCAGGCCCCGGGCAATCAGCTCGTCGTAGGTCGGGAACTGCAGGATCATCACCGTATCGGTGCGGGCACGGATCGTGCCGTTGAATTCGCCCTCGTAGACGATGCGGTTTTCCTGCGGATCGTAGAACTGCAGCCGGAACTGGTTGTTGGGCCCGTAGGTAACCTGGCGTGTAAAGGCGTTGGTTCGGACTACGAAGCGCACTTCGGTCGTCTGGCTGGTACTGGCACAGAGGGCCACGTCGGTCGTGGCGTTAGTTTCGATGTCGCAGGCTTTGAGGCAGAAGGGACCGAACGATTCCGATTCCTGACCCGTAATCGAATTGCGCACCCGCAGGTAGTAATCGCAGCCCGAAGGCACCCGCGAGCTGACCGGCACCCGTGCAAAGAACCGCTGGGCACCCGTGCTGTCGCAGTCGAACTGATCGAGTCCCAGCTGGGCGGGCAGGGTAATCAGGCCTTCGAGGACGACAGGGTCGTCCAGATCGGTACCCTTGTAGAGCACCGCCTGCAGGTTGGCACCCGCCGGAAAGCCTTCGGCCTGGAAGCGGAAATCGATGGGGCTGAAGGAGCACAGCGTATCGCCTGCGATGCGGTTGAGCAAGATGGGCGCAAACACCCGCGGCGTCAGGCACGAGGTAACCCGCAGCCCCAGGCTGGTGACCACCGGCCCGCACTCCATCATCCCCGCCGTGAAATTGAATTCGGCAATACTCCAGCCGCTGAAGTCAACACCGGCATTCGTCCCGCCCAGGTTGAGGCCAAACTGGATGACCCCACCCGGCTGGAAATCACCCGGCTCGTCGAACACCAGCGCAATCTGGTTTGCCGGTGTGATGAGCGCGAAAATGGAATTGCGCCGCGCGTGGTAGTTGCGCACCCGCACCCGCACGATGGCCGGCGTGGTACCGCCGCACAGCTCGGGCGTCAGCACCTCGTAGGGCGACCCGCCACCGTCGACGTAGCCCAGATTGAAGCGCACCCAGTTGCTGGCCCGGTCGGCGGGGTCGCTGCCCGCCGTCGAAACCACCCGCACATAGTATGCACCCGGTTCCAGATTGTACTGGTCGATGAGTTCGGGCAGCCCGGGCAGGCGCACGCTGATCTGACCGGCTTCGGTTACCCCCGGAAAGCTGGCCTCGGTTACGATGCTGAAATCGGTCTGGCGGGCAAACTGCACCCGGAATTCGTTTTCCGGACGGTAAGTTACTTCGCCGCCCCGCTCACCGCTGCGGAAATTGACCACCAGCTCGTTGGTCGTCGTATCCTGCATGCACAGGTCGATGTCGATACCCGGTACCATCCGCAGATCGCAGGCACGAATGCAGAACGAACCGTAGATGTCGCTGATCCGCTCGGGTGCTGTCGAGATTACCCGCAGGCGGTAGTTGCAGCTCGGGGTCAAGCCCGGGGGCAGCTGTCCCTCGATGATGGCTCCCAGGCCCGCCAGCGGGTCTTGGGGTTCGGCCGCATCATTGGGATCGGGATCAAACCGGCCGATGATCGTACGCTGGGCCGGATTGGTCGGGAAATCGCCTTTCGAATCCGAAAGCTCGAGCAGATACTCATTGGCCGCCAGGTACTCCGGATCGCCATCCCGCACCAGGCTCTTGAAATTCACGTCGAGAATGCCGCCGCTGCAGGCCGTCAGCGGCTCGCCGTCGGCATCGGGCAGAGCCGAAAGGATTTCGATCGAACTGCTGCAGTTGCGCAGCGTAAAGCAGGCACTCTCTACGCCGTTGACCGTGTAATTGGGCGGGTTGCCGTTGGCGTTGAACGAGCCTTGACGGATGACCCGGAAGCGGATGCAGTTGGAACCGAAGTAAGCCGGCGGCAGGCCCGCCAGAAAACCCGCAGGCAGCCGCAGGGGCAATGCCGAGGCCGTGAACTCCGGAGCGATATTCCCTATGTTGATGTTGATGGTGCCCGCATTGAACGTGCCCTGCGGATTGGACAGCTGCAGCTGATAGGCCCCATTGAAGCAGTAGTAAGGCGCATCGTGCACGATGCGCAGCCCGATTTCATCCGAGGCGCAGAAGCTGTTGCCGTTCAGTTCCACCCGAATGGCGGGCAGGGTATTGGGTTCACGGGTAGTGCCGCGGATGTCGATGTTGTCGATGGCAAAGGATACACCTGGGCTGCCGGTGCCTGCTTCGTTGACCCAGCGGAAGCCGATGCGCAGGTCGCCTGCACCGCTGAAACCGGGCACTGTAAAGGTCTCGCGCCGCCACGTCGGCTGGTCGCGGAACTGGAACTGGCCCGGGCTGCGCTCCACGCGCTCCCAGTTCTGGCCGCCATCGCGGCTGTACCAGAACTCGCCCCAGGCCGTCGGCGAGCCGCCCGCCAGCCACCAGAACGACACCTGCACATCGCGCAGCAGCCGCGTGCAGATCGGCTGGTTGGTGTAGGTAAAGCGATCCGAAGCCGATGCCGGGTTGTAAGAAGCGTTGCGGGGGTTGCGACGCGTACCCGCATCGTGGATGTGCAGGTACCCGCAATCGGGATTAGGCACGTTGTCTTGCCGTTGGCTCCGCGTTGGCGGGTACTCCTGCAGGCGACGGTAGATGCGGTTAATGACCCACTGGTTGTCGCCTTCGTTAGCCGAAGGCCCCCCCACGCTGTTGGTCGAAAAAGTATAGACACGGTTGGGTGGCGGCTGGAAGTTTTCGTTCAGCAGAACCTGGGGGGTCTGCGCGGCCAGTCGGCCTGCGCCAGCCATCAATACAGCCAGCAAGATCAGCAAGTGCAATGCACGGGTTCGCATCATAGCGGATAAAGGTCGTTCAGAAGCGGATTTCTGGATTTCGATTCCAATTTTAACAAATCTTTAGCATAAAGCGAAAGGAATTCAAACTAACCGGCTGAATCTAGAGGGTTCGAAGTTTATTTCAGACTCCAGACGGTTTTGCGTCAAGGTCTTTACGCAGGCGTTCCGCCAACCGCAGCAGCGTCCGGTCATCCGCCAGATCGCGGCACCAGAGCTCCACCCCCCGCCCCCGAATGCGTTCTACAACCTCCCACAGGCGATTTTCGGCCCCGGCATTGGCCGCCTGAATCCACCCGCTGTCGCGTGCAAAGCGTACCCAAGGACGTAATCCACCACCACAGATCGGACAGCAAAAACCAGCTGTCGATAAATCCCGCCGCCAGACCCGTCGCCCGCAAGCGTGCACACACTGCACCCAGTCGGCCCGCCCCCGCAGCGGCAGCCAGCACCGCGGATCCAAACCTTGAGGCAAGCCATCGACCCGGGCCGTCAGCACAAAGGCCACGTCTGCCGGCAGGTCCCACGGCTGCAGGGCCAGACAGGCCACCCGCTCATCGAAGAGCCGCCACGCCTCAGCCGGCGACTCGGCCCACAACGAAACCGGCGGCAGTGGCTCAACGGCTGGCGGCCAGCCAATCAGGGCCAGCCGAACCGGTAGTTGCACCCCACAAGCTGCCATAGGTTTTCCAATCCACCGAGCATTGCCATTGCATACGACCGGCCTCTTCGATTCAGCGATCAAAACACGGCCTGATTTTTATATCAAAAGTTTGAAATGAAATTAAATCAATTTGATATACAACAATAATAAATAAAATAACCGTATTCAATGATTGAACACCGGAACCACCCCAGAAAGCAATCGCCAGCCAAGCGGGAAAATTACACGGCCATCCCCCGAGCCTACCAGCTGATGTATTCGCGAAAGAAGCGGCGGAATTCGGCGGGGCTGGGTGCCGTCATTTCGGGCAGAAAACCCAGCACCGGTACCCCGCTGTAGAGCGTCAGGTAGCTGCGAGCCGACTCGTTCTCGCGCCGGTTGAGGATCAGCCCCTTGATGGGGATGTTGCGCATCGAGAGGGCCTCGAGCGTGAGCAGCGTGTGGTTGATGCAGCCCAGATACAGATCGACTACCAGCACCACCGGCTGCATCCAGTCGCGCATCACATCGATGTAAAGCTCGTCTTCGTTGAGGGGCACCATCACCCCGCCCGCACCCTCGACAACGAGCAGGCCCTCGACATCGGGTAAAGCCAGCTCATCGGTGTCGATGACCACGCCCGCTTTCTCGGCCGCGCTGTGAGGCGATTCGGGGGCCGGAAAATGGTACCGCTCGGGCAGAATGCGCTCCTCGGGAATACCCACCGTGTCGATGAGCCACTGGCTGTCGGTCTGGCTGCCCGTCTGGATGGGTTTCCAGTACCAGGCATCGAGCCCCGCCACTAGCACGGCCGACACAAAGGTTTTTCCCACATCGGTACCGATACCCGATACCACACAAGCCGATTGGTCTTCCATGTGCATGGGTCGTGCGCCAAAGATACGGTTTTCAGGTGGATGACCTGACCTAGCGGGCGCGCCGTTCGGCCCGCGCCTGCCGGAAAGTCCAGCGCGAAACCACACCCGCCAGTCCGCCCTCGTCGATACGCACACTGAGCCGCTCCTGGCTTTCGACGGCCCGCCGCAGCTCCTGCAGCTCGGCTTGCAGTAGCGTCCAGCCCGCGGCGGCAGCCTCGCCCGAACCGCGCTGCACAGCAGGCAGACGCACCGGCGCAGGCAGGGGCAGATTGACCTGCGCCATCCAGTCGAGCAGGGGCGCGAAACGGGCCGCTGTGTGCCGGTCCAGGATGCGCTCGCCCCCCTCGGCTTCGATGAGAATTCCGCCCGCGAAGTGGCGCGGCCCCTGCAGCCAGCCGCCCCGCCGGGCATCGATCAGCTCGCCCCGCCCCACAATGCCGCCCCGTTCGGCACGGGGAATGGCCGCCTGGGCCTGGGCGCGGGCCTTGGCCAGACCTGCTGCCAGCGCAATGAGCGTGGCCGCAATGGTGAAAGGGGCCGCTGCCCCGCCTTGGGCCGCCGCTTTGGCGATGGCCACGGCAGCGTTGGCCGTCAGCTCGATCAGAGCGAGGGCCTGCTGCTGGCGTACGAAGCGTTCGCGCTGCTGCTGCAGCTGGTTGAGGCGTTCCTCCTCGAGGCGCAGGATTTCGGCATTGGTCTCGCGGCCGTCGCGGCGCAGCTCGCGCAGGCGGTCGCGCTGGCGGGCAATGGCCTGATCGGCACGGGCCAGCTGGATGTCGATCAGGTTACCGAGCAGCTCGCGGGTGTTGCGGGCCACAGCCGCAATTTCATCGGCAAATTCCCCGAGGCTGCTGCGGCGCGAGGCGGCAGCCGGTTCCGGGTTGGCGGCGGCTGGCTTTTCACGCAGCGTCTGCAGAATGGCTTCCAGCGTTTCGAGCTGGGCGGCTTCTAGATCGGGATCGGCGCGACCGGCGGACTGCCGCTCCAGCGCGGCGATCTGCTGAACATTTCGGCCCGCCTGCGCCTGGGCGGCCAGCAGGGCTAGCGATGCCGCAAGTGGCCGCAGGGTCGGTGTCAGGCCGTCGGTGGCCGCCCGCAGGCGGTCGAGGCTGGCCTGGTGCTCGCGCAGCTGGGCGGCCAGTTCATCGAAGGAGGTGCCAGAGGAGGTTTCGGTCGGTCGGGGACGGGGCATGGTTTTATTTTTTGAAAAAAGCCCAAGCTACGTCTCGGCCCCACGGCCCCGCGGCAGGGGGTCAGTTGCACTGCTGCATGATCTTTTCGAAGGCTTCGGTAACGCCCAGCTCGCCGGCCTTGCTCAGGTCGAGGCAGCCCTCGTTCTTTTTGCCTAGTTTGATCAGGGCCTGCCCGCGGAAGAACAGGGCCTGCCCGACATCGGGCCGCAGGTTGAGGGCCTGATCGCAGTCGCGCTGGGCCCCCCGAAAGTCCGAGAGGTAGAACTTGGCCCGCGCCCGCTGCACAAATGCTTCGATGTACTGGGGCGAGACGGCCAGCGCATCGGAGCAGTCCTTGATGGCCGAGACGTAGTCGCCGGCACTGACTTTGGTGGCGCAGCGGTAGGTCAGGGCTTTAGAGTTGGCCGGGGCCAGTTCGACGGCCTTGTTCAAGTCCTCAAACGCCCCCACGTAGTCGCCCGTCAGTTCGCGGGCCTTGCCGCGGTTGATGAGCACCTCCACGTTGTTGGGTTCCAGCTCCAGCACCTTGGTGTAGTCGTCGATGGCTCCGCGCAGCTCGCCGATCTGGAAGCGGGCCTCGCCCCGATAGAGCAGAGCTTCGGGAAAAGCCTGGTTGATGTTCAGGGCACTGGTGAACTCCAGAATGGCGGCCGGCAGGTCGCCCTGCGCCGAATAGATCAGGCCGTTATAGAAAAAGGCGGTATCGGCCTTGGGGTATTTCTGCGTGATGGCGGCAAAGTCGGCCAGAGCCAGATCGTATTGCTTGGTCATGTAGTAGGCGATGCCCCGTTCCATGAGGGCCAGCGAATCGTTGGGCACTTTGTTCAAAACAACGCTGTAGGTCTGGGTGGCATCGCTATAGCGTTCCATTTCGGACTGGAGCAGGCCCAGTTCGCGGTGAGCATCCACCGAAACGGTATCGAGCTGGGCGGCCATGCGCAAATCCTGCTCGGCACCGGCGTAGTTGCCCAGACGGGAGCGGATGCGGCCCCGTTTCAGGTAGGGATCGGGGTTTTTGGGGAAAGCAGCTATAGCCTGGCTGTAGTCGGCCTGGGCGGCCTGCAGATTGCCCGTCCGGAAATAGGCATCGGCCCGGTAGATGTAGGCATCGGGTTCTTCGACCTTCATTTCGATGGCCCGCGAG
>CALDDN010000088.1 GCA_937936615.1 uncultured Bacteroidia bacterium | reverse complement strand
GCGGTCATAGACCGCGTCGTAATCCCTATTGTAATGGAAGAGGGGCCCCTATGCTGCACGCCCTTGGCCTGACGCCCGTCGACCTGACGGTCGTAATCCCTATTGTAATGGAAGAGGGGCCCCTATAGCAACTGCATCATACAAGAATCACACCCGTATCCTTTCAACTCCTTTTGCCGACACCAAGTCCCTGTAAATCATAGCTTTTAGTCTCCTGAATCGCTATCTCATAGAACCCCTGACCAGCCCTGTCAAAGAACGGACCGGCTGCCTGTTCCTAAAATTTATGGCCCCTTGGGCCCCGAGCATGTTAAGAACCTGCAGACAACCCCATGCACCCACCCCCATACAAAGGTAGGCGTTGCGCCGGCTCCATGCAAGCCTGCCTGCTCAGATCACCAGCGTATGCGGCTCGTCGAGTGCCGCACTCACCTCCACATCCCGACCAATGATCCGGAACTTGCGCAGCTCGTTCTCCGCAATCGGCAGGAAAACAATGCTGTCCGTCTCCACAAGCTTGCTCTCGATGCGCCGGATCGTGTCATAGAGACGCTTGTAGGCCGCGCGGTCGTTCCGGCCCAGAAACACGCTCTTCTGCAGATGATAGAGGCCCCGCTCCTTCAGGTAATTGAACAGATGCGTACGGATGCGGTTGTCCTGAATGTCGTAAATCACCAAAAAATACATATCGAGGCTTTTAAACTCCTTGCGCAGGGCGAAAAATTCGGCCAGTTCTTCGATCCGTGTTTTAAGCTGGGGCAGTGCTTTCTCGTCCGCCGGTTCGTCATCGGCGGCCTTTTCAATAAAAAGTCGCTGGCGCGGGCGGCGGCTTCGGGTGTCGGCAGCTTTTACGACAGCCCGCAACAGACGCTGGCCCGCTTCGGCCTCCTCCGCGGTCGGGTCGGCATAGCTTTCGACCGGCTCATCCAGTTCCAGGGCCAGACGCTCCGGTGCCTCGCCTGCAGCAGGCGGGGCGGTCGTCGGGGCCAGCCCGCTATCACCTGGAGTCCGCTCATCCGGCGGAGCCTCGCGTACGGCCGGGGGCAGCAGGCCCTGCTTCCGGGCCATGCGGTAGGCCTGAAAGAGCAGCCAGAGCAGGTTGTCGGGCGGGTGTCTGTTCGGCATGGGGCAATTGTTCAACCATCAGATTGGCTGCTGGAACGGACCCTCCCACGACGCCCCGTAATCTTCGGGTTCGGCTATCGCTTCGATGCGGCGGGCCAGGGCATACATTTCGTCCTGCAGGTGCGTCAGGCGCGAGCGTCGTTTGCCGTTGCGGTCGATGTGCTGCAGCAGGTAATCCCGAATCGCAGGAATGAAAAGCTTCTTGCCCGCGGTGTTCAGGTAATGGCCCCCCGAATGCGGCTCCGGGTCGAAGAGTTCAGGTTCGAAGAGCCGCCGGTAGGCCAGCTGCAGCACAATGGCCTCGATCCACGGTCGGTAAGGTTCGATGGCATCGAAGGCCAGAGCCGGGCGGTTGTACTCGTCGGCATGCATCACCCCCAGATACGGGTCCAGCCCCGCCTTGATGAGCGCGCCCTCCACCTCGGCATAGAGCATGCCGTAGCCGTAGTTGAGCACGCAGTTGAAATAGTCTCTGGCCGGTCGGCGGCTGCGCTTTTCGAAAGCATATTCCCGCGGAACGAGCTGGCCCAGCGTCTGGAAATACGAACGGGCGGCGGCCCCTTCGTATCCACGCACGCGGTCGAAATCGGCCACTTCGGTAGGCGGTTCCCGCCGCAGGCTTTCGATCAGCCGTTCGAGGGCCAGCTGCCCCTCGCCGACAGCAGCCACCCGGCCGGGCCGGTCAGCACCGATGCGCTTGAGCAGGTCGCGGCGGCTTTGGGCGGTTGCCACGAGCGTTTCGGCGATCCAGGCCAGGCCCGCCGCCGACCGGGTGAAGATCAGCTGCCGACGCCGCAGCGTGGCGATGCTGCCGTAGCGCGGGCTCCAGACCCGCCCCTCGGGCCGCCCCTCCCGATCGACAAAGTAGATCGGAATCTCGTGCTGCAGGGCCAGCAGGATCGCATCGGTCGAAATGCGGCAGCCTGCCGACAGGTAAACGGCCGTAACCTTAGCGGGCGATACTTCTATCCGTTCGCCGTCGGGTTGCCGGATTTCAAAGCGGGCGGCCTTGCGGTAAAAGGCCGCTCCCCAGGCAGTCAGATTTACTTGCATGGCATTTGATTGAATACATGTTGAACGCTTGGCAAGTCAATTCCTTGGCCTGCAACGGACCGTCGCTCAGATGCGCAGCTCGCGCAGGTACCGTTTCAGGCGGCGGTTGGCCTGCAGGTAGTAGTTTTCGTCAGGCAGGCCCAGCAGCTTCGGCCAGCCTTTGACCTCCTCCCGCAGGTTGGGGATGTTCTGCTCGATTTCGTCGAAGTCGGCGCGAATCCCCTCATGCGCAAGGCTGTTACGCAGAGCCTTGAGGTCTTTTCGCTTGACTCCATTGGGCCTGAAGAGGTAATCGAACGTCCAGTCCGCCAGCTTGCTGCAAACATGGGCCACAGGCTTGCAAGGGCTTTCCCGCGCCACCGCCAGATCGAAAGCAAAGCCCAGATCGAAGGGTTTTTTGTACCTTTCCTGACTCTGTTCATCGATCTTCTGGGCAAAGGCCGATCGTTCCAGGGCGTTTTTTCGCCATTCTTCATGTTTGTCCGATTTCTTGAGGGCATCGTGTTTTTTCTTTTGATCTGCTTTCGGCAGCCCGGCCATGATCTTGAACGCCCCGAAGGAAAAGAGTTCCGCAAAGTGCATCAGGGCCATGAGGAACTCGCCGGGCAAACCCTTCTCCATGTAGAACTGAGCGGCCTGTAGTCGCTCCAATGCAGGCACTAAATTCGACCTGACAACCGCAGCAGCCAGTTCGTCGGGTACCTCGATTGTCTCCAGCAGGTTGAATTCCCCCGTTTTCCAGGTCTTGTATTTATTCTCACCGAGCGGATGTACTACTTTTTTCTGCTCTTTATCCGACTTGAATCCACCTAGGCGTTTATCCAGGTATTTCAGAATCGGGCTTAGGTATTCCGATTTCAATACTTTATCTGCCATCCCATAGAGGCCAGCGTCGATCAGGGCACTGGCCTGCAGGATGTCGAGCGATTTGCGGAACTGGTCGTGGGGCAGCGGCTCGAGGCGGCTGCTGCCGCCCCGTTCCTCCAGAATGTTGTAGAAAGCGATCTTTTGGTCATGCTGCTTCGGGTCGTATACCAGAAATTCGCCTACGAGCTTGAGCGCGGATTTCTGCTGCGGCGTTCCGCCCGCATCGGCAACCACCCACCGGGCATCGGGGTAGTTTTCTTCCAGCTCCAGCAGCTGCCGCCGGTAGAAGTTCATCAGCTCTTCGAGATCGACCGGCAGGCAGTCCACCCGAATCAGCCTGGTTTCCATTCCCCATTGCCGTTTGATCAGCTCGGCGACCAGCTGGGCCGAGAATTCGGTATCGTTATCCGGTCTGCCCCCCGGTAGCCCCTCCTGCCTCGTGTAAAAGAGGCAGACCACCCGGGCATCGGCTCGATACTGATCCAGGAGCGGAGGCAGGATGCGCAGTTCCAGCATCTGGGCCCATTGATCTGGACTTTTCGTTTCGACCAGCCCGCGCGTGTAGTCTACAAAAGTTTTGCCCTCGGTTCTGGCGATCTCTTTCAGTTCGCGTTCATCGCCTTTCAGGGCCAGGTTCCGGTTGCCCAGATTGGCTAATATAATGATGTCTTTCATTTTTTGGCTGATTTGTATCGTGCCTGTTGAACTTTTCCATCTTTTACTTTGGTAACCTCCAGCCGGTGAATGCTGCCCGGCTCGCAGCCCGAGGGGTAACGGATAGACACCGTCTGGTTGCCGCCAGCAAGGTAGAGTTCGAAAACCACGTTGTTGCCTTCTTGTCGCAGGGCCACCGCCTCGATGACCGCCCCGTCTTTGAGCTTGCCCGTGAAGGGTTCGGCTGCCAGCGGCTTGGCTGGCTCGGCCGCCGGTTCGGGGGTTTCGGGCAGGGGCGTGGCGGCCCGAGAGCGTTCGGGTGTTTCAGGCAGGACGAGCCGTTCCTGGTGCAGCTTTTGCGCTTCCTCGGCCTGCTGCATCACGCTCAGTTCCACAAAACCAAAGGGCTGGAACTGCCAGCCCTCCTCGCTTCGAAGCAAGGCGAATTTGCGGGTCTTTCGCGCCCTGTTGTCGCCCTGATTCAGTTTCTTCAGGGTGCCTGTATAGTAATCCTCGGGGTATTCCCAATTGCCCGTCGTGCTGTGGGCACCCACGTTGCGGCCCAGCCGGAGGATGCAGCGGCTGCCCGTTTCCTGCGTGTTGGGCAGGCGGTCGAGCAGCTGCTGCCACGGTTGGACCAGCTCGTCGTATTCATTCAGCAAAGCGGCCACTTTCTCGATATAGCCGTATTCCGCCTGGATGCGCCGCCTTACATTGTCGTTGATGCAGCTGAACAATGCAGCCAGACTGCTGATCTCTTTCAGTTCGACGATCTTCTGATTTTTTCCATTGAGTTTCCCGTTGTTGCTGACCCATTCCATCAGGCCGGGCAGTAAACTGAGGCGGAAAACGCCCTCGGCACCCGCCGGAAAGGCTTCGTAAGCCGTCATGAACTTATTGGGTTGAAGCTCGGATATCGAGCCACTACGTTCATTCTTCCAGCCGGCTTCCCATTCGTTGTCTGTTTGATGCAGGCTCAGGATTTTGGCCGGATAGATTGCCGTCCTGGGCAGGTAGCCATCGCATACCCGCACGAACCGCAGGGGCGAGTCTTTGATTTTGCCCAGGTAGTCTTGCTCAAATTTTTTTCTACCACTAGGCTCGAGCCGAGGTCTTTTCGCGGCATGCAGAATGGCCCGGATGGCTCCTTTGATCGAGCTTCCCGGCAGGTAGGGCCGCCCGAATCCATCGCGGATCTGCGGGTTTATGGCATTGAATTCATCGCTGACGCAGGCTTTGGGAAAGTCGAAGCCCGGCTCCTGTCGAAATCGCTTTCGTTTTCCTGACAAGTCCTTGGAGCAGGCATCGAGTGCAAGCTTCCAGATTTCGGCATCGTCGAGCGAATGCAGAAATTTTTCTTTATCGATAAGGTATATTTTGCCGCTCTCGTAATCGAAATCAATGTATCTCAGCCATGACTTGGTCTGATCCATTCCCACATGTAGGGGGGTCAGTACCCGTATCTTGATCCAGTAGGTGTTTTCGAGGAGATCATGGACAAATCCCGTGTTCATAGAGCAGACTAGTTAAGTTGAACGGGAAGAAAGAGCGTCTGGCCGGCCCGCCAGATGGGATGCGGAATCGGTTTGGGGGTGCTTTCGGGTGCGATGTTGGCGCGGATTCCGTGGCGGAGCAGACCTTGGGTCTGGATATGGGGCCAGTAAAAAATGGAACCCTCTTCAAAAAAATACAGCGATTTCTTTCGGTAGGTTTGCAGGCCTTCGGTGCTGATCCAGCCGCCCCGCTTGACCAGCGACCAGCGCGTACGCTCGTTCTCGAGCGTCGGTTTCAAATCCTGCGGCTCCTTGGGCAGGTACAGGCCCAAGGCCAGCCAGTAGCCTGAAGGGTCTGGCATTTCGATGCTTACCTCGTCCTTCGCATATTCGAAGTGGCCGTAGCCCACCGTTCGGTCGGTGCCCAAGCC
The DNA here is from genome assembly GCA_937936615.1 of uncultured Bacteroidia bacterium. Classification (GTDB taxonomy): domain Bacteria; phylum Bacteroidota; class Bacteroidia; order J057; family CALDDN01; genus CALDDN01. The sequence continues at coordinate 14,349 of CALDDN010000088.1, read as the reverse complement.
CTCGTGCTGCAGCAGGTCGAGGGCCGATGTCAGCCACCGGCCCCAGTCTTCGTTTTCGACCTGATAGAGGAAGAAGCAGCCGCTGCCGGGGCTAAACCACAGCCGGCCTACGTTGAAAGGCGTGGTGTCCAGGTCTTCCTCCAGCGGAACCTGGGCACGGGTGATTTCATCGGCTCGGTAGGGCTTTTGAGGGGCGAAAAACTCGCCCTGCAGGCAGTCGCTGTGTTCGTCGGTGGCCAGGTTGGGTGCTTCGCCCTTCAGGGCCTGCTGCAAATAGGCGGTGTTTACCCACTTGATTTTCTTGGCCTTCTTGACCAGCGTCTGGCGCGTCTTTTCTTGGGCTTCGGTCGGCGAAGGGGCCGGGATCAGGGGGCGCGGCCACAGGTAGTGCGGGCTGCCATCGACCGAGACGTAGGGAAAGGTGCTCGAGAGCCAGAGTCCGCTGCTTTCTGGGTTTTGTTCGAGGAGCCGCAGCGGCTCCGAAAGTCCGAGCAAGGCCCAGGCCTGACAGAGGGCGGCAAACAGCAGATCGGAACGCGGCAATCCGCCGGGCGTGGCATAGTCGTCGGGCCTGCGGCCGGCCAGTTGCAGGGCCGCCTTCGGTCTGATGACAATGACCGGAAATGTTGTTTTCATGTCATTTCGTGCTGTTTGCAGGTGCTGCCCATTCGTTTTCCGGACTCAGGATGTAGCATGGCTGTTCCATACCCCGAATGGCTACCTGGCCGTAGCCGCGGCTGCCCATTCCGCCCAGGTAGTCGTTTTTGAGCAGATTGAGAGCCGATTGCAGGCTTTCGCAGAGCTTCTTCTCGAGAAGATCGACTTGGTTTTCGCTTGCATCGGCTTCGTCCACTACGTTGACGATCATTTCCAGCTCGAAAACGGCACCGGCAGGTATGCGCTCGATCTGGCGGGGGTGCTCGGCTGTTCCCGTTACGAGATTGATCGAGTTCTCAAATTTGACCTCTGTAAAGGGCATGTCGGTCGCGTCGGATTCCATGAGCATCTCAGCACTTTTGCGGGTCAAATAGGCATCCCGCACAATCAAGCGGCTGGCATGGCCGCTGTTCCCGCCGCCACCGAACAGCTCCAGTGTGACGGATTGGGCTGCCTCGTGATCGTTATCGAAACGGACTTCCGACTCCCCATGGGCCAGACGGAGCAGGCTGCGCAGCTTGCCTTTGATGGAGCTGCCCGGGATGTAGGGCTGGCGGTTGTCGACGCGCCGGACAACGGGTAAATCGACGCTGCCAATCTGGCCCGATTCTTTGGATGCTCCCACGCGCAGGCCGGTCAGCAGTTCGAGCTCGCCGCGGTAGACGAGCTTGCGGAATAACTTGGGCTTTTTTCGTTGCATGACGTAAATGATTGATATTCTGAATTAACTATTTGCCTCCGCTCAGCTTATGGTAGGCGACGATGGCTTCGAGGATATGAACAAAGGTTTTGTAGCGCGATTTGAGGGACTTGTCGTCGGCTTTCGAGACCTGATCCAGCAGGCTGGATACTTGCTTCACGAAGCCTTCAAAGATTTTTGGGTCGGCTTTGCTTTCACCCACCGTGGAGGCACGCGCCGCGCTGTAGGCGAGTCGGGGCTTCATCAGCAGCAGTTCCTGTCGGATCGGTTTGTAGTCTTGTTCGGTAAAAAACTCCTGCTCGAGTCGCCGGACCGAGCCGAAGAACTTGCGCAGCTGCGCCGTGGTAACTTTGCCAGACTGCAGTGCTTTGCCCGTTTCTTCGGCCCACGTCAGGGTCTCCTGGCTGAATTCGTCCAGCCATTCGGGTTTTACCTGCCCGATTTGGGGAGTGCCAGATTGATTATCTCTGCTGCCACCCCCTTGATGGTGCTTTTGTTGATGTTGCATAATTCTTTTAGTTATTCAGTTTCTGGTTTTTGGGTCGGGTTCTGTGGGAGAGTTCGGCCAGCCGGGCGGCCAGCTGGAAGAGGTCGAAGTAATCGTAAACGGAGTGCTCCAGCTCGGACGGAAAGCCCTGGGCGGTTTTACCGACCGTGAGCAGCTGCAACCAGTTGTCCAACTGGCGGTGGAGCTTGTCATGATCATTGCCCAGGCGTTCCTTCAGGCGTGCCCAGCTGTAAGCCATACGCCAACGCCAGCCGTAGAGATCGCCCGAAGCGCGTTCCGCATAGAGGGCGGCCACCCGTGTCAGGAAGCTCATGGGCAGCGATTGGTCGCGCAGGTAATTCTCGATTTCCTGCTGAAGTTGGCGCACGAGCTCCCATTCGCTGTCCCAGCGCAGGGGGGCGAGGCTGGTTTCCGCTTTGTGGTTCCTGTACTGCTGCACGGTCAGGCCCATGCCGGCCAGGCAGAAGGAGTCTTTCTCGCGAACGGGAGGGCCTTTCGGTTCCGGACGGGTTGTGTGTTCTTTGGCGGCCTTTTCGGCTTCGGCGGCCAGGTCGGCCGCTTTGGAAATGGGGTACTTGGGCGGCACGATCGCCAGCCCCCCCGAAAGACCGAGCGAGGGGTTGTTGCCGCTGAACGCGCCGAACTGCCGCCGGATCTGCTCGCCCAACTCCAGCGTTACATCCCAGCGGCCCACGATGAACAGGTCGTCGCCACCCGAGTAGATGATGTAGGTGTGGTCTGCAAAAGGCTCGCCGGCTTTGGTCCTGCCTGTTTCCCTAAGCGTGTTGAGGTAGCCCTGGAAAAACGAATCGAGCGTTCGCGAGAGGGTAGCCATTCGCGAGAGGGTGTTGCGATCGCGCAGGCCCCGCTGGAAAATCTGTCCCAGGCTGTCCACGTCCATGCGCAGCACGCCAAGACGGGCCAGCTGCATGGCCTCTTCACCTCGTTTACCTTCGGGTGCACCGGCCAGCTCGTTGAAGGTTTTGGGCGACTGGTCGGCATCGTCGTGGCAGGGGTACCGGTTGCCGCCGTAAAAACTTATGCTTACGGGCAGCGACGGATGCTTGCCTGCCATTTCAATCGCCCGGGCAGGATCGTTCAAAACGAAGAGGAACTCGGCCCGGTCGGGAACAGCTCTGCCCTCCTCAAGACTGAAGGTGTTCACAATCCCGGTCAGGCTGGTACCGGCCATCTGGCGGCCCTGGGCCAGCATCTGAGTGGAACGCAGGCGGCGGCCCAGCTCCAGAATCTGGAATGTCTGCCGGTTGAGTGTGGCAACGCTGTCATCATCCCTGTCGGTCCAGTCCTCGATTTTACCGGGGGGTATTTCCTCACCCGTGAGGGCATCCAGAGCCGTTCCGCCGCCCACATCCTGCGGCATGAAGAAATCGTTGAAGCGTTTGAGCAGCGGGCCGGCGTAGCGGCGGCGTTTCTGCTCGGCGAGCTTGCCCGTCAGCTGGCCCCAGGCTTCAGCAAGGGTGCGGCTGCGCTCGTTCCGATCCGGAGCCATGAGTTCGCGATCGGTCAGCGGTCGGTTGCCGAACGACAGGTACAGGTCGGTTCGATGCGCTTCAAAGATTCGGTCTTCGATCGTGCGCCGAATCTCACCCAGTTTGCTGCGAACCCGCTGTGTATTCGGGGCCAGCAGATAGAAGCCCCCGCCCGATGCATAAAGGACATGTCCGCCATGCAGCCCCAGTTCATTGAGCACATAGCGGCAGACGGCTGTCGCCGTCTGTTGCAGGTAGAACGACCGGGCTTTCAGGTTCTTGGAAGCCTGGCGCGAGGCGATGTCGTATATAAAAGCCTGAATTCCGCTCAAATCGGCACCGATCAGCAGCACGGGCGATTCGTCCTCGTCGATGCGCCAGTCGGTTTGGGCATTAAAGTCAGCGTATTGCGGCTGCGACAGCAGATACTGGCAGACGCACGCCGAAAAGGCCGCCGTAATCTTCAGGTGGTCGTAGAGCGAAACATCGGGCAGGTCGTGGGCGATCGTGCTCGACGGGAAACAGGACGAGTACGTCCACAGGCGTGTGAGCAGGGCCTCGCAGAGCGCGGCAACCGAGTGTGGCCGGTACTGCCCCAGCCCGCTGGTAAAGCCCTTCCACAAGTCTGCATAGGCGGTCTGCGAGAGGCGGGCGGCAGAGTCCTCGCGCTTACGGGGAAAAATCGCCGTTTCCGACAGCTCGAGAGGGGTGGCCGGCATGCGCCACAACCGCCCAGTGGCGGCCCGCGCCGAGCCGTTTTCCCCTCCCGACAGGTCCACCGATTCGAGAATCGAGTCCAGCGGAACCGATTTGAACCGATCCCAGCCCGCCTTCGTGTCGTCGGCCGCCACGATCAGCTCATCCTTTTTGATTTTCGAACGGTCGGAGGATGAGGCGTAGTGGTCGGCCTGCTGCACGATGCGTTCCCAGGCATTGCCCGGGTTGTGGTGGGCCGAAGCCAGCCGCTCGAGCGAGCAGTCGGGCGGTACCTCGATCCGGACCGCTCCTTTGAACAGGTGGTTGTAGCTCTCAAAGAACTGGGCCGTCCAGAGCACGTGCTTGTGGGTGTAGATGGACTTCGGGGTCGTCGGGCAGAGGACGGACTCCAGTTTTTTGGTTTGTTCGCTCAGCACCGCCGAGCTCTGGGCTCCCGAAGGGTCGGCCCGCTGCCAGAATTTGCCGATATCGTGCAGCAAGCCTGCCAGGTAGAAGGCATCCGAATAATTGATCATGCTTGACTGGTATTTTTTTAGGATTGAGGGTGCGAGCCCGCCGATACGATGCGGCCGAAACCGACGGACGTATGTTTGCCCAGACCAATGCCCACCGGCAGGGAGAAGTTGGTCTCGAACGTCAGATTGAAGCACAGCCGGCGGATGCCCTTATACGGGATTTCGTAGGGGCCATCGAAGGCCAGAACCTCGGTGTCTATTCGCTCGGGCACGTGGTAGCCAATTCCTTTGGCAAACGCCAGCATGTTTCCCGTCAGCCGCCGCGCGAAAAATGCGTGCAGGCTTTGCGATCGACGCGCTTCGAGGTAGGCGGCCTCCGTCGATTGATCCAAAGGGGCCCACTGCCGTATGTGGTACTGAAGTCTGCGATTCCAGACCAGAATGGAAGCAGACCGAAAACGGATATTACTGGCCTTCAGCTCGTGCGATCTGCCCCCCAGCATCACCGAAACGCGATGGCAGGACAAGGCCGCCAGCAGTTCGTCAGCCCCCTGATCTATTCCAATGGCCGCTGCTTTTCCCTGATGTGCATAGTACTGGATCAACGGATACCGGTATCGCAAGGACCCGTCGGAGGCATGATTATGCAGCATCGAGGGACGGTTTACAGCCAAACCACCCAATGCCCCCCGTATTGCGGCCAATTCCTCGGGTTTCACAGTCAGATCGAACAATACCCGCACAATGCGAATGCGTCGCCAGACCTTTGTATTGTTTGACACCTCGGTCGAGGCATCGCCATGTTTGCGCATAGCTTATAATGTGTTTTTGGGTTGTTAGTCTTGCAATTAATGTAAAATATATTTTACCATCGACCTTTTGAGTTGCTAAATGTTACCTAAGATGTGTGTTTTTTGCTAATACCAACTGTTTTTTTAGGATTCCTCCGGTTAGCAATACAGGCCACAGCCTCCCGGCGACAGCCGGAATACTCGAAGCCAGCCCGACAGGCCGACTGCGACCAAATCAAAAAATCGGAAGGGCATCAGGCGGGACGTTTCGGTCGATCGGACCGGTTGAGGCCCACAGCCTGCAAAAAAATTCGGTCTGCCAAACGGTGCCAAACCGTCGAATGGAAGCTTGTCCCCCTCAAACGGGCCGGCAGCTGGCACCCGATCGTCAGCGCACCGCCCCGCTGGCAGCAACAAGGGGGACGCATCGCACCCCCCCAGGTTTTACCCGCGGGTGCACAGCCCGAATACAGCCCGACTATGGAACGACTTTCCCGATGGCCGCTGAGCCAACGCCAGAAAGGGAGGCACCTCTTCAGTCGGTAGCGGGGCCTCGCGGCGGGGAGCTTCAGCTGCGCCGCAGCGCAATGGGGGGAGTGGTCAGTGTGTTGCTGCGGTGGCCCGACCGGTCGACGACGTAGATTTCGTAAATCAGAGTCTGTTCGGGTACGCTGTCGGTACGGGTTACGCTGTGCAGGCTGAAGGAAAAACTGCCCTGGATGGGTACCCGCCGACCGCCGGGCACAATTTCCGGAATTCGATAGGCATAGGTGGCGTTAAGCCGCCGGTCGACCAGAAACAGGTTGTTGACACCTGCGCGGTTTTCGCCCAGGTCGCCGTCGCCATCGCGGTAGCCGATGCGGAAGGTCAGCGAGTCGCGGAATTCGACGATGCTCGTCGGATTGACGGCCAGCAGTTCGATGCGTGGTTCGGGGGCAAGGTCGCGCTCGTCTTTCGTACAGGCGGCCAGCGTTGTGAGCAGGACGGCGGCCACTACCCAGAGCACCGCTGCGGCCACTTGCCGCCAGAGGTTTTTCAGTTCTTTTTGGTACATCGCTGCTGGGCAGATTGGAGGTTTACAGCGTGGAACAGACAGATAAATAGGCTATACAACGAGGCGCATTCAGTAAACCATGAACGAGTAGTTGTCCTGCAACCAGTACGGGTCTTGATTGGTGGGGATGACCGTCGGTCGGGGCTGGCGCGGGTCCTGGGTGGTGTAGCGGTAGAAGTAGACCTGTCCGCGCTGCAGGTTGCTGGTCTGCACCTCAAAAGTCCACCAGTCGCGATTCCAGAGCTGGCCCAGCTTGCCGGCGATGCGGTAGGCATTGCTGAAATCGTAGCGTTCGGTGCTCACGAGCAGCCAGTTGTCGCGCAGGTCGCGCACCTCGGTGCTGTCGTCGTCGACAGGTATCCAGAAGCGCATCGACTTGCCTTTTTGAATAACAAAGGGCGAGCCCCAGCCGCGGAGCCGCTGTTCCCAGAGTCGCACGCTGTCCTGATCGAAGACCAGATACCAGGGCACGTGGGGCGGGCGGTTGGGCCGCTGCATGACGCGCCCGAATCGGTCGCGGGCACCGTTGGCAATCCATTGGCGGATGTGCGCCAGCTCTCGGGTGGTGAGCCGCATTCCGTTCGAGGGCATGCGCCCCAGGTTGACGGTGTCGCTGGTTACGAGCCGCTCCCAGAGCCACGACGAGTCGGGCTGAAAGGGCACGACGCGCAGCCGCAGGTTACGCACCGTATCGGGGTCGGGCTTGACGGTACCGTGCCAGACCAGGGTCGCAAAGGTCGATTCGACGGTGCGAAAATCGGGTTCAAAGGTGCCGTCGTGGCAGCCGGGGTTGGCGCATTTGACTTTGAAGACGGTCTGGTGCAGGCCCTCGATCGAAGCCGAGTCCAGCGGGGCCGTCGTTTGTTCAGCCGTAGGCACACCGCCTGCGAAGGGGTTGTCTTCCGACTCGTGTTTTGTCGCGCAGGCCCCCAGGGCCAGCAGCAGGGCCAAGGCTGCTGCAGAAATTGCATGCGTACAGGAACTCATCGCAAGCACTCGAACAAATTTCATTCCAAGAAAAAAATGGTCGAACCCCTCCGATCCGAATTTCGATTTAATTTTATTGTCTATAAAACTTTAGTTTTTTAATTCAATTTTTAATAGCTTGGGCTGGGTATGATTGTGATGTATGCAGGTCGACGCAGACGAAAAAGTCGGATGCCTGGCTTGGGCCGGCAGACCTGCCTTTTCTATGGCCTGAATACTGTTTCCGGCCAGCAAAGGCAAAATCACTGGCCGTCGGCAAGTTCGAGCGTGGCAGGAAATGGTTAACTTCGTATCCCACCTGTTTGCCGCCATGACTACCGATCCGCCGAAACGGGCCGATTTGCGGGCACGCTACGAGACCATCCGCCGCGCCAGCGAGCAGCTGTGCGCCTGCCTGGCTACCGAGGACTACGTCGTTCAAACGGATTTCGTGGTCAGCCCGCCCAAGTGGCACCTGGCGCACACCTCGTGGTTCTGGGATCAGTTCCTGCTTACGCCTCATCTGCCCGATTACATTCCCTACGACCCGCGTTTTCTACAGGTCTTCAATTCGTACTACGTTTCGCTGGGGCGGGTAGTAAGCAAAACACAGCGGGGGGCTTTTTCACGGCCCACGGTGGCGGAAGTCTTCGGTTACCGCCAGCACATCGACCGGTACATGCACCAGCTTTTCGAACGGCTCGACGAGGCCAAGCTGGCCAACCTCGAAGCCTTGCTTGAACTGGGCCTCAACCACGAGCAGCAGCATTTCGAGCTGCTCTGCTACGATATCAAACACATCTTTTTTACTAACTCGGTCAACCTGGACTGGCAGACCGTTAGCTCGCTTTCTTTTCCGGTCCAATCTACGGAAGAGGTGCCGGACCTGAATTGGATTGAACTGCCGCAGGGCGTCGTGCAGATCGGCCACACGGGGCCGGGCTTTTGCTTCGACAACGAGCAGCCCGCGCACCGTGTTTTTCTCGAACCCTGTGCCCTGGCCGACCGCCTGACGACCAACGCCGAATACGCCCGCTTCGTGGCCGAGGGTGGCTACCGCCAGAGCCGCTGGTGGCTGGCCGATGGCTGGGCACGCTGCCAGTCCGAGGGCTGGCAGGCTCCGCTCTACTGGATCGAATCGGGTGGCCGCTGGTACGAGTACACGGCTGCCGGCCTCGAAGTGCTGGAACCGCTGCGGCCTGTGAGCCACCTCAGTTTTTACGAGGCCGACGCCTTTGCCCGCTGGGCCGGCTGTCGCCTGCCTACCGAGTTCGAATGGGAAGCCGCTGCCCGCCGCTATGGAGGCTCCGGGCTGTTTTTTGAGGGGGCCCGCGGCCTTCTGCCCGTTCCGGCTTCGTCGGGCAGCGGCCTGCGCCAGCTCGAGGGCTGGCTCTGGCAGTGGACCCAAAGTGCCTATACGCCCTATCCGGGCTACTGCTGCGTCTTCGATGGACCCGACGAATACAACGGCAAGTTCATGGTCAATCAGCTGGTGCTGCGCGGTGGCAGCGTCTGCACCCTGAGTGAGCACTACCGCCCCACCTACCGTAACTTCTTTTATCCTCACGACCGCTGGGCCTGTACGGGTCTGCGCCTGGCCCGGTCGCTCGACTCTATTGCATGACCGATTCCGAACCTCTGCTGCCCAACCTCCAGGTTTACGATTGCCGCCCTACGCTGGCCGACTTGCGTCAGGTCGTTCTCGAGGGCCTGCACCGCAAGCCCAAGCAGCTGCCCCCGTGGCTCTTTTACGACCAGCGGGGCAGCAAACTCTTCGATCAGATCGTAGCCCACCCCGACTACTACCCGCCCGATGCCGAGCGCACGATTTACCAGCTGCACGGCGCGGCGATTGCCCGCGAGCTGGGCCGTGAGCTGCTGCTCATCGAGCCGGGAGCCGGTTCCTGCCTCAAAATCCGCTGGCTGCTCGCGGCGGGCATCGATGTGCGACGCTACTTGCCAATCGAGGTTTCGGGCGACAACTTGATCGAACACGTCTACCGTCTGGCCACCGACTACCCTCAGCTGTACATTCAGGCCCTGATTGCCAACTACCGCGAGCAGATCGTATGGCCACCCGATATCCGGCAGGGAACGCGCCGGACGGTCGTTTTTTTTCCCGGATCATCGATCGGCAACTATGAACTGGACGAGGCCCAGGAATTGCTGCATTTCTTCCGGCACTGGATTCCTGACGAGGGCGGACTGCTTATCGGCGTGGACAACCCCAAGGACATCGCCACGCTGGAGCGGGCTTACAACGACCGCGACGGTCTGACGGCTGCCTTCAACCTCAATGCGCTGGAACGCATCGCGCAGGCTTTCGGTGTTCCCAACCTGCCCGCCGAGTTTACCCACGAGGCCCGCTACAACGAAGCGCAACAGCGCATCGAAATGCACCTGGTAGCCCGCCGCAAAATTCGATTCAAACTGGGCGAAGACACGATTCGCTTCGAGGCCGGCGAAAGCATCCACACCGAAAATTCGTACAAGTACACCGCGGAGCAGTTCGAGGCCTTGGCCCGTCAGGCCGCTTTCGAAGCCCCGATCTGCTGGCGCGACGAGCGCGAACGCTTCACCGTTTTTTACTTTCCCGCCGGCTGAGCTTGCAGCCGCGGCCAGCGCGTCGTAACTTCCGTTCCAATCCATAAAAAGAACCACCTATCCATGAGCACCCTGACCGGAACGCTGGCCCTGCCCCAGGCGGCCCAGCTCATCGACAAACATCGACCCGCACTCGAAACGGCGGTGGCCGCCCTGCGCCGCCGGACCTTTCACGAGCAGTTCCCCGAAAACCCCAAAGCCTACCCCGAGACGGCTCAAGCCGAAGGACAGGCGGCTTTTGAGGCGCAGTTGGGCAAGCCCTTCACCCGCCTCCGACAAAAATCGGACGGCCAGCTCACCGCCCACGAAAAGTCGCCCTATACCGGCCAGCCGCTGGGTATCGGCTACCCCACGCTCTCCAGTCCCGAAGCCTACGTTGCCGCTGCCCGCGAGGCCTTCGCCGCCTGGCGCAAGACCAGCCCCGAGGCCCGCTGCGCCCTGCTGATGGAAGCCCTCGAGCGGCTCAAGGCCGATTTCTTCGAACTCGCTTTCGCCACCCAGCACACCACCGGACAGGGTTTCATGATGGCCTTTCAGGCCTCAGGCCCCCATGCCGCCGATCGCGCCACCGAAGCTCTAGCCCTCGCCTGGCACGAACAGACCGCCGTTCCCGAGCATCTGGTCTGGGATAAACCCATGGGTAAATTCAACATAAAACTCGACAAGTACTATCGAATTGTTCCGAAAGGCATTTCTTTGGCCATAGCCTGTTCTACGTTTCCGACGTGGAACAGCGTACCGGGCATTTTTGCCTCGCTGGCAACCGGCAACCCCGTCATCATCAAGCCCCACCCGACGGTAGTCTATCCCCTGGCTCTTGTGGCTGCCCGCCTGCAGGAAGTTTTTACCGAAAACAGCTTGCCTGCCGAAATTGTCCTGCTGGCTCCGGACACCCCCGATGCACCCATTACCAAGCAGCTGGCCGAGCATCCCGAAGTCAAACTCATTGATTACACGGGAGGAAATGCCTTCGGCGACTACATCGAATCTTTACCCGGCAAAATTACCTTTACCGAAAAAGCCGGCATCAATTCGGTCATCATCGATAGTACGACCGATCTGCAGGCCATGGTCAATAACCTGGCTTTTTCGATATCGCTCTACAGCGGCCAGATGTGTACCCGCCCGCAGAACTTTTTCATTCCTAAAAATGGAATAAAAGCAGGCGATCAGCAGGTCAGTTTCGACGAGGTGGCCGATGCCTTTGCCAAAGCCGTGCAGGGCTTGAGCCAGCACCCCAAAGCCGGGCCTGCGGTATGCGGAGCCTTGCAGAATGCCGAATCGGTCAGGAACCGGCTGAGCGAGGTCGCTGCCAAAGCCCAGAAAGTGTGGCTGGAATCGACTCCGATCGCCAACCCCGAATTCCCCGAAGCCCAGACAGCCGGCCCGCTCGTAGTCCAGATGAGCGTTGAAAACCTCAAGGATTTTGCTCACGAATGGTTCGGCCCAATTGCCATTCTGATTCCGACGGAAAGCACAGCCCACAGCGTGGAACTGGCGCAAAGTCTGGCCCGCCAGCACGGCGCGATTTCCTGCGCAGCCTACACCACCGACCCCCAAACCATGAACCACATCGCCGATGCCATGGCCGAGGCCGCTACGCCGGTCTCCTTCAATCTGCTGGGCCAGATTTATGTAAACCAGAATTCAGGTTTCAGCGATTTTCATGTAACGGGCGGCAATCCGGCGGGCAATGCCACCTTTACCGATACGAGCTTTGTTACGAAGCGCTTCAATTTTGTCGGTCTGCGCATTCAGAATTGATCTGCTGAAGTAATGGATTTTAATAGGGGGTCGGATGCCGGACCCCCTAATTTTTTTCATTACGTCGAATCAGTTTTAGATCGGGTGGGGCCTGCTGGCGGGTCAGGCTGGCACCAGCCGCTCCATAGGGGCAGATATTGACCACCGTTCCCTGCTCGCCAAATTCCAGTCTGCCTCCTTTTTTGACCGCTATTTTGGCCCCCTCAGGAAGAGAAATCAGGCAATTAATCCGTAGGGTTGCTCCTTTGGCGATTACGACATCGCCATGCAAATATTTTCGGTCGTTCCAGCTAATGTTTTCCTTTCGACGAATCCGGATAGTGGCATAAGGGTTGTAGCGGCAGTGATCCTCGATGAGGACGCGCTGCAGGTTGGCGTAATTGGTCATGATGAGTCGATGCATGGTTCCGATCTGGCAGCTGTCGAATTCGATTTGCAAACCGCGTGGTTTGTTGGCGTAGTCCATGACATTGTGAGTGGCTCCGCGGGGCAGGCGGGGCAGGCAGTCGCTGCCAACAAAAGGTTTTTCCGAGCCTTCAAAGGTATGTTCCAGGCCCAGCATGTGGCCCAGTTCATGTGTCAGCAAAGCGGGTGTAAAATCGCTAAAACGGGGCATGAGCAGCCATTTGGCGCAGCCCAGTCCGCAGGCCTGGCCCCGTCCCACCTCGTTTTCATCGCCCCGCGCAAAAAACACGTGAATGGCACCCGCTCTTTGGCTGGCGGTCAGGTCGGGCATGCGAATGCTGCTGTCGTGTTCATCGGGCGGCTTGGTTCGGATGATGTGCTTGTTGTAAAATTCATCGGCATAGCTGGTCTGGTAGACTTTGATATTTTTAAAGTAATAATCGCTATTGTGATAAATAAGGGTGTCGACATAAAAAGCTATACGCGTATCGCGTTCCTGTACCTGGTAATCGGTCTGAGCATCGTACCACGAAGAATCACGATTTAGGTGGAAACGATAGTTTACCGACCGGACATTGTAACGGTAGAGGGGATCGGAACCGCCGCCGACAAGGTAATTTCGAATGTAGTCGAGATCATCGGCCGGATTCTCGAACGGCATACCGGGCCGCGAGGGATTTCCGTTTCCGGCATCATCCCGAAAAATATGCACAACCAACCGAATCCGCTTCAGGGGTGTGAATCGCTTCAGGTTCTGCTCATTTCCATAAACTCGGGCATCTGTACAGGGATCGACGGCTTTTTGCGCCTGAATCGAAGTAATACTCAGTAATAATACCAGTCCAATACCTGCCCATTTCATTGACCAAATGCAAAATCGAGTTGGCGGCGGATAGTTTCGGGCAGTTCGGGCAGCCGGTCGCGTGCTACCAGAAGAGTGGAAACAATCGCAAAATCCCTAAAAATCATGTGCTGTTCGACGGTTTTCATCAGGTAGTCGTAGCCCGACGAACCTCCGGTACCAACTTTTTTGCCGAGCATCTTAAGCACCATCTGGGCATGCCGAAATCGCCAGGTAGCCAGGCGATCATCGATTTCAAGCAGCAACTGGATTACCCGCCAGGGGAGCTGCAGCATGGGCTGATCGCGGTAGACACTGATCAACAAAGCAGCGACCAATGCATGCCAGCTCAACCGGACAAATCCCGCCTGCACTTGCTGGGCATGGGTTTGGGGATGCAGCAGGCTCAAAATCTGGTTTCGGCTGGCTTCAATCAGCTGTCGCCGGGCTTCTTTTTCTTCGGAGCTAATATGTGTCCAGCCGGCCAGTCGCGCCAGTTCCTCATCGTAGGAAGCATTCAAAGCATCCCGATAAGTCAGCACAAAATCAAAAGTTTCCTGTTGAACAAAAGGCGTTCGCTCCAGCCAGGCTTGAATCAGCTCAAATAAACTGGGCCGGCTGTAAAGAGCGTTTAGCTGCTCCTGTTCATCAGGATTGAGGGCCTCGCGGTATGTAATGGTACCGTAATTGATTCGCTGCTGAGGGGGCAGTCCCAGGGTCAGTTCCAGCACGCGAAACTGAAAACTCTGGAAGCCAGAAGCCGACCCTAGTGAATTTCGAAAGTCAAGAAAATCGAGTGGAGTCATGGTTTCCAGTACCCGTACCTGGTCAATCAACAGGTCGAGAATCAGGCGGGTGCGTTCCAATCGACTGACTACAATCCCCATTTTGTTTTCGGGCAGCCTGTCCTGGGCAAAGAGCTGCCGCACCGACTCGACATCGTGCAGAATCTGCCTGAACCACAGTTCGTAGGCTTGGTGGATCAGAATGAAAAGCAGTTCGTCGTGGGCGGGCTGCCCGTCAGGCATGCGGCTGAGAGGTAGCTGGAGGTTGAGCAACTCATTGATTTTCAGATAGTTGCTGTAGGTCAAATTTACAGGCTTGGATTCTTGATTCATGGATACAGGCTGCTGTATGGCCGCAATATATGTAGGTACGGGCTTTCGGGCCGTTCTCGGGGCGATGGAGCCGGTATTCCACAGAGATGATCTTTACTGAAAAGAGCTATGTGGAAAAGTTATTCCCCTATTTTTATGTTTTTCTTCTGTTTAGTTTTGGCGGATTGAGGATTTTGGTTGATCTTTGTGTCCTCAAATGCGGGGGAGGAATTTTCGAGGGGTTTTTAAGGAGAAGTTCTTTGAAAGGCTGGAGTGAAGAGGATTTGATGAAGGGGGTTA
>CALDDN010000087.1 GCA_937936615.1 uncultured Bacteroidia bacterium | reverse complement strand
ACGCGTTACGCACCCGTCCGCCACTGGTGTTGCCACCCGTTCGACTTGCATGTATTAGGCCTGCCGCTAGCGTTCATCCTGAGCCAGGATCAAACTCTCCATAGTAAAGTCATTGACTTAACCTTAGCTCCATTCGATGATTTGCAATACATAATATTACAAATCACTCACCTTAGTTGGTGCTCTTTTTCCTCTTCATGCTTTCAAAGAACTTCGCTCGTGGCTTGGGAGCCGCTCGCGCTGCTGTCTCGCGAATTGAGAGCACAAAGTTCGGGCAGTTTTTGGAACCCTGCAAGCCAGACCGTCAATTTTTTTCAAAAAAACTTATTCCACTATGTCGTTCAGGATGTAGGCATCGCTGTAGTGCTTTTTGAGCCGTTCCAGCATGGCTTCGGCCTCGCGAAAGTTCCTGAAATCGCCGACCCGTACCTTGTAGTGTGGTTTCTCGAAGACTACGTAGGCAGGCTGTTCGAGTTTGAGGCTCTCTACCTGTTGGCGCACCTGTTGGGCTCCGTTTTCGGTACCCGAATAGACCTGGACCCGGAAGCCGTAATTCAGTTTGCCATTTTCGGCCTGCCAGCCGATGGGCTTCTCGCTGGGCTGGGCCACCACTACTTCAGCAGCGGCATTGCTGTCGGCTGGCGTTGGGGCTGAAGGTGGAGCCGGGGGGCGGGGCGCGGCCGGCTGTGTTTTAGGTTGAGGCGTGGTTTGAGGGGCGGGCGAGGTGTTTTTGGGCACTTTGCGTGGGTTGATGCGCTCGCCGTTCTGGTAGGCGGCCACAAAGGCATCGCGCAGGCCTAGCGCTTTGAGCTCGGCTTCCAGGGCTTTGGCTTCATCGAGGCTGCTGCAGCGGCCTACCAGGTATTTGTTGTACTGGCTTGTGGAGTCGATGCTGAACATGTAGAGTTCTTGAGGCAGGCGGTTGCGCCGCTGCTTGCGGGCGATGGAACCGATCTGGACTACGTAGACTGGCTCGGCACTGGGGCCGCCACCCCGCTGGCTCAGCATCGCCAGCCGCAGGGAATCAAAGACATAGGTCAGGCGAAAGCGCAGCGAGTCGGCCTCGCGGCGGCAATCGTGCAGGCTGTCTTCGGTCAGGCGCAGCCGCAGGCGCAGCTCGGTCTGGGTCGAGTCGTTGTCGTGCCGGGCCTGTCCATAGGCACCGGCCAGCAGCTCGTACTTGCGCTTCCAGATGGCCTGTCGCTCGTAAAGAGCCTGTTCGCGCGATTTGAGAACCAGCGGGTTGCGCTGGTAGTAGCGTGCCCGCTTTCGCCAGAAGGCTTCCGAATCCTCGTTAGGTGGCGCGGCTGTTTCCAGCCCTTCGGTCTGTGCCCCGACTGCCATACCGTTCAGCAGCCAAATGAGCACCATCAGGGGTCTAATCCACCCGTTTATACTATGCATGGCCCCAATCTACGTATTTGCGTCTAACTTGTGAGCATCCAGTAAAGCTTCTATCACTTTCTGCAAGTCCGTCAGGCTGCGCAAAAATCGCGATTCGAACTTTTCGAAGTGGACGAATGGCGGCAAGTTCAGTCTGTACTTTTCTATATTTGTAAATGGCCAAGTACGCCACATTCTTTCCCATCGCAATCGATGTTCCGACCTGTACCTGTTCTGCTTCTGCTCTGGCTCCTGTTGAGGGGAGGGCTGCCCCTGCTGGCGCAATCCGGCTCTTTTGGAGGCTTGAACCCTGCTGCGCCCCGCCAACTGAATCTGACATACTTTGAAGCGGAGTCCGAGGTGTCGGCGCATCCGGCTATTCTGCGGCAGGTTGAAACCGATTTCCTCGATCACCCCGAACTGCTCAGCCCGGGCATTAAACCGCCCTGTGCCAACTGCACCGAGCGGGTCGACCGGCGCACGGCCTATGCCAAGTATTTCTACGACAATGCCCGCCCCGGGCAGTTTACGATCTACCAGAGCAATGCGCCCATTCATTACCGCGACGCCCAGGGCTGGTGGCGAACCATTGACCCGAAGCTGCGACCCGTAGCGGGGCAGGCAGGCGTCTACGCCGCGGCGCAGCAGCCTGCACCCACGCGCCTGAATCTGACACAGGGCTACGCTGCGCTGCAGGTTGGCAAAGGCCTGGAGCTGCGCGTCAACGAGCGGGTGCGGGTCTACACGGAGGACGAGTCGGGCGTACGCCTTTGGGGACATCCCGCCCTGACGGCTGGCAATGCGTCCGTGGGGGCCGACGGAATGCATCAAAAAAATGTCCTTGAAGGCTTGGATAGGGATATTATTTTTGGTCATGGATCTATAAAAACAAATTATATCCTGAATAAAAGGCCGGAATATCTGAATGTAGGTGGCAGCTGGATCGTTGAGGAGGAGTGGGACGAGCCTTCGGGCACGCAATGGGTGCATGCAGCAGGGCAGGGGACGATGGGATCGCAGGGGCTGTGGTACGGAGCTTTGGTCCTGGTTCACCGCGCGACGGGCGATACGCTGGCCCGTCTGCGTCGCGCTGATATCTGGGATGCCCAAGCCGAACGACCCAACCGCACAATCGGTGGCTACCGGCTCATCCGGCGGGGCAACCAGGTGGTGGTGCAGCTGGTGGTACCTGGGCGGTGGCTGCTGGCCGAGCACGTGCAGTATCCCGTAACGGTCGATCCCTTGCTCGAAGAGCGGACTTCGTGGCCCAACACCATTCCTTTCAAAAACACACCGGCAGCTTCGCGACCGGTGGCCGATCCGGCGGGGGGCTTTAACTGCGCCAGCCGGTCGATTTTCTGTTCCACCACCATGAACGTCAACCTGCCGCCCCAAGCCTCGCTCTCGCGCGTGGCCTTCCAGCTGGAGGCCGTGAACCAGGCCGCCCTCGGTCAGCAGGTAGTCATGGCAACGAGCTTCTTCAACCCGACCTGCAACATCAACGAAATTCAGTTTCCCGGAGGTGGCCGCGGTGTCTACGGGGGCGGTGGCCCCATCCCTCCGGGCGGTACGATTGCCACCTTGACGCGGGTCGGAAACGAAACGGTCATCACGCCCTATCTGATGACGCTGCCCGAAAACTGCCCTGAACCCAGCTGCCAGCCCGCAGCCATTCCCTTCGAGATGCGTACCTACCAGTGCGATTGCGAGACGGCCAACGACATCCAGTGCGTGCCGGCCGACGTGGCCCGCTCGTGCATGATTATCGAGGCGAATAAGTGGGTGATGGTGGCCGAAGGCAATACCGTCGAACCGGACGTTACCTCATCGGCAGGGCGGGGCGATACGCTGTATGTCTGTGCAGGCGACCTGGTAACCTTTCAGGCCAACGCCAAATTTGGCGTAGCCCCCTATGTCTACCGCTGGACCCTTGGCGGTGCTTACGAGGGGGTCGAGATTGACGATGCTACGGGCCGCCTGACCCACCGGCCAACCCAAACCGGTACCTATCGCTACACCATCAACTACACCGACCAATGCGGAACCGGTACCGACCCCATTACCTATACAGTTGTTGTTCGGCCCGGCCCTGAAGTCCAGCTCAGTTTCAAGAAAGACTACGACTGCACGCCCGGCCGCATCGAACTGAATATCGCCCCCAACACCGAACCGGCAGCCTGCGTAACGGCTTCGGCCAGCTGCCCCCCCCGCCTGCAACGCACAGTGGAAGTTACGGAAGCCACACTGGGTCGAACCGTTTCGACGCTGCCCGACCGTACGCCTTTCAACGGCAACCGCTCCGATTTTCGGGTGCAGTACATGTACCCCAGAGCCGTATTGACCAATCCCCAAATCGACTTGAAGCCGGGCAAGATCACTCAGCTTTCTTTCCTCTTTCAAAGCAAAGCCTCTATTATTCCCTACCGCGATTTCCGCATCAAAATGGGCTGCACCGACCTCCCCACCCTGCGGGTGGCGCAGGGCTTTGTCGGTGGCCTGTCGGAAGTGTTTTACCGCCGCGAGTACACGGTGCAGAATGTGGGAGCAGGTGCTTGGCTGTCATTCGATCTCGACAATGCCTACGTCTGGGACGGCACGCGCAACCTGGTCATTGAATTCAGCTACAACAACCAGTCATCGCTGGGCGGGGGCGACAACATCCTGTTTTTTGCCTACGCTGGCGGCAATCCCAGCCCCAACACGGTGATTTGGTCGGGACCGCCCGCCAACCCCGATGTGGTGGGCGAAGAGCTACCAGCAGCTCAAGAACCCAGCCCGACGCGGCTGAGCTTTCCGGTCATCCGGTTCCGGCAGTGCTTCGGGGAATTGTGGAACCGCGATCAGCAGTTTTACTCTCAGGCCCGCAACATCCCGGTTTCGAGTGAGGACCCAACCGGACTGCAGCCGGGTGTCTACGACTTTTTCTATATCGATGAAAAAGGCTGCAGCTCGCCGCTGCAAGTGCCCATTCTGCGTGTGCCGCCGCTCGAGCCGCCTTTGGTCGATGCCCTGCCGTGCCCCAACCGCGACGGCAAAAACGTCATCCTGACCCCCCGTGGTGGTGTGCGGCCCTATCTCTATCGCGTGGTCGATCGCACGACGGGTCAGGAAGTCGTAGGCTGGCAGCCGGACAGCAGTTTCCTGCTGCCGGCCGGCAATTACGACTTTTTTGTGCGCGGTGCCGACTGGGTCGAAGGTGTCCCCGATTGCGAGGTCAGCGTACCCGATATCGAGGTGGCTTCGCCACTGGAAATTGTGCTTGAAAACGGCTGCGTGCCCAACCTGCGGTTTTTGGCGCGGGGTGGGGCGGGTACCCGGCGCCTCTTTCGCGCTCGGCCCGGCAACATCGAAAGTCCCAACGGCAATTTTGGTACCCTGCCGCCTGGGATCTACACCATCGAGCTGGAAGGGGAAGGCGGCTGTACGGTTTACCTGGATAATTTCGAGGTAGCACCCGAGCTGCAGCTCAATGTGCTGGAAGGCTGCGTGCCCCCCGGTGTTCGCGTTGAAGCGCAGGGGGGCGTAGGCACTGCCCGTGTCTACACCGCTGAACCCGGGGGGCTGACCAACGCCGACGGTAATTTCGGTAACCTGCCCACGGGCACCTACCAGATTCGCGTCCGCGACGAACGCGGCTGTACCGACGAGGTAACACTGACTCTTTATCAGGCTACAATCGAAGTAGAAACCAGTTCGTGCGATGACCCGAATGTGCGGATTCGGGTACGCGATGGAGCACCCCTATACGAGTACGCCGTCGACAGTCCCACCGGCCCGTGGCAGAATGAACCAACCTTCCGCCTGCCTCCGGGTATGTACGACTTTTTCGCACGCGATCCCTCTACGGGCTGCATCCTCTCGGCACCGGCGCAGGAGGTGCCCGAAGGCCTGGGCTTTCAGCCTCGGCGACTCTGCCCCGAAAGCACGGGCAACAACCTGATTTTCGCCAACGTGCGCGGCGGATCGGGTCAGTACGAATACACCGTTGACAACGGGGCCAGCTGGGCGGCGCAGACCGGATTCCGGCTGCCTCCAGGCCGCTACCGCGTCGGGATCCGCGATGCCCAGGACCCGAGCTGCCAGGTCTTTGCGGATGTGGATATTCTGGAACCGCTGACCATTACGGTGCCTTGCCCCGAAAGCAACGAGCTTGAAACGGCTTATATTTTCCAGACTACTGGCGGTGGTGTGCCTAAAACCTACCGGCTGTTCAACCCCGCAGGTTTCGATGTGTCGCAGGTCGATAACCCCCGCTTTGTGATACCGGAAAACATTTTGCCGGGCAGCTTCACGGTTCGGGTCAGCTACGAGCTGGACGGGCAGACCTGCCAGCGCGAGCAGCAGCTACCGCTTTTTCCCCGTTTGATTCTCAATGAGATACCCTGTCCCGATGCCAACGGCAATGCAGCCTTGCAGGCGCAGGGCGGCAATAGCAGCCAGTACATATTCGGGTGGATCGATGGCGGTACCGATCGCGAACTGGCGCGAGGGGCAGTATCACGCCTGGCGGTTGCGCTGCCCCCCGGGACGCGCCGCTACTACGTGATCGACGGCAGCGGCTGCCGCGCCGAGCGCGAGATGACCAACGTGGGCCGCATCGTTCCGGTGGTGCCCGACTGCCCTGCTGCCGATGGCCTGCTGACGGTAACGACCAACCCCGCGGGGCAGGATGTGCGCTTTGGTCTTCGTGGCCCAGCCAACCCGGGCCCACCGGCACCAGGCGACTTTGTGCCGGGCAGTCGCCTGGGCGAGCGCGACTACCGCATCCCCGACGATTTCAATGTTCTGCCGGGCACCTACCGCTTTTACTTGAGCTACGGTGGAGGTGAGTGCCTCGATTCGGTAGTGGCTGAAATCAACCGGCCTGTGGCCCTGGAACCGCTCAATCCGATTTGCGATGCGAATGGCTACCGCCTCACACTGGTTCCCACACCTGGAACGGGCATCGGCGATCCGGCCACCTTCAGCTTTGCCCAGGGGACGAACCCCCAGCCGGCTGATTTCGGCCCTAACCGCGATTTGGCGTTGCCTGCAGGCCAGCATACCCTGTGGGTGCGTGACCGGCGGGGCTGCACGGCTTCCCGAACCCTCACGGTCAGCGAGCCGGTGCGAATCGTCGGTGTCAACCTGTGCCCCGATAACGACGGTAACATCCGCGTAACTGTAACCGGCGGCAGCGGCAGCTACCGCTACGCCAGCGTAGCTAATCCGCAGGCGGGCGATTTCAGCGATGCCCCCACCGAGTCAGGCAATCCGCAGGTGCTGGTGCTGCCCGCGGCCCGGTTCACCCCGCAAGGGTTCCTGACGGTTCGCGATGCCAGCGGCCCCTGCTTTGCCGAGCGCGATATCCGCATCGAGGCACTGACTGCGTCGGTCGTCAAAAAAGACCTCGATTGCTTCGGAGCCGATCAGCCGCCGCTGGCGGGCCGCCTGACCGTTACGTTTACCGGTATCTTTGGTGCAGGTGCCGAAATCGAATTGGCGGGCGGTAACGGCCCCATCGTTCGTCCCCTCAATCCGAACCCCGATCCGGTGATCTTTGACGGGCTGCAGGCGGGCACTTACCGGCTTTCGATCCGCAACCCCAACGGCTGTGGTGTGGCATTTCTCAACGGCACTGAGTTCATCATCGAGCAGCCTGCCGAGTTTATCGTATCGGCCGACACGGTGGGCATTCGCTGCAATGGCGATTTACCCCCGACCGGACGGGTGAATATTCTGCAGGTTACAGCTGAACAGGGCGCGGTGCGCTTTACACTGCTGAATGCCACCAATTTCCCGATGCCCTTCAATGCTACTGAAAATGCCTTCCTCAATTTGCCGGCAGGAAGCTATAGTTTGGTTGTTGAAGACGCGCGGGGCTGTCTGGCACGTATTGTACCGGACAATCCATTGATTATTCGTGAACCGGAGGCCCTGCGGGTTACTGCGGTTCCGCAGCCGGTCTCGTGCACAGGGGCCTTGGGTCGCATCGACGTTAATGCGGCTGGTGGTACCAAGCCCTACCGCGTGCAGGTTATCGGTCAGGCCGAACAGACGGGCAATGGGCCGCGCTTCACCTTCCCCGATCTCAACGAAGGCATGTACGGTGTCCTGCTGCTCGATGCCCGCGACTGTCCTTTCGTACAGACAGATTTGCAAATCGACCGCGTGGACAAGCCGGTACTCACCCTCAATGCCATTCCGCCGAGCTGTCCCGATGCTACCGATGGCCAGATTGAGGTTGTTGCGGGCGGTACTTCGCCCGGCGACCTGATTTATCGCCTCTTCAATGCAGGCGGGGCGCAGATTGGCCCCGATGTGGTGAAAATCGAAACGGATCATACATTCGTTGGCCTCGATGCCCGTCCTGTTTCCCGTTCCTACGAGGTTCAGGTGATCGATGCGGCGGGTTGTACGTCCGACCGAACCGCTGTTCAGCTCGACAACCCGCCCGCCTTTGTGGCCGAGGTACTGAAAACTGACGTTACCTGCCGCGGGGCCAACGACGGGCAAATTCAGATTGAATTGCTCTCGGGGGGATTGGACCTGCCCATTACGTACGTCGTGCAGCGAGGGGCAACCGAGGTCTGGAATCAGACCCGAACGATCAACGACCCCGATT
The DNA here is from genome assembly GCA_937936615.1 of uncultured Bacteroidia bacterium. Lineage (GTDB taxonomy): Bacteria > Bacteroidota > Bacteroidia > J057 > CALDDN01 > CALDDN01. The sequence continues at coordinate 9,521 of CALDDN010000087.1, read as the reverse complement.
ACGCCCAGCAGCAAATCACGGGCCTCGAACCGGGCAGCTACACCATTAGCGTTACCTACCCAAGCCCACGGGGGGGAGCCTGCACCGCCCAGGTCAACAGCCCGATCACCATTAACCAGCCTGCTCGGGACATTGTGGTTACCTTTTTCCGCCAGCCCGAAAATGTGAAGTGCTTCGGTGAACTGTCGGGCGAGATCTCGGTCAACGTCCAGAATGGTCAGCCTCCAATCGAGTACATTATCTACCAACTGGATGAGCAGGATAACCGCACCGAATATGCCCGCTATTTCGACAACGCCGCTTACACCCAGCTGGGGCGTGGTCGTTACGTGCTGGTGGTGCAGGATGCCAATGGCTGCGCGGCCCCCGATTTCCCCTTTACGATCGACGGCCCGACCGCTCCCTTTGCCTTCACTGGAATCATCAAGGAGCAGGACGAAACCTGCCCCGATCTGGAGGACGGTATTTTTGAATTGGAAATCGGCGGCGGTTCGCGTACGATGTTCGTACCCGTGCCCTACCGATACGACCTGATCTATGAGGCACCCGACGGCAGCACCACCACAGAAACCGGTCTGGAACTGCCGCACCCGCCGCGCTTCACCGGCCAGAAGCCGGGCCGCTACACCTTCACTGTCCGCGACGGCAACGACCCCAGCTGCGGCGAGGAAACATTTGATATCGAAATCGTTGAAAAGCCGGACTTTGATGCCATTGCAGTCATCACCCAAGGGCTGGAATGCGAGGGACAGGCCGCCGGTGCCATCCTTATATCCTACAGCGGCGGTACCGAACCCGTCAGCCGCCGCCTGATCGATCCCGACGGCCTCGAAGTAAGCGACTTTGAAGACCAGTCGCCCCTCGATCGCCTCTACCGCAACCTCTCCAAAGCCGGCCGCTATACGGCTGAGGTTGTCGATGCCGACGGCTGTGCCGCCCGTTTCGATGACCAGTCGCGGTTCGAACTGGTGGCTCCCAGCCCGATTGTCTATCAGGGCGAACCCCAGGTAGTGAATGTTCGCTGCAAAGGCCAGCGTACCGGCTCCATTAGCGTATCGGTAACCGGTGGTGTCGGGCAATTGACTTTCATTCTCACAGGTGGCGACTTGGCGCAGCCTCTCGAACAGAATACCGGTAATTTTACCAACCTGGCGGCAGGTGTCTACCGGATCAACGTGCGGGATTCCAAAACCCCCACGCCCTGCGAGAAGGAGTACGATACTTCGATCGAGCTTACCGAGCCAGCCGAAGCTCTGGCCGATGCCGGTGCATCGGTTACCGATGAACGTTGCTTCGAGACCAACGACGGCTCGATCACGCTGGCGGCTACCGGCGGCACCCCGCCCTACCGCTACGCGGTGGGCACCAGCCCCGACCCGACGAACTTCCAGACCGATTTCCGCTTCGAAAACCTGACTGGTGAGCCCGCCCCGGGCCGCGAGTATTTCTACGTGATCGAAGATGCGAACGGCTGCCGAATCGCGGGCGGCGGTCTGCTGCTCGTTCGACCCGAAAAGGTCGAGTCTCTGCTTGAAGATGTGCTGGAATGCTCGGCTATTCCCTTGCCCTATACGCGGCAGGTTGGCCCAGGCCGTCCGGCAACTGGGGAATGGCGTTCGTCCAATCCCGAGATTATCCGCGGCCAGGGTAACGGCATTGCCGCCATCGAAATCACCCGATACGGCAGCTACCAGCTGACCTACGTTGTAAACGACTGCGAGAGCGAGCCGGTGCGCATCGTCATCTACCCCAATGTGCAGGCCGGCCCCGATGTGGAGTACTGCGCCGACGACCGCCTGCCCGCCACGCACCGCAACCCCGCTACCCCAGCTACGGGTGGTACCTGGTCGAGTGTCGGCAACCGCGCACCCATCGATCCGACGACCGGCGACATCCAGCTGGCGGGCCTGCAACCGGGCCTCTATACCTTCCGCTACGAGGTGTCGCCCGAGTGCTGGGATGAGTTCGATCTGATCCTCAAGCGGCAGCCCGATGCGTCGTTCGAGACTTCGGAGCCGACCTCGTTCCGCGATGGCGACCCCATCTGGTACATCGACGTGGACGAGATTCAGTTCATCAATACTTCGACTGCCTCGCCCAGCAACCGCTACCGCTGGGATTTGGGCGACGGCACCACCTCGACCGACCGCGATACGCGGCACATCTACCGCACCGAGAAGAATGCCTACACCGTTACCCTCGTCGTGCGCGACGACGAGGGCTGCGAGGCCCGTGCCACCAAGCAGATTCGGGTCGAAAAACCGCCCGTTTTGAGCTACCCCGGCTTATTCACGCCCAACGGCGACGGAATCAACGACTTTCTGGAACTGTTGCCCCATCCCGAATACGAGGTCTCCGCGGTCATTTTCGACCGCCTGGGCAACAAACTGTATGTCTGGTCGCCTGACAATCCACGCTGGGACGGTACCATCAACGGGCAGCCGGTTCCCGAAACCGCCTACTTTTATGTTATCGACTACACCCACCGCGTAACGGGCCGCAAGGACATGAAAAAAGGCACCGTAACGCTTCTGCGTTAACGAATCGACGGGGGCTTCGGCCCCCTTATTTTTACAGCATGGAATTTTCCCGACCGGCGATGCGGGTGCGCGACACCCGGGATGAGCTCGACCGCGCCGCCAAGCAGGCCCTGCTCGAATGCTTCGACTTCGAGAGCCGCTACCCGCAGCTCATTCACATTCATACCGAGGAGTTCTCGGCGGTATGCCCGGGAACGGGGCTGCCCGACCTGGCCACCATCGATCTGTGCTACATTCCCGACCGGCGTTGCATCGAACTGAAAGCCCTGAAGTTTTATTTTTTTTCCTTTCGGAATGATGAAATTTTTCAAGAGCCGGTTACCGATGTCATATTTGAGGATTTGTGGAATGCCCTGCAGCCCCGTTACCTGTACCTGAAAGTGCGTTACAATATCCGCGGAGGCTTCACCACCGTTACCTACGTCGAGCAGGGCGACCGTCTGGGCCTGAGCCTGCCTACGGGCCTTTGAGCACGAATCCGCTTCTAGCGGAGGCTGCCTTCGTGGTAGCCGTCGTCGAGATGCTCCTTGATGCCCGGCAGGTTCACTTTCTCGGTGTGAACGAAGCGTACGAATTCCATCTGGGTGGTAAGCCGCTTTTCGTTGGCGTCGATTTCGAGAAAGATGTTGAATTCGCTGAGGGGAAAGTTGATGCGCGTCTTGTAAGGCAGCGTTTTGAGTTTTTCGATTAAAAGGGCTTCGAGCTGGTTGCGGTAGGTGCGGTATTCTTCGTTGCCATAGTTGACGATGCGCAGGACTTCGAGCAGCTCGTGCAGAAACAGGCTGGGGTTGATCTCGCCCCGCAGGCTGCTGCGTTCCACGTTCAAGGTCAGTTTCTGGTGGTAGCGCAGGCAGCCGAACTGCTCGATAACTAGTTCGCGGCCCGGCCCTGTTTCGGCGCGTTCGGTGAGCTTGGCGGCATCCCAGCGGTGGGCGCGGATGAAAGGGTTGTCATCGGCCAGCACGGGCCGCAGGTCTTCCAGTTGGATGCGGCAGTCCTGCAGCTCCTCGGTACGCTCATAAAAGACCTTGATTTTCCCTTGACCCCACAGGCTGTGAGGCAGGCAGTAACAGGCTAGTCCCAGAGCGAGCCACGTATATCGGACAGCTATTGGCACGTTATTTGATAAACTTCAGTAAGAGCCGAAATCTTGTAGTTTTCTTTGTTAGAAAGCCTAAGTTGTTGCGTAGTTTTAAAATTAAGGGCCTTTTTCTTTTGAAGTTTTCAACAAAAGGGATTTCTGCCCCAACCAAACTTTAGCTTTGTACGTTAACAAAGAATAAACCAATTATGGAAGTCCGCATGATGACCCCAAGTACTTCACTGAGACGAAAGGCACTGATGGCCTACGGTGCAGTCGTAGTTTTGGTGTTGCTCTCCATTCTCGTTTACTCTCTCTATCTGAGCTGGAATCGTGCGGTTCGTTCGGCTGGTGGTACCGCGTTTCGTTCTGAGTCGGCGGCCCGCCCCGATTCCCTGAGCATGCATCACGCGTTCAACAACCAGTCGGTTTTGGTTTATTAAGGCGGCGGGGGTTCAGCTTGTGAGCTTGAGCTGGATCAGATCGATCAGATCGCCCACATTACGCATCTTGCGCGGGTTGTTGATTTCCTGCAATTTGAATTTGATCCCAAAGGCCTGCTCCACGGCATGGAACATCTCCATGTGAGTGAGCGAGGTCCAGTTTTCCACATCGGCAGCGGTCATGTCGCGCCGGGCTTCGAGATCGGGTTGCTGAAACACCTGCTGGAATACGGTGCTCAGGCGTTGGCGGATGTCTTCTGAGTCCAATGAGCAGCTTGAATTATGGCTTAGTATTCGGAATAGTCTTTTTCCAGAGACCACATCTTGGTGGCGGGAGTGGGTGGTGTCGGCCCGTCGGGATCGGCTTTGCAGGTAGTCTCCAGTTCGTAGCCCTGCCGTTCGTAGAGGATGCGGGCTTTGTCGTGGTGTCCCCAGACCAGAATCTGGCCGTGGGTCGGTGGCTGGGGCAGGGCCAGGAAACGTTCTTCCTGCGCTCTGAGCAGCTTGATGGCCAGCGAATGCCCCTGATACTCGCGGTCGACGTAGAAACTTTCCAGCTGCAGGTAGCCCGGTTTGCGCGGCACGCTCACCAATGCCACGGCCTCCAGGCGCGACTTGGCTGCCTGCCAGCGGTCGGCTCCCAGGAAATAGGCCAGCGACTGTGCCCGCAACGTCGAGGCTCCGGGCAGGCCGTCGTGGGCTTCGATCCAGGCGGCGCAGCCTGCAACGGGCCGTCCCTCGGCCTCGTAAACCAGAAACGACGAGCGGCACATCTCGAAACCTTCCTGCTCTTCCTGAAAAACTTTGAGAATCAGTTCCTCCGCTTCTTTTCGGCTGAGGTTGAAAACGCGCTCGTAGGTGCTTTGGCCGCTGCCCGAGGCTTCGGCCTCCAGCACGCAGCGCACCAGAAAAGGATAATCGTCGACTTGGGCGGGACGAAGGATAAACTGGCTCATCATGTCAAGGCGGCTAGTCCGGGCAGCTCGCGCCCCTCGAGGTATTCGAGCAGGGCACCGCCACCCGTCGATACGTACGAAAATAAGCTGGGATCGGATAGCTGGTCGATGGCGGCTGCCGTATCGCCTCCGCCGATAAGCACATAGGCTCCGCTGGCGCAGGCGCGGGCCAGCGCAGCCGCTACGCCTGCCGTACCTTGGGCGAAAGCGGCCTGCTCGAACACGCCCACCGGTCCGTTCCAGAGTACCGTTTGCGCTCCACTCAGCAGCTCGGCCAGGGCCTCAACCGTCTGCGGGCCGATATCGAGACCCATTGCATCGGTCGGGATGCTGTCCACCGGAACGGTGCGGGCCGTTTCGGGCCGGTCGATGGCCTCGGCCACGACTACATCGCGAGGCAGCAGCACGGGAATGCCCCGCGCTGCGGCACGGTCGAGGATGCGGCGGGCTGCCTCCAGGCGGTCGTCCTCGCAGAGCGAGCGGCCGATGGCTACCCCTTGCGCTTTCAAAAAGGTGTAGGCCATGCCCCCTCCGATGAACAGCCCGTCGAGACGTTCGATCAGATTTTGAAGTACCGGAATTTTGTCGGCCACTTTGGCTCCACCCAGCACGGCGATGTAGGGCGATTTAGACCCGCCCAGCACCCGTTCGGCGTTGTCCACTTCGGCGGCCATGAGCAGGCCGGCGTATTTCTCCTTAGGGAAATACTGCGCGATGACCGATATCGATGCATGCGGCCGGTGAGCAGCCCCGAAGGCATCGTTGACGTAAACGGAGCCGTTCCAGGCCAGTTGCGCGGCAAACTCGGCGTCGCCCTGTTCCTCCTCGGGGTGGAAACGCAGGTTTTCGAGCAGCACCACATCGCCCGGGTCGATGTTCTTGCAGATGTGCAGGGCTTTGGGGCCGATGCAGTCATCGACAAAAAGCACGTCCCGACCGAGCAGGTCCGATAGCGGGTTATGCAGGTGTTTGAGACTCAGTTTGGGGTCATGGCCTTTTGGACGGCCCAGATGCGAGCATACGACCACGGCGGCTCCCTGTTCCAACAGCCAGTTGAGCGTGGGCAGAGTTTGGCGAATGCGTCGGTCGTCGGTAATGCGTCCCTCGGCATCGAGGGGGACGTTGAAGTCGACGCGAACCAGTACCGTTTTGCCGCTTACCTTGGCTTCGTGGAGTCGTTTCATCTATAGCGTGAAATTCAAATCAGGCTTTTGAGTCGCAGGGCCAGGTCGACCAGACGGCAGGAATACCCCCACTCGTTGTCGTACCAGCCTACTACTTTAACCAGACGGCCCATCGAGCGGGTTTCCGTCGCATCGAAAATGCAGGAATGGGGATTGCCGACAATGTCGCGCGAAACGAGCGGTTCGGTCGTGTATTCCAGAATGCCTTTCAGCGGGCCGTTGGCGGCGGCCTGCATGGCTTCGTTGATGGCCTCGACGCTGGCTTCGGTGCGCAGCAGGGCATTGAACTCGGTGAGCGAGCCGTCGACTACAGGCACACGGTAGGCGGCCCCGTCGAGCTTGCCTTTGAGGTGAGGCAGCACCAGGCCCGCGGCCTTGGCTGCACCCGTACTGGTGGGGATGATGTTTTCGGCGGCGGCGCGGGCGCGGCGCAGATCCTTGTGCGGTGCATCGACGAGCCGTTGGTCTGCCGTGTAGGCGTGAACCGTGGACATGAAGCCGGTTTCGACTCCGAAGGTATCGTCCAGTACCTTGACCATGGGGGCCAGGCAGTTGGTCGTGCAGGAGGCGTTCGAAATCAGGCGGTGTTCGGCCCGCAGTTCGCTGTCGTTGACCCCTAAAACGACCGTCAGATCGATATCACCTTTGGCCGGCGCACTGAAGATGACGCGGCGTGCCCCGTTGTTCAAGTGCACGCGGGCTTTGTCGGCCTCGTTGAAGCGTCCCGTTGCCTCGATGACCACTTCGACCCCTGCTGCGCCCCACTGCAGGGCAGCCGGATCAGCTTGGGCCGTTACCGGAATGCGGCGGCCGTCGATCAGCAGGGCATCGGCTTCGGCGGCTACGCTGCCCCTGAAGCGGCCGTGTGCCGAGTCGTATTTGAAAAGATGAGCCAGCGTGGCCGTATCGGTCAGGTCGTTGATCTGCACGATCGAGAGTTCCGGAAAATCGAGCAGGCGGCGCAGCACCAGCCGCCCGATGCGGCCGAATCCGTTAATGGCGAGGTTCATGGCAACAAACGAGGTGTTTTGCAATAGTGCGCAAAGGTACGGAAAAAGCAGGGGGCAAGGGGACTGTCATTCTTACTCGCCCCCAGCTCGGCATCAGCTCAAAACGGGCCGCCGTATGATTACCCCAACAGATACCGAATCCGAACATTCCCTGCTGGGGAAAATTACCCAGAAACCGGTTGGAAAGTTTTGCTGACGAATCGATTACTTTGCAAGGGACATTCAAAGATCAAACCACAGGCTATGTTCAGCGCAAAAGATATCGAGGGCTTCATTTTCCTTGATCTGGAAACAGCCCCCGCAACCGCCCGCTTCGAGGAGCTTTCCCCCGTGCTGCAGCGGCACTGGGAACGCAAGGCCGACCGCATGCACTGGCCCGAAAGTCGCCCCGATGCAGCCACGGCCTACACCGAACGGGCTGCCGTCTTTGCCGAATACGCCCGCATCGTCTGCCTGACCGTCGGCTACTTGCGCTTTACCGATGGCCAGCCTACAGCCACCCTGAAAACCATTTTTCATACCGACGAACGGCAGCTCCTTATCGATATTCAAGCCCTTTTTAATCAGATATTTACTTCCTCTCAAACCGACCGGCGGCTCTGTGGCCACAATCTGCGCGAATTCGACCTGCCCTTTCTCGGGCGGCGGTTTTTGGTGCACGGCCTGCTGCCACTGCCCGCACCCCTGCAGGTTTTCGGTAAAAAGCCCTGGGAAATCCATCACGTCGATACCATGGATTTCTGGCGGTTTGGCGATGCCAAATCCTTTACCAGCCTCGAAGTGCTGACCGATCTTTTCGGCATCGAATCGCCCAAGCTCTCGATGAATGGGGCCGAGGTGGGCCATGCCTTCTGGGTCGAACACCGCTACGACGACATCCAACGCTACTGCGAGGCCGACGTCCTGGCTACCATGCAAATCGTACTGCACGTTTCAGGCTTGCCGCGCCTGACCGTTTCCCTTTAGAGCCGCGGCATACCCAATTCGTCGAGCAGGCCTGTAAAGACCTTACGCCAGCCACCCCAGGGCGGGCATTCGCCCAGCGTGTCGTTGTGCAGCAGCACGTGAAACGTACCGCCCCAGCGGCGGCAGCTGTCGACTAGTTCCAGCAGGCGGCGCATGCTCGCCTCAGGCGTATGGCATTCGTGTTCCAGCAGCGTGCGATCCATCGCCGCCACAGGGTGAATCCACAGGTCAGTGGTCTGTTCGCGTTCCACGTCATACCAGCGAAAAGGCATCGAGGTACCGAACCGCCAGCCACTCTGGGTCGCGTAACAGCCCGTGTACTCGTGCCGGATGCCGGCCTCGATCAACGCACGGTAGGTTCCGGGTACCTGCAGCCGCAGAAAGTGCTGCCGCGACCGCGTGACGGGCTGTCCGGTCAGCTCCTGCAGGCGGGCAGCCTGCCAAGCGATCCATTCGGGATGCTCGGTCGATGCATACGAGGGATGGATGCCCACGGGTACGCCACTCGACCCGATTTGGGCAATCAGCTGCCGGTAGGCGGCGTTGCGTTCGTTGTATGGCGTGTCGAAGCGGTGTCCCGCCGACAGCAGCACAAAAAACAGCAGGTGTTTTTGGGCTTCACTATTTCTTTTGGCAAAGGATTCAAAAATGAAATCATACACATCGTAGGGGTCGCGGCCCTTCATCATGAAAAGCAGACGACTGCGAGCCGAAGCCCAGTCCAATGCCATGAGATCGCGCAGCAGGGCAGCCCCATGCACCAAAGGCGAACGGCCGCGGTAGCGGTAGGGCCAGTCCAGATCGAAACCCAGTTCCCAGCGGAAAGCTGGAAGGGATGACGGCAGGCGGGGCAGTTCGCGGCGCAGCCGCACGGCCAGAGACTCCGCCAGGCGGTGGATCAGCGGCTCGTGTTGTAGGCCTTGCCGCACGAGCCAGCGTGCCTCGTCGACCGGCCGCCCGTGTGCATCGCGGGGAAAGGCGAACCGCGTTTCGTATTCGGTCAGCAGCCAGAAGGTCAAGGCGAGCAGATCGTCCCCGAAGGGTTGACCGCCGGCCTCGGGGGCAACGGTTTCCGAAAAACCCGACCGCAGCAGCGGATGGGCAGGCGGCAGCCGCAGCAGGCAGCGGCCTTCGAAACGGATTTCCGGAATACTGCAGCCGGCATCGGCTTCCAGCCCTACAGGCAGCGGCCCCAGCAATGCCCCCAGCACTTGCCAGGCGTAGGCCAGCCGTGGCCCGGGTTCGGAAGCGGCCAGCGTGAGCACGGCTCAGGCGGCCGCCTGCTTGCGGCGTTCCCGCACGTAGACGGCGGCCAGTGCCCCCGCCACCAGCAGCAGAAAG
>CALDDN010000086.1 GCA_937936615.1 uncultured Bacteroidia bacterium | reverse complement strand
ACTGCCCGCCACGATGCGCCCATCGATTTCCTTGTCAAATTCGCGCATGTTGAACAGGCCGCTGCCGCTGAGCTGGGCATCGCCCGCGCCCGTGAACAGCAGCTGCTGAGGGGCGAAAGAAACCCCATCGTTGACAACACTGGAAGCAATGCGCAGGCGGAGTACCCAGCCGCCGCCGCTGTTTTCCACCGTTCCGCGGTTGGTCAGGCTGTTGGCCGTCAGGGTCGCTAGGCCCGCATTGCGCAGGGAAGCCCCCGCATTAACCGTGATGTTCCGGCAGGAACTGTTCTGGTTGAGGCTGACCGGCCCATTGATCGCGACATCGTCGCCTGCTTCGGGCACGCGCCCGCCAATCCAGGTGGTGGGATCGCTCCAGTTGCCGCCTGCGGAGGTCGATTGCACTTGGGCCAGGAGCGGCCCCCAACAGCAGACCAGCAGCCAGCAGGCCACCCACTCGACACCGCGAAAAAACCCCCTGCCCGCGCGTGGCGCAGGCCTACGTAATAAATCAGGTTTCATAGATCATGAAAAATTAATAGTGGATATAAGGGCAAAAATATGTCAGATCGATCGAACCGAAATATGATACCGATCAAGTTTTACAGCATTTTTCATCTGATTTCGATCGCCTCAGACCTAAAATGAGTATTTTAAATTAATAAATTAACTAAAAAATGACACTTTGATTTAAACGACATGATTTTTTATATACTATTTGACAATATATTGTTATGTCAACCCAATTTATCCGGACATGGTACCGCTAGCGCACCAACGCCGCAGGTGCCCAGCCGATCGGGGCTTGCCTCAGAAAAAAAGGCAAACACAGGCCCTCTGCTGCCCCAGACAGGCCGGCGGCTGCAGCACACCCGCAGCACGCTCAAACCCTCAGACGCGGTTCAACTCCTGGGCCAGCCGATTGTAGTTGTGCTCGCGGATGCGCGGCACGGCCGTAATCACGTCGTAGAGCCACAAGATGCCCAGCCCGCCGAACGTAAAGAACTTGATCAGAGCCAGGGGCCAGTCGGGCTTGCCCAGCATCAGGCGGTCGATACCCCAGAAGCCCAGGAAAAACGAAGCCAACAAGGCATTGCCCGGCGGCACCAAGGGCAGGTGGCGTAAAGCCTCCACCTGCGCATCCGACAGGTACTCCAGTTCGAGGGCCAGCCGCTCACGCTGGTCGCGCGGCAGGCTCAGGGCCGACCGCTGCCAGAACTCGTCAAGGAGCCGCCGCCGCCGGTCGGAGGGTGCAGGGGCAGGGGTCAGCGGTTCTTCGCCGGGCAGGCGAATCAGAACACTGGCCGGCAGCAGGGCCTCGACTGCTGCTGGGTCGGGTGCCTGATTGGCAACCACTCCCTGGGCCCAGGAGCGGGCAAAAGCCAGACAGACCCGCCCCGCCACGCTCGAGGTAAAGTAGCCCGGTGCCTGGCCCCGCTGGCTGCGGAAGCGGTGGCAGTAAGCCAGCCAGTCGGCACGAACGGGAGGACGACGCAGCCAGTCGGCACGGTAGCCCAAAGCCACAGGCAGCTGCTGCAGAGCGAAGTGCTTCACCGCCTCGTAGAGCGGCTGCCGCCACTCTTCAAAGCCCAGCTGCCGGAAGAAGGCCGCATCGAATCGATGTTTCCAGTAAAAGGTTTGGGCCGTCTGGAAATCTTCGTAAAAATGCAGGGAGTCGCGCTCGAAGAGCTGCTCGTCGGGCAGGAAGAGAGCCGTATAGTAGAAGAGCACCGACGAGAGCCAAGTTTCGAGCAGGGTCTGGCGAGCCGCAGGGTCGGTGCCAGTGCCGGTCTGGCGAGCCAGCCGGTCGAACTGCTGGCGCAGGGCCTGGGCGGCGGCCTGCCAGTCGGCCCGCGAAGTCGGTACCTGAGTCGTCATTGCAACCGGAAGTTAAGCCGCCCGCCACAATTACGCAAGAACTTGCAGGCCCCCTCAGCCAGCCTCGGGCGCCAGAGCCTTGGGCACCAGAAACCAGAGCAGGCTTGCTTCGCCAGCGTCGGCCCAGCCTCCTGCCTCAAATTCGAGGGCCAGACAGCCCGCCGTGGGAATTTTCTCGGCCGCGAAGGCCGGACAGAGCCGCCGTGCCCACTGGCTCAGGCCGTATTCGTGGCCCACGATCAGGAGCTGCGCGGCCGGCGGAGCGGCCGTCCGGAACCAGGCATCGAGCCGGTCGGGCGGGGCCTCGTAGAGGGCTTCGACAAAGTGCACGGGCAGGCCGGGCAGTTGCTCAAGGAGGGGATCGAGGGTCAGGCGGGTACGCCGACTGGGGCTACAAGCCACTGCCTCTACCTCGGCCAGGCGGGGAGCCAAAACGGCAGCCATGCGGCGGGCATCGCGCTGCCCCCGTTCGTTGAGGGGCCGCTCGCGGTCAGGACACGAGGCATTGCTCCAGTCCGATTTGGCGTGGCGGTAGAGGAAAAGCCGGCGGGTCATGAGGCTGGATCGGGATATTGCCGAAGATCGCATACGCTATCGCCCGACCTGTCGGCTGTCGTCATTTTCTGAAAAAAAAAATGCACCCTCAACCAATTCACTTCATCGGCGGACAGGTCGAGGCTGTCCTTACTGCCGTTGCAAGATTCGTTTTTCCGTTGAATGATACGAGGACGGCGCATCTGAGATTTGCGTGCTAAAAAGTTTGGGCCTACATTTATTCTGACTATATTTAACGTAAAGAAAAAATCCATTCATGCTCGAGACCGCAGCCCCCGCCACCACCCGCGACGAAATTTTTGACCTGATTGCCCGCGAACAGCAACGCCAGGCCGAAGGTATCGAACTGATCGCCTCCGAGAATTTCGTCTCGCCCGCCGTCCTGCAGGCCATGGGTTCCTGTTTTACGAACAAATACGCCGAAGGCCTGCCGGGCAAACGCTACTACGGCGGCTGCCAGTGGGTCGATCTAGCCGAAAACCTGGCCATCGAGCGGCTCTGCCAGCTCTTTGGCGCGGCTTGGGCCAACGTGCAGCCCCACAGCGGGGCGCAGGCCAACGCCGCCGTCATGCTCGGCGTACTGCAGCCCGGCGATACCATTCTGGGCTTCGACCTGGCCCACGGCGGCCACCTGACCCACGGCAGCCCCGTCAACTTCTCGGGCAAGCTCTACCGCCCCACCTTCTACGGCGTCGAAGCCGAAACGGGCCTCATCGACTACAACAAAGTGGCCGACATCGCCCGCCGCGAAAAGCCCAAGCTCCTGATTTCGGGGGCCAGCAGCTACTCGCGCGACTGGGACTGGCCCGCCCTGCGGCAGATCGCCGAGTCGGTAGGCGCACTGCTGCTGGCCGACATCGCCCACCCCGCCGGCCTCATTGCTGCCGGCCTGCTGAGCAACCCCTTGCCCCATTGCCACATCATCACCTCGACGACCCACAAGACCCTGCGCGGCCCCCGTGGCGGCATCATCCTGATGGGTCAAGACTTCGACAACCCCATGGGCCACAAAACGCCCAAAGGCCAGCTCAAACCCATGAGTGCCGTGCTCGATGCCGCCGTATTCCCGGGCACGCAGGGCGGCCCCCTCATGCACGTCATTGCGGCCAAGGCCGTGGCCTTTGGCGAGGCCCTGCGCCCCGAATTCAAAGACTACGCCCGCCAGGTGGTGGCCAACGCCCGCGCCCTGGCCCACGCCCTGGTACAGCGCGGCTACCACATCATCTCCGGAGGCACCGACAACCACCTGATGCTCATCGATCTGCGCAACAAAGGGCTGACGGGCAAAGTGGCCGAGGCCGCCCTCGTCGATGCCGACCTGACGGTCAACAAAAACATGGTGCCTTTCGATACGCAGTCGCCCTTCGTTACCAGTGGCATCCGACTGGGTACGGCAGCCATCACCACCCGGGGCCTGCGCGAACCGGAAATGGAACGCATTGCCGCGCTCATCGACCGCGTGCTCCAGAAGCCCGACGACGAGGCCAACCGGGCCGCCGTCCGCGCCGAGGTACACGCCCTGATGGCCAGTTACCCCCTCGGATACTGAAGACCAGCGACCGGAAAATTCCAAACCTGACGGGGTGCGGTACCAGAACCGCATCCCGTCTGCTTTTTTATTTATTACTCAATAGAAAAAACCAGACCAGCCTGTGGTTTGCAGAAAAAAAAAAACCGCTTTATTACTTAGATGTCGCTAAAGCGAATACCGATGAGCAGCAGGTCGTGTTCGAGGGCTTCTTGCTGCTTCGATTGCGCAGCCAGCCGTTGAAAGACGCGCAGCTGCTCCTCGGCGGGCAGTTCCACCACCTCGGTCAGGGCCTCGGCCAGCGAGCGGGTCGAGCGCAGGTTCATGGGATTTTTCTGAATCTGGCGTACCATCCCGTCGTTGAAGAGATAGAGCATGTCGCCCGTTGCCAGAGGCAGGGTCTGGCGGCGGAAGCTGAGGCTGGCATTATCGCCGGTCTGCAGGCCCACGGGCATGTTGTCGCCCTTGATTTCGAGGAGCTGGCCGCCGTGGAAGAGGATAACTGGGCGGTGGGCTCCGGCAAAATGGAGCTCGGCATTGGCCACGTCGATGGCGCAGAGGCTCATGTTGATGTAAAGATGAGTCCGCATCTTGAGGGGATCGTAGCGAAAGACGCGACGGAAACGTTCGTTGAAAGCTGAGAGCAGTTCCTCGGCCTGGGGCAGAGCCTGCTCGGCAGCCACCTCGCTGAGCAGATTGGTGCTGATGAGGCCCGTGATGGCGGCAGCCACCCCGTCCTCGTTGCATTCGGCGGCCGCGATGAGGAAGCGGTGGTAGCGTTCGGCAAACCAGTAGAAGGAGGCCGAGACCTGCTGGCGCGGCTCCCAGAAGATAAAGGCTTGGGGAAAGTGTTCGCGCAGCTGGCTGGCGGGGCGCAGGTAGCTCTGCTGCACCGATTGCGAGAAGGCCAGGTGGTCGTTACTGATGCGGGCGGGTGGGGGGAGCGGTCGGCTGGTGGGGGAAGCGGTGGGTTCGACCGTGGCCAGCAGCAGGGCCAGGTGGTCGACAGCCAGGTTGAGGAGCTCGCGGTGGGCCTGGCCGAAGGCGTTTTCCTCGCTGGCGTGCTCGAGGTAGAGGTAGGCCACGATGCGGCCCTGCCGCCGCACGGGGATGACCGTCAGGCGGGGGTTTTCTTCGGTGTCCTGCAGGGCCTGGGTCAAGGCCCGAACCACTTCGGCGTTGAGCAGAGCGGGTTCCTTGGAAAGACGAATGCGCAGGGTGCCGTCCTCGATGGGCGAGCGGGCGGCCACGGCTTCGATCTGTACCTGACCCTTGTCGCTGCTCAGGTAGTAGCCCCGTTCGACTGGGGCGTTGTCGATGACAAACTTCATGAGCCGCTGGTACATGGCTTTGGGTTCCTCGAGGGCGGCCAGGTCCTGAAAGTGGCGGTTGAGGGTGCGCACCAGCCGGAAGTCGGCCCGCCGCTTCATGCGGTATTCGTAGTCGCGGATACCGAAGGCAAAGATTTCGATCAGCTCCTCGAGGGGAGCGGCTTTGGGGATGATGCGCGTGGCGGGCATGGTCGAGAGGCGCGTAACCTCGATGGTGGTCGTTTCGGCCAGATAGACCAGATAAGTAGCCATGAAGCGTTCGTTGACCTGGGCCAGCAGGCCGTCGGTCGGCACGTTGATGAGGAAGGCCTCGGCTACGGTGAGTACCAGCTGCCGCTGCTGTTTCGACCACTGCACAATGAGTTCGAGGGCTTCGGCATCGTCGGTGGTGATGACATATTCATACTGATTGCCGTAGCGTTCGCGCAGGGCCTCGACCAGCTGCTGACCAAAGGGGGCCTCTTCGACAATCAAAAAGATGAGGGGTAGCTGTGTTTCATTCATGTAGTAGAAATCGCCTCATTTTAATCTGGCTCAAGTTACGGCTTTTCGGCTTGCGGCTGTTGGCCGTACCTTTGCGCTAACGGGCCATGTCGATCCTTTCTCCCCACGTTCATCCGCACGAGCACCGAAGCCCTGTCGATGCCGCCAACTACACGCGCCGGCTACGCATGGCTTTTTTGCTCAATACGGGTTTTTTCATCGTCGAGCTGGCAGGCGGGCTGCACACCCACAGCACGGCCATCCTCTCGGACGCCCTGCACGATTTTGGCGACACGCTGGCCCTAGGCTTTGCACTCTATGCCCAGCAGCTGGCCCTGCGCCCCGCCGATGGCCGCTACAGCTACGGCTACGGCCGCTTCTCGCTGCTCGGTGCCCTCGTTACGACGCTCGTACTGATCCTTGGCTCGTTCATCATCCTGCGCGAGGCCATACCCCACCTCTGGAA
The DNA here is from genome assembly GCA_937936615.1 of uncultured Bacteroidia bacterium. Taxonomy (GTDB): domain Bacteria; phylum Bacteroidota; class Bacteroidia; order J057; family CALDDN01; genus CALDDN01. The sequence continues at coordinate 27,566 of CALDDN010000086.1, read as the reverse complement.
TCCGCCCGCCGTCAAATCGGAAGGGGTCTTTGCGCTGGCGGTGCTGGGCGTGGTGGTCAACGGCATAGCCGCCCTGCAGCTGCGCAAAGGCCATACCTTCAACGAGCGGGTGGCCGCCCTGCACCTCTTCGAGGACGTGCTGGGCTGGGCGGCAGTCCTGCTAGGGGCCGTCCTCATGTGGGCCTTCGGCTGGCGATGGATCGACCCCCTGCTGGCTATCCTTATCGCAGGCTACATCCTGACCAGTGCGCTGCGCAACCTCTGGCGGTCGCTGCGGGTACTGCTACAGGCCGTCCCCGATCAGATCGATGAATCGATGGTGCGACAGGCTTTGAGCGCAGCCCCCCACGTGGCCGCCGTCTGCGACCTCCACCTCTGGAGCCTCGATGGCGAATACATCATCGCAACGGTGCACGTGGTACTGGCCGACAACCTGAGCCTCTCGGAGGCTGCCGCCTGCCGGGCCGACCTGCGCCAGCGGCTGCGGGCCTTGGGGGTCGATCACTGCACCCTCGAACTGGAATACGGTACCGCCGCGGTCGTCGGTACCGCCTCCGGAGACTGCTGCCCGGAAACGCTCCCCTAGCCCCGGCACGGCGGGCAGGCCACTCCGGCTTACCACATCGGCCCCAGCCGCCCGGGCAGCATAAAGTAGTTGGGCAGCACGCCCGTATTGGGAACGATGGTGCCCAGCAGGGAGACCCCACGCCGGCCCCAGCCGTTCCAGGGATCGTTGGGCGAAATGAGGATGTGGCTGTCGCCGCCGAGGTGAAAGCTCGAGCCGCCATACTGGTACTGGCTGAAGAGGCCGGCGAGGCTGCTGTTGGGCGGGGCCACGCGCCAGGGCACGTAGGCCGGATCGGCATGGCTGAGCTGCAGGCGATGCGTCAGCCCGAGGCTCGGGGCAAGGCTCGGGCCGGTGGGGCGCAGGGGCGCACCGAGGCCCAGGCGCTGGTTCGTGGCCTGCAGCCACACCTGACGGTAAGCGTCGAGGTCTTCAGCGGTAGCATTCTGGGCGGGCAGGTCGAGCGGTTCGATCGAGCGCAGCACCTGTGCGTGCGCTGCATTCCATCCGAGCAAGAGTGCGGCGGCGGCCAGCAGGCCGCGCAGTTCAGTGCGGTTGAGCAGACACATGGCGTTGGCTTTAGCGTACATTTTACCCAACTTGGGCCTGTAATTTTAACGAAAAAAAATGGAGAAAGGATTCAGCGGGCCGCTCCTCGATGGGCGGTGCATCGTCATCACGGGTGGGGGCACGGGCCTGGGCCGGGCCATGGCCGAGCATCTGGCGGCTCTGGGGGCGCGGATCGGGGTGTGCGGCCGCCGCAGCGAGCCGCTGGCCGAAACGGTGGCCTCCATTGCGGCAGCGGGGGGGCGGGCGGAGCCCTTTGCCGTCGACATTCGCGACTACGAGGCCGTGGGCCGGATGTTCGAGCACTTCGAGCAGAGGCTGGGGCCAGTCGATGGGCTGGTGAACAACGCGGCGGGCAATTTCCTGAGCGCGTCCGAGGACCTGAGTCCGGGCGGCTTCCGGGCCGTGGTCGATATCGTGCTGCACGGCACGTTCCACTGCACGCAGCAGCTGGGCCGGCGATGGATTGAAGGGGGGCGGGGTGGATCGATCGTCAACATCGTTACGACCTACACCGAGACGGGGAGTGCTTTTGTGCTGCCTTCGGCCTGTGCCAAGGCAGGCGTTCACGCCCTGACCACGAGCCTGGCCTACGAATGGGCGGGCTACGGCATCCGGGTCAACGCCCTGGCCCCCGGGCCGTTTCCGACGGAGGGGGCGTGGTCGCGCCTCGTACCCGACAACCGGTTCGACCAGCTGCTCTGGGGCCGGCACCCGATGGGCCGGACGGGCCGCCCGCAGGAACTGGCGGCGGCGGCGGCTTTCCTGCTCTCGGATCAGGCCAGCTACATCAACGGGGCGGTGCTGCCCGTCGACGGGGGCGAGCGGCTGCAGGGGGCGCAGTTCAATGCCTTTGCTCAGGCCCTGCCCCGCGCCGAACTCAAAGCCCTGTTTCGCAAACTGCGCCCGCCGCGTAAAAACGGCTCCTGATCAGAGCTTCTGGCACGGTAGTTGTTAAAAAAATAATTAGATAGCGTTCTTTCTTAATCTGGGGATGACATTGGAATTGACGGGTTGTTACGGAAGGTGGTCGTAAGCATGCAGAGCGTTGTAGGTAAGCTCTTAAAACCGAACCTTCGACCTATAGTTGGCAACAACACCTACGCACTCGCTGCCTAATTCAAGGAATTCAGGCTGAGTTGCTCCTCGGCAGGCGGGCTGGCGCAGGCCCTTGGAGCATCACCCACCCACCAGCATCGGACGGGGATGTCGCTAAACCGTCTTAAACTCAAGCGACTTCTGGGGACTCCGCTTTTGGTTCGCTTTGATGCGGAAGCCCGACCTCCTCTAAGCGAACTAAGCATGTAGAAGGGCTGCCGGCCTGCTCCGCCGGACGAGGGTTCGACTCCCTCCATCTCCACGGGTATTGTTTTGATTAGAGTTCATGCCGCCCTGGTGCCTGCGCACCGGGGCGTCGTGATTCTGGGGGCAGATGGCTCGGCTCCAAGCCCGCGGATGCTTTCCAGATGCTTTTTTGCGTAACTTTACCCAACAGGCTGACCCAAAAGCCTGCCACCGAGGGTCTAGACATGCTTAAACAGGGATTGCATCAGAAGCTGCTGCAGAAGCTCTCGCCGCAGCAGATCCAGTTCATCAAGCTGCTCCAGATTCCAACCATCGAACTGGAAGCGCGCATCAAGCAGGAACTGGAAGACAACCCGGCCCTGGCCGAGGGCCACGACTTGGGCGAAGTGGACGAAAACCCCTACGAGCGCGAAAGCGACGAAGCCGATACCGCCCCCGACGACCCCTACACCAGCGACGCCTACGACGAGGCCGAAGGCTCCGAGCTGCAGGAACTCTCGCTCGAAGACTACCTGGCCGAGGAAGACTACCGCTACAAGCTCCACACCCCCGACGACCCCAACGAGGAACGCTACGAAACGCCCATCGTGCAGCGGCGGTCGCTCTACGACCTGCTCGAACAGCAGATCGGCATGCTGCCCCTCTCGGAACTGGAGTTCCTCGTAGCCCGCCAGATTATCGGCAACATCGACCCCGACGGCTACTTCCGCCGACCCATCACGGCCATCGTCGACGAGCTGGCCTTCCGCCAGAACCTGTCCGTGCGCGAGGAGGTGGTCGAGAGCGTGCTGGGCATCGTGCAGAGCCTCGACCCCCCCGGCGTGGGGGCCCGCGACCTGCAGGAATGCCTGCTGCTGCAGCTCCACCGCAAACCCCAGACGCCCCACACCCAGCTGGCCCTGCGCATCGTCGAGGACTACTTCGACGAACTGAGCAAGAAACACTTCGACCGGCTGGCCGACCGGCTGGGTATCGACGACGACGAGCTGCGCGAAGTCTACCAGCTCATCACGCGACTCAACCCCCGGCCCGGCGAATCCGAATCCGAGATCAAGATGCAGTACATCGTGCCCGACTTCATCCTCCACGAAGAGGGCGGGCAGCTCAACGTCAAACTCAACCGCAAGAACGCCCCCGAGCTGCGCGTGAGCCGCAGCTACCTGCGCATGCTCCAGGAGCTCCAGCCCGCCGCCAAGGAAAAAGACACCCAGGCCCGCGAAACCCTGCAGTTCGTCAAGGCCAAGATCGACTCGGCCCAGTGGTTCATCGACGCCATCAAGCAGCGGCAGGATACGCTGCTCAAAACCATGGTCTGCATCGCCAACCGCCAGAAAGAATTCTTCCTCAGTCAGGGCGACGAAACCAAGCTCCGGCCCATGATCCTTAAAGACGTGGCCGACGAAATCGGCATGGACATCTCGACCGTCAGCCGCGTAGCCAACAGCAAATACGTACAGACCGATTTCGGCATCTACCAGCTCAAATACTTTTTCTCCGAGGGCATCAGCACCGAATCGGGCGAGGAAGTCTCGAACAAAGAAGTAAAGCGCATCCTGCGCGAACTCATCGAAAACGAGGACCGCAAGAAACCGCTTTCCGACGACCGGCTCACGCAACTGCTCAACGAACGGGGCTACAACATCGCCCGCCGCACCGTCGCCAAGTACCGCGAGCAGATGGGCCTCAACGTGGCCCGCCTGCGCAAAGACCTCTGAACCCACCCGCCGGCATGACGCAGCCCTCCAGCTCCGCGCGGCCCGCGCATCAGGCCTGGCATTTCACGGCCAAGCTCCTCTCTTTTGCCATCAACCCCAATTTCTGCCAGTTTTTTATCTACATCTACCTGCGGCGCACGGCCGACCCCCTCGTCCTGGGGCTGAGCCTGCTCTGCCTGGCGGCCCTGCCCCTGATTGGCTACGTGATCTACGTGCGCTACGTCCTGGGCCGCGACAACCTCTACGTGCTCGAGCGGCGCAAACGCCTCGTGCCCTTCCTCATCAACATCGCCTCGGTGCTGCTCTTCGTCTACCTGCTGCAGACCACACGCCTGGGCGCGGGCCGCGACCCCGCCCAGATGGATGCCTTTGCCGACTTCCTCGTTTACATCAACGCCCTGACGGCGGTCATTACCCTGGTCTGGCGCATTTCGATCCACATGATCGCCGCCGCGGCCTCGTTTGCCCTGCTGCTGAGCATCGATACGGGCTTTGTCGTCTCGGCGACCAACGCCCTGCTGCTGGCACTGCTGGCAGGCGTGGGCTGGTCGCGCTGGCACCTGCGGGGCCACACCACACCCCAGATCATCGGGGGAACGCTGGTGGGCTTCTTCGGCACCCTCGTCTTTCTTTATTACCGCCAGACCCTCGGTTTCTGATGAGGCGGGCAGGGCAAGCGGTGGCAGCCTCCCGTTGTAAGGATTTTTTTTTTTTGAGTGATCCGCAGTACCCCCGCTAAAGGCAGGCAATGCCCGCCCTTCAGGGCAGCAGCTCGAAGGTCAGTTCCACCCCGAAAGCCCGTTCGAAGAGAGCTTTTTCCTGCTCGGCGGCCTGGAGCTCGAGATCGGGCGGCTGCAGGGCACTGAGGCCCAGGCGCATGCTCCGGGGCCCGTCGGAACGCAGCACCAGATCGGTGATGAGCCGCCGGTCGGCCCGGTTGAGGTTGAGGCCCAGACGGAGCAGCCCCGCCAGCACCTCGACCACGCGCTTGTCCTCTTTATAAAGCATGTTATAGTAGAAGTGCTCCTCGCTTGGCAGGCTCTTGCGGTGGTAGCGCACCAGGTTCGAAATGAGCAGGAGTTCCTTGCCCGAAAAGCCGGGCAGGCCGCAGTTCTGGATGATGTACTGGCCGTGCTTGTGGTGGCCGCTGCGGTTGACGAGGTGCCCCACATCGAGCAGCAGGCAGGCGTAATGCAGCCACTCGCGTTCTTGCGCACCGTACTGGTGCAGGTAGCGCGTCTGATCGAAGAGGCTGAGCACCAGGCGGGCTACATAGTCGCTTTTTTCGAGGTTGCAGCGGAACTTGATCGCCAGCTCGCGGACACCCGTCTCGCGCTGGCTGCGGATGCTCGGGTCGGGCGCGGGGCCTAAGGTCTTGCGCTCGCGCAGGTGCTGCACCACGATGCCGTCTTTCAAGGCAAACATCGAGACGACAATCTGCTCGATGGGCAGACGGTCGACCAGGTAGTGCGTCAGCAGCGTGCCCATCAGAATGAGATCGACCCGCATGGGGTCGAGGCCCCGCCACGTGAGCCGCTCCTCGCGGCGCGAGGTGAGCAGCCGCCGGTGAATCTTACGGAACTTGCGCACTTCGACGCGGTAGCCGTTGAGGTTGTCGATCAGGAACTTCTCGTTGTCCTCGTAGGCACTGAGGGCACCGATGGTCTCGTAGGTACCCGATGAGCCGATGAGCGTGCGCACGCCAAACTCGCGGATTTCGGCCACCAGCCCCGCAAGCTCGCGGTCGATGATCTGAAGGGCCGCCTCTTGCTGGGCCTCGGTGATGGGGTCGCTGGGCTGGACGGCTTCCCAGAGACGGGCCGCCCCTACGTTGACGCTGCGCAGCAGCTGGGCCCCCATGCGGTTGGCCACGATGAACTCGACCGAGCCGCCGCCGATGTCGACCATCAGTACGTGCTCGTTGAGCGGCAGGCTCAGGCCGTACTTGATGCCCTCGTAGATGAGGGCAGCTTCCTGATTGCCGTTGATGACCTGGATGGCGATACCCGTTTCGGCCAGCACCTGACGGCAGAAATCGGCTCCGTTACTGGCCGAGCGAATGGCACTGGTGGCGAAAGCCAGTGTCTGGCTGCAGCCGCGCGATTCGATGAGGCGGCGGAACTTGTGCAGGGCAGCCAGGGCACGCTCCCAGGCGGCTTCCGAGAGCCGACCGGCCGAGAGTCCCCCCTCGCCGAGCTTGACAGGTTCCTTGACTTTATCCAGCACTTGGTAGAGGTCCCCTCCACGCACAGACACCACTACCAGATTGAAGGTATTGGTGCCCAGGTCGATGACGGCCAGCAGTTCGTCTTCCATAGGCGGGCCGAAATTAGCCAATTCTGAGCTGGCTATGGGATTAAAAAATTAAATCTTAAATCCCGAGGCAGTTGCCGGCGCGGTAGAAAACGGTCGTCGTACCGGGCAGCGGTGTAACGGGGGCCATGCCGTAAAAATCGAGGCGGCGGAAGCCTTTGGCCAGCAGGTCGGCGATTGCCGCGGCGTAGTCGGGCCGTTCCGAATTGTCGAGGATGATCACGCCCCGATCGCTCAAGGCTTCGGGGGCCCGAGCCAGGCACTCGTTGCGGTGGATGCCGTCGACGACGATCAGGTCGTAGCGCGTACCGTAGGCCTGGACCTGGGCCAGGTAGGCTTCTTTCGATTCGGCGAGGGCAATCTGCGCGTTGGCGGGCCTGCGCCGATCGATGTAGCGGAACCAGTCGGGGTGGTGCTCGACGGAAAAGACCCGACCTACCCGCGGGGCAAACCAGAACGTCGAGTTGCCGCAGCCGTATTCAAAGACTGTGAAATCGGGACGCAGGCGCGGTTCCAGAAAATACAGAAAGGCGTAGGTATACCACGCCAGCGGGTTGCCGTAGCGGTCTTCGGAGCGGCCCGTATCGAAGGTACGAAACCAGCCCCACTCCTTGAGCGCACCGTTTCGCAGGATGACGATGCGTCCGGCAAGTCCTATTCTACGAAAAATTTTTATAATCAGTTTTTTCATACTTCCAGCCCAAAGGCCCGGCTATCGAGGCAGGGAACCGGCCCGGGCGACTCAAAAAAACCGGCCTTCGATCGCCCCCAAATTCCTCCGACGGCCCCCCAAACCGGTGCAAAATACAGAATCGAATTCGACGGGAAAGCCCGATGCCCTCGAAAGCGGTCACGGATCGATTCGGGCAAGCAAGCCGAGCGGGCGAAGCAAGACCCGCCGGCGGGCTTTTTTTTTACCTAACTTGGCCTTTCCTATGGCCCGCCGCAGCAAGCCCAAAGCCCTGGTGGACACTGACGCCCGCTTCGACACGCCACTCAAGCGCGTGCTCTACCAGGTCTTTGTGCGCCCGGGTCTGGAAAAAGTCCTGGGCATCGACCGCCTCAACCGGACCTATGCCCGCATCAACGAAGCGGCCGACACCCCCTCGGCTTTTGCCGAGGCACTTTTCCGCGAACTGGGCCTCGACTACGAGTTCTCCGAGCGCGAGATCGAAGCCCTGCGGGCCTGCCAGGGTCCGCTGGTGCTGGTGAGCAATCACCCCTACGGGGGCCTGGAAGCCCTCTTCCTGATCCTGCTCATGAGCCGCATCCGCTCCGACTACCGCCTGCTGGCCAACGATGTATTTGCCGGAGTAGCCCCCGTAGGCGAGAAGCTCATTGCCCTCAACCCCTTCCGGGCCGACGAGCCCGAAGGCCGCAGCAACTTCGGTGCGCTGCGCGAGCTGCTGACCTTCCTCGAAGGAGGCGGCGTGGTAGCCGTATTTCCGGCGGGCGAGGCACCGCGCTTCGATTTCAAAACCCGCCGCCTGCGCGAACCCGACTGGAACCCGCTGGTAGCCCGCCTCATCCAACGGACGCGTGCCTCGGTGGCCCCAGTCTATTTCCACGGGCGGGGCAGCCTGCTCTTTCACCTGGCGGGGTCGATCCACCCGCGCCTGCGCACCCGGCTCCAGTTTCGTGAGCTGACCCGCCACCGGCGCGACCGGCTGCGCTTCCGCGTAGGCCGTGTGCTCTCGCCCGAGCGACTGGCTGCCTATCCCAGCCCCGAAGCCCTGACGCGCTTCCTGCAGTCGAAGGTCTACCTGCTGGCTTCGACCTATACCGACACGCGCACCCGCATCAAGTGGAAGCCCTTCAAGCAGCTGCTGCGCAGGCCCGGCAAAGGCGAACCCAAGACGGTGATCGCCCCCGTGGCGGTGAACATCCTGCTCGACGAGCTGGCCCAGCTGGGCCAGGGCAAACGGCTCTTCTACCAGCAGAGCTTCGAAGTGCTGGCCTTTCGGGGTTCGGAAGCCCCCATGCTGATGAGAGAGCTGGGCCGGCTGCGCGAAGTAACTTTCCGAGCCGTGGGCGAGGGCACGGGCAAGGCCGTCGACCTCGACGAATACGACGAATACTACGAGCACCTGGTCATCTGGAACCGCGACCGGCAGGAAATCGTCGGAGCCTACCGCATCGCCCGCTGCGACGAAGTACTGGCCCAGCACGGCCCCAAGGGCCTCTACCTCAACTCGCTCTTCGAGATTGAGCCCGAGCTTTTTGAGCGTATCCATCCGGCCCTCGAACTGGGCCGCTCCATCGTCCGGCAGGAATACCAGCGCAGCTATCAGCCCCTGATGCTGCTCTGGACGGGCATCGGTCATTTTCTGGTGCAGCACCCCCAGTACCGCTACCTCATCGGACCGGCGAGCATCAGCAACGCTTTCCACCGCGTCTCGAAGCACTTCATCGTTGCCTACCTGCGGCGCAACCACCTCAATGCCGGGCTGGCCCCCCTTGTGCGGCCCCGAAATCCCTTCCGCTCCAACCTCAAGAACGATCACAGGCTCTACGAATCGCTGGGCATCAGCAATCTCAACGACATCCAGCAGATCATTTCGTTTGTCGAGCGTGAGGATTTGCGCGTGCCCATCCTCATCAAGCACTACCTCAAACTGGGTTCCGATGTGCTGGGATTCAACGTCGACCCCGATTTTCAGGATGCCATCGACGCGCTGATGCTCACGCATGTGCCGAGCATCCCGCCCGACGTGCTGCGCAAATACATGACCGATACCGGCTTCGAAGCCTACATGACCCACCACGCGGGAGAAGCCCGGTCATGACTGCGCAGGCCGAGGGCTGCCTGCTGCGATTTGACGACCGAACCGAAGCCCACGCAAGCTTTGGCCGAGCCGACGGCTGGGCCGACCGGTGCCGGATGCTGGCCGCGGGCCTGTGGCCGCTTCCCCTCGCCCCCGATCCCCTCGACGAGCGTGCCTGGCATGTACGGCTGCTGCGCCTGCAGCCAGGCCCTGCGGAACCGGAACTGCTGGCCGCCGCCCGCGTGCTGATCTTCGAGAGTTCCGAAGCGGCCCAGCATGGCTACACGGCCACGCTCTACGACTGGCCCGATGCCCTGCCTGCACCCCTGAGCTGGCCCGTGGCCGAAGTCAGCCGCCTGTTTGTGCTGCCCGAGGCCCGCAGGGGCCTGGCCCTCCAACGGCTGTGGCAGGCTCTGCGGGCGGGCTTCGGGCCACCCGATGGGCCGCGCTGGTGGGTAGGGTCGGTCAGTGCCTGGGGGTGCGAGGCCCTGCTCGTACAGCAGCTGCTGCACTGGCCTGCGTGGCCCGCAGCAAGTTTCAGGCCGCGGTTCGAGCTCGAGGCTGCGATCGAGGCCCCAACCGGACCGCCTGTGAAACTGCCGGCCCACTGGCGGCTCTTCGCGCGGGCGGGTGCCCGCCGGCTGGCTGCCGGCTGCGATCCCTTGCTCGACGGTGCGCCCGATGTGCTGCTGGCCATCGACTGGGAAATCGAGCAAGAAAAAACGGCAAATCGCTGAAGGAACAAATTTTAGCAACCCGAGATGAAGCTGAATTTAGCTCGACCCGACTTTTTAATTGAATTTAATTGAGTGATTGATTTTCAGTAACTTTAGGCGAAGGGTAAACCTACCCGGGCCCACGGTTCATGAAGCTGCGGCCCGCATTTGCGCACGCCTGCCGCCTATCTTGCAGCCATGAAGTCAACCCACGCCATAATCTGGCTGGCTACCCTCGTCGGTCTGCGCCTTCTGCTCTCGGGCTGGCTCTGGACCGAATGGGCTTTCCTGCTGCCACCGGGCGAGCTGGCCCTGACGGCGGGCGATACCGAAACCTACCTCGCTCCCGCCGAAACCTGGATCGAAACCGGTACCTGGGGCACGCGCTCGGGTACCTCGGTCAAGCCCAGTGCAGGACGCATGCCGGGCTACGGGCTGATCTATCTGTTCTGGCGGCTGTTTTTTGAGCCGGCAGGGGCACGGACGGCCCTTGTGCTCCTGCAATGGGTGCTGAGCCTGTGGGTGGCGTGGCTGCTGGGGGGCTGGGTGGCACGGGGGCTGAAGCAGCCCCAGGCGCAGGGGCCGGCGGCCCTGCTCATCGGCACGGCCTGCTGGATGATCCAGTACGACCTGCGCCTGCTCACCGAAAGCCTGAGCCTGAGCGTACTGGGGCTGGCGGTGGTAGTGGCCTGGCGACCGCCCACGCGGGGCAACATCCTGCTGCTGGGCCTGCTGCTGGCCGTAGGGGTTTTCCTGCGTCCGCTCATGGGCTGGTTCTGGGCGGGTGCAGGGCTGGTTCTGGCGGTGGGGCTGCGCCAGCTGAACTGGCGGGCATGGGCAGGGCGGCTGCTGCTTTTTGCCTTGCCGCTGCTGGTCTTCGAGGGAGTCTGGCTGACGCGCAACCGACTGGCTTTCGACCGCTGGATTCCGCTGCAGGGCAGCATCTGGGCCGACTACACCTACAGCCCCGTGCGGATGGCTCTCTTCGAGTTCGTGGCAGCCTGGGGCGGCGACATCGTCTGGTGGGAACCCAAGTCCGAAATCCGGCTCTTTCTGCCCGACAGCGTGGGCGGCATTGCCAGCCATCCCGACAACACGATGCGTCGCCTGCCGCCTGCTCTGGTGCGGGCCTTGGGCAGGTCGCTCATCGAGTCGCTGGCCGACAGCACGCGCGCCGCCGAAGCCCAGCCCGCCGACACCCTGCGGCAGGTGCGGACTGCTCAACTGGTGCGGCGGGCGATGGCCGGCTACCGTGCCCGTGAACCCTGGGACTACTACCTGAAATCGCGGCTGCGGCTGCTGCGCCGCTACCTCGTGCGCTCGGGCACCGAGGACCTGCTGACCCGACCGGCCGGCGGCCTGCCTCTGGGCGAGCTGCTGCTCAAGGTCTATTTCTCGCTGCTCTACGGGCTGCTGATGACCCTGGGCTGGCTGGGATTGGGGCTTTGGGCCAATCGCCGGCGCGACGGTCGACTGACAGGGTTGCTCCTGGTGCTGGGAAGCTATCTGCTGCTCATTCCATGGGGATTCCGGTTCTGCGAGTGGCGGTATCAGGCCCCTCTGTTTCCGATCCTGCTGGCGGGCGTGGCGGCGGCAGCGTGGATGGGTGCCGGGTGGCTGCGCACCCGAAAAAAAGGGCGAGCACCGGATGCCTGATATGCAGATTCAAGGCATTTACTGTGCTTGTATTTTTAAGCCATGATATAATTAATATAGTACTAAAATACAATTTTACTTTCACACTGGATCACTCCCTGCCTGCAGAAAGAAAGGCCAAATCGATGCACCGATTCAGAACACCAGCAGCTGGGCCGTGGTGAAAAGCCGACCCCCCGAGCGAAACGTAACGAGGTAGAGGCCCGCCGACCAGTCGGTCGTATCAAGATCGAGGCGACCCGTGGGCTGGGTGATCAAGGTCTCGTGCTGGCGTTGACCCAGCGCGTCGTGAATTTCGACGAGCACGCGCTCGGCTGTCTCGAACTCGTAGAAGAGAAAGACAAAATCGCTGGCGGGGTTAGGGTAGAGGGTGAGCTGACGCAGGCTTGAGGGCGGCGGAGCCAGAGCCTGGCGGCACTCGACCGCTGCCGCGGGGCGAACCTCGACGCGCACCTGGGCCACGGCCGGCTCGGCGGCGCAGCCCCCCTTCGATCCTGCTTCGACGGTCAGGCGGTAGGTACGGCTTACCGTAGGGCGGGCGATCGGCTGGGCTGCCGCTGGGTTGTCGAGTTCGTCGGGGGGCTGCCAGCGGTAGCGCAGGCCCGTCTTGGCGGCGACACCCAGACGGACGGCCTCGCCAGGGCAGAGCACGGTATCGCGGCCCGCGTTGGCTTCGATCCAGTTGCCGAGGCGGTAATTCGGGAAGTTGGGCAGACCGGCTTTGAGCTGTTTGCCCCCTAGGTCGAGGTAGTCGCGCACAAAGCGGCAGTTCTTGCCCTTGCGGTCGGGGTATTCGATGGCCGACAAGTATTTGTGATTGTAGCGGGCGATGTAGATGCGGCCATCGGGGCCTAATTCATGCTGGGCAAGCGTATTGGCAAAGGTAACGGGGTCTTCCCAGATTTTTTCCTTGTGGCGGCTGGGGTCGGCCGTTTCCAGATCGACCTGGTAGAGGCGGTCGATGGTCGAATAGTAGAAGAAGCGGCCCGAGGGCGAAAACGAGCAGCCGTAATGGGCCACAAAATCACCTTGAGGAATGCCGGCGGGTGGAAAATCGACCCCCAAGTAAATGGGATCGGAAAAGCGGCCCGTACAGCGGTCGAAGCGGAAGACCTCTACGATGCCATTGCCCGTAACGAGGCCCAGCCGATCGCCCGTAGGAGCAAAAGTCATCTCGCCGCTACGCACGTTGTGGCCGGTATGGGCTTTGCCAATGGACTGTCGCTGGGCCTTGAGGCTACCCGTGCCATCGAGCAGGTAGACGATGAACTCGCTGCTGCGGTAGCCGTGGCTCACGAGCCACCAGTCGCGGCCATTGGCGTGGCGTACGGCGGCCAGTTTGTCCACCAGCGGATCGTCGGCCACGAGGCGATTGGCCTCGACGACGCGGCCCAAACCGTCCTTCAGATCGATGAGGTGCCGGAAGAGCACGACCCGCTCCTCGTTGCTGCCCCGCAGCAGCGAGAGGGTAAACAGGTCGTAGAGGGCCGACTGGCCCGGGCGCGGCAGGATGATCGCCCCGTTGGCGACGCTGCCTATGGCTTCGATGCCCTCGCCGCCGGGCATGATCTGGTGCAGGGCGTTGCGCACGTTGCTCGACAGCCTGGGCGGTCGGCGGGCTTCGAGATAAAAGAGCAGATTGCCCGCGCCATCGGCGATCGAGGCGTGGCACTCGGCATCGTAGAAAGGTTCGGTCTGCAGGCGCGTAGTGAAAAACTGGGGGCTGCCTCCGCCCGCTTCAAACTGGATGCCGATGCGGTCGCTCACGCACCAGGCGTGGTCGAAGAGGGCATGGGGCTGCGCTGCCACCCGCAGCAGGGGCAGCAGTCCCAGAACCCAAATAAACAAGCGGTTCATTTGATGCCCTGACTCAGGGTAAGCATGCGGTCGATGGGGCGGCGGGCTGCTTCGATCAGGTCAGCAGGCAGCTGCAGTTCGGGCTGCTCGTAGAGCAGGCAGACGTAAAGCTTTTCCAGCGTGTTGAGTTTCATATGGGGGCAGTTGTTGCAGGCGCAGGCCTGGTTCGAGGGGGCGGCAATCAGTTCTTTATGGGGAGCCTGCCGGCGCATCTGGTGCAGGATGCCCGGCTCGGTAGCCACGATGAGCTGGCGTACCGGACTTTCGACGACGTAGCGCAGCAGGGCCGAGGTCGAGCCGATGAAGTGCGCCAGTTCGAGCACCGGCTCCTCGCATTCGGGGTGGGCGATGAGCTGGGCCTCGGGGTGCTGGGCCATCAGATCGCGGATTTTTTTGTAGGAAAAAATCTCGTGCACCATGCAGGCCCCGTTCCAGAGCCGCATGTTCCGGCCCGTTTTCTTGTTGAGGTACGCGCCCAGGTTGCGGTCAGGCGCAAAGATGATGGGCTGGTCGGGCGGAAAGGATTCGACGATGGCCACGGCGTTGCTCGACGTAACGATAACGTCGCTCAGGGCCTTCAGCTCGGCCGAACAGTTGATGTAGCTCACGACCACGTGATCGGGGTACTGGGCCTTGAAAGCGGCAAAAAGCGGAGCCGGGCAGCTGTCCGAAAGCGAGCAACCCGCGTTGAGATCGGGCAGGACCACCTTCCGGTCGGGGTTGAGGATTTTGGCCGTCTCGGCCATGAAGTGCACCCCCGCAAAGACGATGAGCTGGGCCTCGGTCTGCTGGGCAGCCCGCGCCAGCTGCAGGCTGTCGCCCACGAAATCGGCCAGGTCCTGAATCTCCGAATCCTGATAGTAGTGGGCCAGAATCACAGCCCGTTTCTCGCGCTTGAGCCGCCCGATTTCGGCGTGCAGGTCGAGGGTCGGATCGACCTCGCGCGGCAGGAAGCCGTAGCGGCGGGCTTCGCGGGCCAAGGCATCGGGATTTTCCACTCGGCTGATCATACTGTTTATACTTTTTTTAAAAAATTAATCTAGTATTATTATAGCTGTGGACCCTGTGGAAAATGCCTGCGGCTTTGTTCTTGCTTTTCTCGTAATCCACAGTTCATCGACCACTACAAAGTACGTAAATCGGTCCGAAGGATTGTAAATGATTGGTCCGGGTTCCGAAAACACGACCTGTTTATACGGCGGCTGTTTATACAGTGGATAACTCCCTCGGTATAAACAGCCTGTCCACGCGGGTATAAACAGGTGGACCGGACCGGCCTTTTTGTGGACCGCAGGCCGTGGAAAAAGAGTGGGAGTGTTTATACACCGGTGGACCACCGCCGGTCCAAAGCCGGTCCACGGACTGGTCCACTTGAATCGGGCCTTTCGGACCGGCAGCAGGAGGCTTTCCAGCCGATAATTCAGTTTTTTTTGAAACTTTGGAACCAAGACCCTCTGCTCGTCCTTTACTATTATACAATTTCATGGTTTAGTTTAGGTTGATCAGCTAGGCTTCCTTCGGGGGGCCTAGCTGTTTTTTGTTTCTGAGTGCTGGGGTCATGGGCTGGAGGACTTCGGCTGTCCGATCCGCCTATTCTTTGCTTTCCATCGTCAAATGAATAAACGGGGCATCAGGCATCGCCTTCGATTGCGGCGGCATCGATGTCTTTTGGGGCAGGCTGGCCGGGCCTGATCATTAGGCCCTACATTTTGGGTACCGTTTGCTCTTGTTCAGGCTCGGCCGGCTCGAAACGAATGGCAGGCGGCTGCTGGGCCAGCCAGGCCTTCATCAGGGCCGAGTAGAGCAGCCGCGCTGCCAGCCGCTGGCCCAGCGGCGAAAAGTGGGCGTAATCGGCACCGGCCATGCCCTGACGCACCCAGCTCACGATCGAATTGGCCCCGCCCATGGCCGCGTAGAGGTCCCAGAAGGGCACGCCTGCTCTTTCGGCGGCCCGCCGCTGGGCCTGGCGGATGCGCTCGACCGTGGGGTAGGTCTGGGCCACGCCTTCGACCACCCGTGCCGCATCGCCCACCCCTACCACCAGCAGGGCTGCCTGCGGGGCCAGCCGCTTGAACCGCATGAGCATGCGGTAGAGGTCTTTCTCGTACCAGTCGAAATTGGCCACGTCGTAGGGCACCAGGTTGCCCCCGTACTGAAAAATGATGAGCTGTACGGGGTGGGTCTGGAGCTGCTGCAGGATGAAGTCGTCCGAGATGCGGGCCAGGTCGTTGCCCGAATGGCCGCGCAGGGCGTAGTTGTCGATTTCGATCCCCTGGTTTCCGGTCAGGCGCAGGCCGTAGAAGTCGGGGCTGATCGGCCCGCTGAAATGCAGGGCGATGTCGGTGCAGCCGGTGGGGATGCGCAGGTCGGTAGCCTGAAAGAGGGTGCTGGCGGGCAGGGTATCGCGGCGGTAGAGGGTGTCGGCCAGCCGGATGGTCAGGCGGGTGGGGGCGTAGGGATTCGACCAGAGCAGTTCGACCCGCTGGTGGCGCGTGCCCGGGGCGAGCCGGAAACGCATCCAGGCCGAATCGGGCCGGCCTGTCTGGGCCAGCTGTGTGGCCGCCTCGGCACTGAGGGCGGGCTGAAACCGGAAGACGCAGCCCGAGAGGCCGTAGCGGGCCGAGTTGTAGCGGTCTTTGAAGATCGAATACCTGCGCCAGTTGCCGCTGTGGCTCCGAGCCAGGCTGTGGTGCGAGGCCTGTTCGAGGAAGGGCAGCGTGCCCAGGTAGCCCCCGCCAAAGCGGCGGCTCAGGTAGGCCCGCAGGTACTGGCTGATGCGGTCGCCTTCGATCTGCGAGTCGCCGTAGTGGGCGATGCGCACGAGGCCCGAATCGGCCAGGGCGCGGAAGAAGGGCTGCAGGGCGGCGGGGTCGCTCCAGGTTTCGATGACGTTGCGGCTCAGGGTATCGAGCTCGTCGGGGTCGAGGCGGGTGCGGCTGAAGTGCAGGGCCTGGCTTACGAGACTGTCGGCGGGGGCCGTGGCGGTGGCGGTCGAATCCTCGGGGGGCAGGCTGGCTGCCGTCAGGAGCTGGGCTACGAGGCTGTCGGGCGTTTCGACGGGGGGTGGCCCGATGCGCAGCAGCTCGTCGGGGTCGGGCAGGCGCAGGGCCAGCTTGTGGCCCGTCCAGTTGAGCCAGGCCAGCTGCAGGCGTGGTCCCACCGCCGAGATGGCCAGCAGCAGCACCTGCACCAGCAGCAGCAGCAGCAAGGCATGCGGAGCGCGACTCTTCACGGCAAAGCTCAATAGCCCAGCAGGCGCAGCACCTGCTTGCTGTTCTGTTCCTCGGCAAAAATTTCGAAATCGAGCGATTCGTCCTTGTTGCGGCGGATGATCAGGTGCCGCGGGTTGGGGATGAGGCAGTGATGGATGCCCCCAAAGCCGCTGAGCGCATCCTGGTAGGCTCCCGTGTGAAAAAAGCCCAGGTACTGCACCTTGCGGGTCTTGGGCAGAAAGAGCACGTTGATGTGCGCGTCGTTGGAATAGAAGTCGTGGTGGTCGCAGGTGATGCCTCCGAGGATGACGCGCTCGTATTCGGCATCCCAGTTGTTGATGGGCAGCAGCAGGAAACGCTGGTTGAGGGCCCAGATGTCGGGCAGGGTCGTCATGAGGCTGCTGTCGAGGATGAGCCACTTCTCGCGGTCGTTCTGCTGCTTGCGCCCGATGACCTTGAAGAGGATGCCCGCGCTTTCGGCCACGGTGTAGCTGCCAAATTCGGTAACGAGGTCGGGTTCGTGCACTTCGTTTTCGGCGCAGATGCTCTTGATGCGGCTCACGATCTCGCCGATCATGTATTCGTAGTCGAAATCAAAAAAGAGCGAGTTGCGGTAGGGCAGGCCGCCCCCGATGTTGAGGTAATTGAGGTCGGGGTTCAGTTTTTTGAGCTTGCAGTAGAAGAGGACGCATTTTTCCAGTTCCGACCAGTAGTAGGGCGTGTCTTGGATGCCCGAGTTGATGAAGAAATGGAGCATCACGAGCTTGAAATTCGGGGCCTTACGGATTTTGGTGTTGTAGAGGTCGACGATTTCGTCGGGTCGGATGCCCAGGCGGCTGGTGTAGTGGCTGAAATCGGGTTGTTCTTCGACGCACATGCGCACGCCCAGGTTGCAGGGCACGTCCAGTTCCGAATTGTAGTAGTTGAATTCTTCTTTGTTATCGAGAACGGGGATGCAGTTCGAGAAGCCGTCGTGGATCAGGTCGACGATGTAGCGCAGGTAATTGTCGCGCTTGAAGCCGTTGCAGACGATGAGTACGTCTTTTTTGACGAGGCCTTTTTTTTCGAGGGCTTCGATGAGCGGAATGTCGAAGGCGGAACTCGTTTCGAGGTGGATGTCGTTTTTGAGGGCTTCTTCGAGCACGTAGCGGAAGTGCGAGCTTTTGGTGCAGTAGCAGTAAGTGTAGCTGCCGCGGTAGTTGCAGCGCAGCATCGCATCCTGAAACCAGAGCTTGGCCTTCTGGATTTTCTTCGAAATCAGGGGCAGGTAGGTGAAACGCAGGGGCGTGCCATAGGTTTCGATGATCTCCATCAGGTTGATGTTGTGGAAGTAAAGCTCGTCATCGATGACCTCGAAGCCTTCCTGGGGGAAATCGACGCTCAGGTCGAGGAACTCGTAGTAACTCTGCATGATCGGGGGAACGGGTGCCCGCAGCCGGAAAAGGTGCTAACTTGCGTTAGCTGCCTCAAAATTAGCGAAAAACCGCCCCGCAAGAGGGCATGCAGCCTGAACCTAAATCTTTTGATATGTCGAAGCGACACATCCATTTCCTGTGGGTCAAATCCGAATTTGGAGCCGGCACCTGGGGTGCCGCCCTCGGCCCCGATGCCATCCAGTTTGCCGCCCTCAACCGCGGCCTGACCCTTTTTTCCCAGCACCCCAACACCGTCATCGACGAGACGGAAAACACCCTGCGCATCGACCCTAACCCCGACCCCGAAACGGGCCGCGCCCACCACCTGAACAACATCCTGCCCGTCATCGAGCAGGTCTGCCGCGCCACGACCAGTATCCTGCGGGCCGGCAGCTTTCCTTTCATCATCTCGGGCGACCACTCCAACGCCGCCGGTACCATTGCCGGTCTGCGGGCCGCCTACCCCGATGAACGCCTCGGCGTCATCTGGATCGATGCCCACGCCGATGTTCATTCGCCCTATACCAGCCCTTCGGGCAATGTCCACGGCATGCCCTTAGCCGCCTCGCTGGGCCTGCGTGCCCTCGAAGCCATTGAAGGCCACACCCCTCCCGCCGAAACGGGCCTCGCCGAAGTCTCCGAGCGCGTGGCCGCTCTCTGGGAGCAGCTCTGCCACGTGGGCGGGGTCTACCCCAAACTCCACAACGAAGACCTCGTCTTCATCGGCATCCGCGACTACGAACCAGCCGAACAGTACATCATCGAAAGCCGAGGCATCCGCCATTACGTTCCCCAGCAAATCAACCGCTTGGGCCTCGAGCGCATCGTAGCCGAAACTTACGAATACCTCAAGCACTGCGACCGCCTCTACGTCAGCTTCGATATCGACAGCCTCGACAAGCAGCTGGTACCGGGCACGGGAACGCCCGTAGGCCACGGCTTGACCCCCGACCAGGCCCAGTACCTGCTGGCCCAGTTCTGGGCCGCCCCCCATCTGGCCGCCATCGAGTTCACCGAAATCAACCCCCTGCTCGATGTAGGCAACCAGACCGCCGAAATCGCCCTCGAATGCATCGAGACGCTGCTCGTTACGCCTTACGCCTGAGTGCCCTGAGCGGGCTGCTCGCTCTGGGCTGGCTGCTGCTGGCCACCTGCAGGGCTGCGGCGCAGGTACCCAACAACCGCTGCCTGCGCATCGTGCCCGCCGACCAGCTGCAGGGTCGCATGGGCCTGCAACTCGAATCCAAGATTCGGGGCCGTACCTACATGTACTCGCACAAAGGCTTTTACCGCCGCGAAATGGTCGTCAGCCGCCTCACTGCCGCCCAGGCTGGCCCCAGCATTCTCGATCGGCTCCAGAAGTTTTTCCTCTCCGACTACCAGAAATACTACGTGCTCTATGCCGGCTACCAGCGGCGCAACCTGGCTGATGACCGCCTCTTACTCGGCGGTCCTTTCGCCCATGCGGCCGTCCGCCGCTACTTCCTGCACCGAGGCCCCGAAGGCTGCTACCTGCACGCCGGTATCGATTACAGCCTCCACTTTGTGCGGGGCTATGACCAGGAACTGCGCCGTACCGACCCGCGCTTCCTGGTGCACGCGCCCGGGCTGACGCTCACCACGGGCTGGCAGTTCCTGCTCGGCCACAAAAACCACTGGGCCATCGATCTCTTTGCGGGCGGGGCCTGGCAGCAGCCCATCGCCTCGCGCGGGCCGAGCCATCCCGCCCGACAGGCCCTGCCTAGGCTGCGTGTCGTTGGGGGCGTGGGTCTGGGCTATGCCTTCCACCAGCGGGGCCGCTATTTCTGAGAGGGGCTATTCGTCAACCGTGGTGCAGCTCTGTCACCACCTGAAGAGCAGGCCCCTCGGCATGGGGCCGAATGGTCCCCAAAAAACGCTTCTGTGCCAACCCAAGGGATGTACTAAATTATGTACTAAATTTGATGTTAAGCCCAGATGCAGAACCATTTTTTTGCATCTGAACCGACTTGTCCGCAGCCTTATGCAAGCAATTCCCTAACTTGCTCTTAAGCCGATTCCAGACATGATCCGCTGCTTTACTTGCTTGCTCTTGCTGCTGGCCCTGCTGCCGGAACTGGCCCTGGCCCAGACCCCCGGCTGCCCCCGCATCTGGCGCAGCGGCGACTCCCTGCTGACCGACCCCGCGCCCCATATCCAGTGGTACCGCGACGGGATGCCCATCCCCAACGCAAACGACCGCGCCTTTATCCCCACCCAACCGGGCCGCTACAGCGTCGAGGTGTCGAGCGAGCCGAGCACCCCCTACCGCTTTCATCGAAACTACGTTCTGGAGGGCTACGTCTTCGACGAGCTGCGCCGGCCCGTCGAAGGGGCGACCGTGCAGTGGGGGGCCTTCCGCACGACCACCGACGGCAGCGGACGCTTCGTGCTGAGAATCCCCGAACCGAAACCCGCCGACCAGACGCCCGTCGTGCTGCACGTGGGGAAAACGGGCTACTGGAAAAACAGCTCGCGGCAATACCTCTCGCGTTTCCATACGACGGAAACTCAAATCCTGCTGCAGACCAAGTGGGTTACCAACCGCGTCGATGCCACCCGAGGGGGCGAACTGGTCTATCGGGGTTTTGAGCTGCACATTCCGCCCGATGCCGTGCAGACCGAAAGCGGGATGCCCTATTCGGGAACGATTCTGCTGCGTGTGGAGGGGTCTCGGCCTGTCGATCCGGATTTTGGCCTGCGGATGCCCGGGGGCGATTTCATGGCGATGGATGCCGATGGCAACGAGGTGATGCTCCATTCCTACGGGTACCTGACCGTGGAAATGGAAACAGAAAGCGGCGAAAAACTGGAACTGCGTCCCGAAGCCCGCGCGACGCTGCGTTTCCATCTGCCCCACACCGAGGGGCACCGCCCCGACAGCGTGCCCCTATGGCACTTCGACCCCGATCGTGCCCTCTGGATTCAGGAGGGCTGGAGCGTGCGCAACGGCTCGATTTACGAAGGCGAGGTGTCGCATTTTTCGTCGTGGAACTGCGACTGGCCGGAATGGACTGGTATTTGCCGCGGTCGGGTGGTCGATTGCAACGGCGGGCCTTTGGTAGGCAGCTCGGTGCGCGTGGGGCAGCGGTTCGTGGTAACGGACAGTCTGGGGGAGTACACTTCATTCGTGCCTGGGGGCATCGAGTTCGATGCGTGGGCGGCAGTTGATACGCTGCGGGGCCTCCGTGTGCCTGCTCGGCAGGAACGCACCCTCGACGACCTGAGTGGGCAGAACTTCGGCGGGCTGGCCGTTTACACCCCCCAAACACAGGAGCTGGCTATCAACCTTTCGGGCAGGGTTCCGGCTGATGTGCTTGTATCGATCGACAGTGGTCAGACCTGGACGGCGGAACGGCAGTTTACTGGCCTGGAACGTAAGCCGGAGTACGTAGTTGCGAAGGCGGCCTGTGTCAATCCCTTGCAGGTGATTGTGCTGCGGGAGCAGGATGCTTACCGGCGGCAGAGGCGGGAGGATTGCCGGCGGCTGAGTTGGGAGGACACGACAATTAGGGAATACGTAGAGTGGCAAGCTGCTCTGGATGCGGAGGAGCCGGTCTATCGTTTGAGTTTCTCTACAATTGGGAGTTTTGGCGACCGCTGGGACTGGCTGGAGCTTTTTCCTTGCCTGATCAAGCTGGATATGTCCAATCAGCAGCTGACAGCCGTGCCCGAAAGCATCGGCAAGCTGAGCAACCTGCAGGCTCTTGGTTTTATGGAAAGCAATCTGAAGACCCTGCCCGAAAGCATTGGCAACCTGAGCAACCTGCAAGGGCTGAATCTGCCCAAAAATCAGCTAGACAACCTGCCTGCCAGCTTTGGCAACCTGTCCAGCCTGGAAACGCTGGACATTTCTTCCAACCGGCTGGATGAGCTGCCTGAAAGCTTCGGTAAGCTGACCAATCTGCAAACGCTGAATCTTGACAATAATCAGCTGAATAAACTGCCTATTGGTATTGGCAACCTCCTTAAGCTGATAAACTTACATCTCAATGGCAATAACTTGACCGAGCTTCCGGATAGCATATGTAGCTTGATTCAGCTACTTACGCTTACGTTGGATGACAACTGGCTTACCAAGCTTCCAGCCAGAATCGGCAACCTGAACAAATTGCAAACGTTAATGCTGGCTCACAACCGGCTGGAATGGTTGCCCGCCAGCATCAGTAACCTGACCGACCTGCAGCAGCTCAATATGACTGACAACCGGCTGACCAGTCTGCCCGACAGTTTCGGCAAGCTGACCAGCCTGCAGGAGTTGTTTCTGACAGACAACCGGCTGACCAGTCTGCCCGACGGTTTCGGCAAGCTGACCAGCCTGCAAGTGCTATCTCTGCACAATAACCGGCTTAACCAGCTACCCACTGGTATCGGTGATCTGACCAGACTAAAACTCCTTCTTCTGTTCAACAACCAGCTGGAGACCCTGCCCGCGAGCATTGGCAACCTGACCAACTTACGAGAACTGAATCTGTCCAACAACCAGCTGGCCACCCTACCTGACAGCATCGGCAAGCTGACCAGCCTGCAAGTGCTGGACCTATCCTTTAACCGGCTGAACCGGCTGCCCGACAGCATCGGCAACTTGACCAACCTCCAGCGGCTGAACATCGGGTTTAACAAGCTGATTGCCCTGCCCGAGAGTATCGGTAACTTGTCCAGTTTGGATACGCTGGATATTTTTTACAACCGGCTGACTGCCCTGCCTGTCAGTATCGGCAGTTTGGTTGGCCTGCGACGGCTGGATTTGTCCAACAACGAGCTGACCGACCTACCTGCCAGCATCGGCAACCTGACCAGCCTGGCTTCTCTGACTCTGTCCAACAACGAGCTGACCGACCTACCTGCCAGCATCGGCAACTTGACTAACCTACAACATCTGAATTTGAATTACAATCAGCTGACCGACCTGCCCGCGATCATCGGCAATCTGACGGGCCTGCAACGACTCGATCTGAGGGGCAACCCCATCCCCGTGGAACGCCGGGCCGCCATCCAGGCCCTGCTGCCCAACACGCAGATCATCTGGTAGCCGCTGCTGCATCCTTGATTTGAACCGCTCCATCCGCTGGGGGCGGGCTTTCTGTGGCTGGTGTCCGCAGCCCATTCCCTCAGGAACCTGAAGGATATGTAGACCCAATACGATGGGGTTACCAAGTATATCAATCCTGATTTATTTTTACTGAAGTTTTGATTTTCCGAATATTATCTAATAAAGCTCCCTCGTCCCCAGAGGCAGGGCTGATGTGGGGTCAGTCGCGAGCTGAGGCCTCCACCTGCTGTTTCCTAAGAGAGGAACTTCTCAGGCAGCTTGTTTTCGAGCACGCGGCAGCTGTCGGTCAGGCTGAATTGGTTGCCTGAACCGGTTTGCCGGCCTGCGCTTGTTCATCCGGAGCCTACTGGCCGACCGGGTATCAGGGCCTGCCGAAGCCGGTCAGCCCCAAGGTCAGGTGCTCGGGCAGGGCAAAATGGAGCTGGCGCACCAGGTCGACCGAATAGAACGAAAAGGCCACCAGCAGCAGCACGCACAGCCCGATGGCCACCCGCATGGTGCGCGGAATGCGCCGCGCCTCGAAAGGCCCCTCGGCACGCGTGAAGAAACCAGCCTTGACAATGGGCCAGATGTAGAGCACGTTGATCAGGCTGCCCACCACCAGAAAACCCGCCGCCAAGTAGTTGCGGGTGTGGATTTCCTCGAGCAGCATCAGGTCCTTGCTGTAGGAACCGGCCAGCAGCGGAAAGCCGATGATCGAGAGGCCAAACACCGCCACAGCCGCCACCACCCACTTGAGGTGCGGAGCCAGCCGGGCCACCTGCCGCGTGTCGACCGTCCCGTACAGGCTGTTGAAGAGGCCCGCCACATAGAAGAGCCCCATCTTGGCCAGCGCGTGTGTGAACATGTGCAGCAGTCCGGCGAGCATCAGCTCGGGCGTGCCAATGAGCACGGCCATGAGGATATACGACATCTGGCTGACGGTCGACCAGGCAAAACGCTCTTTGAGGTTGGTTGTTTTCCAGGCCCGCCAGGCGGCGTAAACGGCCGTTGCACCGCAGAGCCAGATCAGCCAGCCCGTCTGCCAGGCCACCTCCGAGAGTTGATGCAGAAACGCCGGCCCGAACACGTAGTGGCCGATCTTGATGAGGGCCAGCGTGCCGATGTTGACCGCCGCCGCCGAGTTGATGAGGGCCGATGCCGGAGCGGGGGCCACCGCCGAGCGGGGCAGCCACCCGTGAAACGGAAAGACGGCGTTCGTCGAAAAGCCCAGCACAAAACCCGCTACCAGCACCGACGAGAGCAGCGGCTCGTGCCGCAGTATCTCGTAGTGGGTGCCGTTGAATTCCAGATGGCCGGTGTGCAGCCAGAGTACCAGCACCGTCGGCAGCAGAAAAAGCAGCCCAGCACCCAGCGTGCTCAGCAGGTAGAGGCGGCCCGCCGACCCGCTCACATCGGCTCCCCGAAAGCGGATCAGCAGCCACGAAAAGGGAATGCTCAGCCCGTAGCACGTCAGCAAAGTTGGCAGATTGGCCGCCAGACCGCTGGCCAGCGTGAAGAAAAACGCCAGATACAAATAGAGGTAAAACTGGCTCACCCGGTCGCTGAAATTGCGGATGGTGAAGGCGTAACTGTAGATGAGCGTAAGCACGAGCGAGAGGTTGATCAGCAGAGCGAAAAACCAGCCGAAGCGGTCGACCGTAAAGCCCAGCCCGCCCAGCGCGTAGTGAATTTCGTTTTCCTGGGGCGTGGCCAGTACCAGCAGCACATTCAAGCCTGCCAGCACGCCCAGCAGCCAGTGGGTCAGCCGGTAATGTCGCTCGATGGCGAACGAGGCTGCCGCACCCACAAGCGGAGAAAGCAACAGCACCAGCCAGCTTTCATGCAAGAGATCAGGCATATGGCTTATGATAATGCTTATTATTATTTATTTATGAATTAAGGTGCTATAATTTTGAATCTTGTGCTTGACTAATAGTATTTAAAGTCTGCAAGCGATAAAACAGCGCGAGGTTGAAGGTGGCGTTCGATTCCCAGGCCGCGGGCGGGCGGTTGATCCACTGGTGCAGGTAGCCCGCCTGAGCGGCCAGGTGGGGTCCCAGCTGGCGCATCAGGTAGCCCGCCGCCCGGGCCTGGTTGACGCCCCGCGTTCCGAAGGGTGCGTCCAGATCGAGAAACAGCTCGGCGTAAGCCCCCACCGACCAGCCCGTCCCGAGCCGGTACTCGCTCAGCAGGCGGTAGCGCAGCCGCCAGGCCAGCTGCCAGTCGGCCACCGTCCAGCGATCGGGTTCGGCTTCGGCCAGTCGGCCAATCCAGCGTCGCTCCACGCGGTAGCGGTGCTGGAAGCTGAGGCGTTCGAGGCCCTCGGGCCGGTGCTGCAGGCCCATATGCGCGAAGGCGTGGTGTTCGGGCACCGGTGCCGGCCGAAAGAACCGCCCGTAGGGCCAGGTGCGGTAGTAGGAATAACCCAAGCCGACCTCCAGGCCCGGGCGCAGGCTGTAGACGACGTAGGGCCGCAGCAGCAGCTGCTGCCAGCGGTCGAAGGCCAGCCGGCGGCGGAAGTTGGCCTCGTTGAGCAGCGAGTAGCGCGGCCCGTGGTCGAGGCGCAGGGCCAGCAGCAGCCAGGTGTGGCTGTTGGCCTCGGCCTGGGGCCAGGCCCGCGGTACCCAAGCCACCCACCAGAGCAGCATCAGCAGTCGCCTCATGGCAAACCCATCGCATGGATGGCCCGAACGTCGCTCACGAGCAGCAATCCACCCCACTGGTCGATCAGGGGCCTGAGGCGGTCGAAGGCCAGCTCGACCCTTGCCGCCTGCCCTAGGGTAAAGAGCCAGACGTTGTTCGAGCCGGGCAGCACTCCGTCGTAGAGGACTTCGCCCGAACGGGCACCCTTGCTCTGGGCCACCTGCAGGGCCGTATAGCCCCCCAGACCGGCAGCCTGCAGCACTTCGAGGGCGCGATCGAGAAACAGCTCGGGTACCACCAGTTCCAGTCTACGCCAGCCTGTATCGGAGCTTCGATTTACCACATCCATTGGATCAATTGAAAATAAAGTGGAATACCCAGTGTAATTTCAAACGTAAACGTCAGACCCAGGGTCATGGGCAGCAGCAGGCCCATGTTGGCCTGTGGCAGAGCCAGCCGCATGGCCGCCGGTACGGCGATGAAAGACGCACTCGAAAACATGATGGTCAGCAGCAGGGCATTGCCCGGACTCAGGCCCAGCAGCCAAGCCACGCTCATACCTGCCAAGGCCAGCAGAGGTGGATAGACCAATGCAAAAATTGAAAGGAAGGGCCCCGACCGCCTGAGGTCAGCCAGGCGACGGCCCGCCAGCAGGCCCATGTCGAGCATGTAGAGCGAAAGCATGCCCCGAAAGATGTCCGTAACAAAAGGCTTGAGTTCGCGCTCGCCCGTTTCGCCGGTGGCGTAGCCGATGACCAGACTGCCCAGCAGCAGCAGTACCGAGCCGTTGAAAAACGATTCGTGCAGGATGTGGGGCCAGTCGATGCGGCCCTTGCCCTCCTCGGCCGCCGCCTTGCGCGAGCCCAGTCGGGCCAGAATCAGTCCCGCAATCACGGCGGGCGACTCCATCAGGGCCATGCCCGCCACCATGTAGCCCCCAAAGGCAATGCGCTTGCCTTCGAGAAACGAGCTGGCCGTGGCAAACTCCACGGCACTGATCGAGCCGTAGGCGGCGGCAATGGCTGCGGCGTTGATGGGGTCGAGCCGCAGGCGCAGCACGCGGTAGCTCGCAAACGGAGCCAGAAACGAAACACTCACACAAACAGCCATCACCACGAGCACCGTCGCGCTGAAACCCGAATGAAAAAGTTCCTCGCCCCCCACAATACCAATATGAAAGAGCAGATACAGCCCCAGAAACTTGCCGATCTGGGGCGGCACGTCCAAGTCTGATTTGACCAGGGTGGCCAGCACCCCCAGGAAGAAAAACAGCACAGGGGGGTGCATAAAATTATCGATTAGCGATTGAACGCTCATAATTTTTCTTGATTAATGAAATAAAATAGCAAAATCCTGTAAAAAAATTCGAATTGAACCGGTGCTCCGGTCGCCTCGATTCGAAAGCAGCCGGAATCGGCCCCTTCGTTCAGCAAAAAACAGGATTGCCTAGCAGCCGCCCAGACGCAGGGCACCAAAGAGGAGGTAGAGGTCCAGTCGCGTGCCCGAATACTGCTGCTGCCCCAGAGGCCGGTCGTGAGCGGCCTGCAGCACCGGACAGATGCTTGCTGAATGGAGGCCGGCTGCAGGGGAAGCACCCTCGGGCCTCTTGTTCGAATCGGAATCGCCGGCGGTGGGATCGGCTGGCGATTCCGTCAGCTGCCGCCATTCCTGCTCCGACGTGTCCTCGGCGGCCGCTGCTGTCCGCGGGCTGAGCTGAAATCCACCCATGAGGAGCCAGACCGCCACCGCCCAGACCCAAATCTGGCACAGACCGATGTGCGAAC
>CALDDN010000085.1 GCA_937936615.1 uncultured Bacteroidia bacterium | reverse complement strand
GGTAATGTCCTGTACGGGTGCATCCTGGCAGACCGTCTGGTTGGGCGATGCCGTGCCCCCTACCGGCTGCGCGATGACGTTGATGGTAAAAACCGTCGAAAATTCGTCGGGACACGTCGGCCCCGCCGACACCAAGGCACGTTAGCAGCGCGTCTGGCTCAGCACGCCCACCGCCAGACTCGTCGTCGTGTTGGCAATCGGTATCGGATTGGTGAAAGCCGGGCAGTTGGTGGAATACTCCCAACGGATGACCTCGCGAAAGTGGTTGGAGAGTGTGAGCGTTCCGCCGTCGTTGTTGGCGCAGATGTCGGTATTGGGTCCGGTAACGGTACCGCCCCGCGAGGCATTGCCGACGCGAATCCGGAAAGTGGCAGTGGTATCGGCGCTGCAAATTCCACTTTTGAGGAGTACCCGTACGCAGAGACTGGCCGTGAGGGAATTGAAATTAATCAAGGTTTGATTGGCCGAATTGGGTACCGTTTGCCAGCTCGTCGCACAGTTGGGATCCGATGTCTGTTCCCAGCGCAAAATCTGGCCGGTGGATTCGGTGAGGAGCACCTCGCGGTTCCCCCCGTTGCAGACAGGTGTGGTATCGCCGACGATGATGCCTGCTACCGTAGGTGCATCGACGGTGATCCGGGTATCGGTCGAGGGACGCTCGCACTCGGTGCGCCCGACGACGGCCCGGAAACAGCTGGTCTGGGTGAGGCTGGGGGTGGTGATGGCCGTAAGGCGAAAGGTATTGGGCAAGGGTACCCAGTCGCCGATGCAGCCGCGGTCGATTTCCCAGCGTTCGACGGGGGTATCGTTGCCGCTGAGGGTGATGGGGCCGGCGGTCTGGTTGCGGCAGATGGTATCCGCACCGGAAGTTGTTCCCGGAATTGGGATTTGAATGACGTTGATGCGCACGACGTTGGAGGTATCCTCGGGACAGACCCCGCTGCGAACGCGCACGCGGTAGCAGACGGTCTGCGTCAGTGGAGGGGTTGTCCAGCTGTCGGAGCGGTCGAACGAAGACAGCCCTTGGTTGCGCACGGTGGTGTAACTGCCGGTGCAGCCCGGCGATTCGTCCCAGAATATCCGGTTGCCGCGAATGCCTGTAACGCTCAATTCTTTGGTAAAACCAGCGCACAGGGTATCATTCCCGACCAACGTACCTGCCAATGCCGTGGAGTCGATGTTGATGCGTACGATCAGCGAGCGCAGAGCCTGACAGGCCCCGTCGCCCACCACGGCGCGGTACTCGGTAAAAGCGTCGAGGTTGGAGTAACAGAGTTGGCTGGTGGTGTGGGGGATGCTGTCCCAGTCGGTCCAGGCGTTGCGGGGGCACAGCTCGCAGAAGGTCTGGCAGATCGTGGGGTCGCAGGGATTGGGCAGGGGCCGGAACTGGCGGCGTTCCCAGTAGAGGATTTGCCCAAGGGGTGGTGGCGAATGCCCCGAAAGGCTTACACAGCCACTGTTCTGGCCGATGCAAACCACTTCATCGGCGGTAGTCTGACCCGGAAAGATGCGCTGGGTGGGGGTGGTGCAGGCCACGTTGGTATGCCGGATCCACGTGGGACAGGTTTTGGTGGCAAAAACTACGCGCAAGCAGGAGTCCTGCCGGATGCTGTCCATATCGGATTCGCGATCGGTGCCGCGGTAGGGAATCCAGCGGCCGTTGACGCGGGCTTCCCAACCTAAAAACTGGTGGTGGGTATTGGGGTAATCGATAAACCAGCGGCCCTTCTGGTTGTAACAGGTTACGCCGGTGCGGATAGTGGGCATGGCCGGTGGCGGGTCGGGACATTCCACAGTGTGGATGACGTGGATTTTGGTGGTATCGGGGTCGCACTCGCCATGTTCGCCCACCATCCGGAAGCAGCGTTTGCCCAACTGCTGGGGAGGATAGGCGATCACAAATCCCTGCTGCACCTGGATGATCTCCCAGGTAGCGGCAGCAGGGTTGGTGTCGCAGTTGGGGCTGACGGAAGTCTGCCAGTGCAGGGTGCCGGTCAGGCGGGTATTCTGGGGCAGACCGAAGTACTGCATGGCCGCGATGCGGTCGCTGCCCAGGCAGACGGTGTCGCAGCGTTGACCCCGAACGGTATCGATGATGGCACTGCGGGCACTGTCGGCCAAGGCGAAATCATCGATGTTGACCCGGGCCGGGCCGGTGAAGAACTCACCGCAGGTGCCGCAATCGAGGCGCACCCGAAAGCAGACGGTATCGGTAGGTGCAGTAGGCAGGCGGGGATTTTGAGTGAAGGTCGGGTTGCCGATCGAGGTCCAGGGGCCGGGCTGGTGGCCATCGCAGGGTGCCCGCTGCCATTCGATGGGCTGGCAGTCGCTACCTACCAAAGTGAGGTTCTGGAGCGGCGAAAGGTCATCGCGGCAGGCACTCTGTTCGTCGGGATCGATGGTCCCGATGCGAATCTCGCGCACGGTAATCGAAACCGTGGTATCGGTCTTGCAGCCCGGTCGCTCGACCACCACCCAGATTTGGGGCTGGCGGAACATGTAGTTGGCGATGCAGGGCAGGCCAATGCTGCTCTGACCGGCGGTGTTGGGAATGGGCCGCGGCCAGGGGAAGGTATCGCAGGGATAGCCCAAGGTATCGCAGTAGAGCCAGTGCCGGACGTTGCCACTGAAGCCCTGCAGCGAAAGCGGATGGCCGCAGGCGTTGGGGCACATGGTCGTTGAGCCGGAAATGGTTCCGGCCACCGGATCGGGCACCACGGCCACCGTGATCGAAGTTGAACACGAATTGCTGCCAAAGCGGCCCGTAACCGAATAGGTCGTCGTCTGGGTGGGACTCACTTCCACGGTGCGGGTCATACCGCTGGGCGGCTGCATGGCCGTAGTGGGGGTCCATTCGTAGAAAGCAAACTGGGGCAGCTGGGTAATGTCGAGCTTCACGCCGTCGATGGCCCACTGGTCGCGGCCCACGCCGCTGTTCGAGGGCTGAATCCAGCGCAGGCGGGTGTTGCGCGTCTTGACTTGAACAGGCAGCGGGATGCATACATGCGTCCACTGGTCGTACGGCCCGACACTGGGCATGGGGCCGCCGTTGTCGAAGGTCTGCAGCGTGGTCCAGCTCAGGCCGTTGTCCGTCGAATACTGGAGCAGGACGTTTTCGGCGGGCAGGTCAGCATCCTCGCAGCCCAGGTTGAGCAGCGGGTCGCGCTCGTCGCCCACTTCGTTGCCAATTTTGATGTAGAATTCCAGATCGCAGGCCAGTTCCAGATCAAAACCTCGGGTTTCGGCCACGCGGGCGGCATCGCTGCCAGTGTTGAAATGAAGGGCATCGCCAAAAACGGGACTGAGGCCGCAGCGCGTGTTGGGCGTTCCGTTGGTATAGAGCCAGAGGTTGGTGTTGATGCCGAAGTCGAAATCGTCCTCCAATGTGGTGGCGATGCGGGCGGTGGCGATCAGTTCGGTCGTTTCGCCCTGACAGAGGGTCTGCGATTCGGCTTCGGCCACAATCTGGCAGCTTGTGCAGGGGGGAGCACAGGGATTGTTATGCAGCTCGGCGGCATCGCCTTTTTGGGGGCCGTCGATGACGATGCGCAGGGGGTGGCTGGCCGTTTCGCCCAAGGGACAGTCCCAGAGGGCGCGGTAGATGCTCGATTGGGCGGGTGCCCGCACCTCGATGTGGGGTTGGTTGCTGCGGCCCGCGTCCAGCCAGCGGCCCGTACCCGGGTCGAAGCGTTGCCAGCGCAGGGCCCGGGTCGGCGCATCCTCGACACGGAGCGTCAGGGGCGCATCGGGCCCGAGCCGACCCGCCGGTTCGGCCCGCAGGATGGGCTGGCGGCAGCGCGTTTCGGTGTTTAACTTCAAATAAAAATCAGGATTCTGTACCTGAAGGTCATACACCAGCGTTAATACGCCCGATGCGTTGAAGAGCGAGGGGCCGATGGCGTCGCGGGTCGAGCAGTCGATGACCGCCCGCAGGGGGGCTGAAGTGCTGGGGCCGTCGTAGACCAGAATGCGGTCGGTGCCGCAGGACAGGCGGTGGGCCAGCACCTCGAACCAGACCGCCCCCCCCTCGAAAGCCGGTACGATACTCAAAGGCTGCGAGCGGCCGCCGACCATCTGGGCCTCGATCTTCAAAGTGCCCGATGCCGGGAGGGTTCGGGTACGGTCGCTGCGGAATGCCGCCGTAAAATCAGTGCCTTGACCGGTAGCCGACTCG
The DNA here is from genome assembly GCA_937936615.1 of uncultured Bacteroidia bacterium. GTDB lineage: Bacteria > Bacteroidota > Bacteroidia > J057 > CALDDN01 > CALDDN01. The sequence continues at coordinate 22,419 of CALDDN010000085.1, read as the reverse complement.
ATCCCACCAAGCAGCCACACCACCAGCAGAAAGAGCCATATGCAAGTTTTTAATATGTAAAGTTGAGGCATAGGCGACAATCCATCCGATTCTTCGGTAAAGCATTTTAATTAAATCTCTAAATTTTCTGAAGATGCAAATTCTGCAATATACAAAATTTTAACACTAAATGCGATTTTAATTTATTTGGCTGATTTTTACTTCATAAGTCATAAGTCCACAGGCTAAAAACGGAAGGGCCGTCCAATCCGGCGGCAGTCCTTAACTTTGCGGCCAGTTGAAGCCTGAAGGATGAAATCCATGCCCGCCACCCCGATGCGCCCTGTCGTGCTGCTCGTCTGTACCCTGCTTGTGGTGGGGATTGGGCTGCCGCTGCGGGGGCAGCTCACCCTGCCCACCCTCATGGAACTGGGCTTCAAGCAAGCTCAAATCGGCCTGCATGTGCGGGTCAACCACCTGCCAAGCGAAACCGGCAACGGAGCGACCGAGGCCACCCAGGTGCGGCCCAGCCTCATTTTCGGCTACAACCTGCCCCCCCGCGCCCCCTGGATGCTCTACGAAGCCGTCGGAGCCAAATCGACCACCGGCAAAAAATTGACCTTCTACTCGGTGGTCGACGGCGCATCGCTCCGGCTGGCCCTGCCCAACGCGCCCAACGTCGGCGGCCAGTCGTTCCGGCCCCTCGAACTGCACAACTACGACCAGTATGCCTTCTTCGAACTGATGTACAAGCGGCGCAACATCCGCCGCCTCGACCTGGGCCTCTACCGCCTGCTCAACTACACGGCGGGGCTGAGCATGGCCCGCCACCGCATGGATTTCGGTGCCCTGCCCCGCTTCCGCGAGCAGCAAGGCTCCGAACGGCCCGTCATCATCCCCCAGGAAGAAAACTTCACCAGCCTCACCCTGACCATCGGTGCCGAATACATGCCCCGCGTGGTAGTCAACGACTGGGTACCCTCCTTCCATGCGGCCAACTACCTGGGCCGCTGGTGGAACAAAAACACCAACGCCAACCTCACGGGTTGGGACCGGCGGCAACCGGCAGGCTATACCGTGGCCCTGCGGCCCTATTTCCGCTTTACGCGCCTGCTGGGGTCGCGCACCCCGCAGATCGATCAGTACCTGGAAATGAGCGAAAATGCCGATTTCCGCTGGCTCATTGGCCCGGGTCTCGTCGCCGACGCCACCTACGAATGGGTGTCGGTCTACGCACGGGTATCGCGGGTATGGGCCCTGGGCAGCGGGGGGGCCACCATTCCCGGGCTGACCGAGAATTCCCACCTGCTGTGCGTGGGGCTGGTGCTCAATCCTTCGTGGATGCGCTGTCCCCAGAGGCGGCTCCTTTCGACGAGCCTGCAATGGAAATAAGCCCCCACGACCTGGCCGCCCTGCGGCCGCCCGTCCTCGAAGCCATCCGCGAGGTAGGGGCCTTCATCCGCAGCGAGTACAGCGAGTTCGACCCCAAAGACATCGAAGTCAAGGGCCGTAACGATCTGGTTTCCTACGTCGACCGCACGGCCGAGGCCCTGCTCATGGAAGGGCTCAACCGCCTGACCCCCGGCTGCGGCTTCATCAACGAAGAAAGCGGCAGCCAGGGCATCGACCAGCCCGCCGTCTGGATCATCGACCCCCTCGATGGCACCACCAACTTCATCCATGGCATCCCCGTCTTCAGCATCAGCGTGGCCCTGCAGCTCGAGGGCGCGGTGGTGCTGGGCTGCGTCTACGACGTGCCCCGCGACGAGATGTACGAAGCCCTGCGCGGGGGCGGTGCCCGCCGCAACGAAATCCCCCTGTCCGTAAGCAAGACCCCGGGCCTGCCCGATGCCCTGATCGCTTACGGAGCCATGCACAGCAGCTTCCTCAACCTCGAGCAGTTCCTGCAGCTGCTGGGGGCCTTCATGCGCCAGTCGCGGGGCCTGCGCCGCCTCGGTTCCGCCGCCCTCGACCTGGCCTACACGGCTGCAGGCATCTTCGACGGCTTTTTCGAATCGCAGCTCAACCCCTGGGACGTGGCCGCGGGCAGCCTCATCGTCGCCGAAGCCGGCGGCCTGGTAACCGACTACTACGGCGGCAGCGATTTCATCTTCGGCCGGTCGATCATCGCGGGCAACCCGGGCGTTCACGCCGCCATGCGGGAATTGATCGGCTCGTTCGTCGATCCGGAGTGCAGCTGAATCGGCTGCCGCTCCTCGGCCTTGGTCTACAATGCGGCAATACCCAACTTCAGTATATAATTTTAAAAGAAAAAAAGAAAAACATATCAAAACAAAGAAAATCAGGCAGGATAGTTGCAGATGCTCTAACATAACATCAGAGCATTTGCGAAGGCTGAAAAATTCAAAGGCCGGGCCGAGTTCAGGGCAGCATCAGGGAAAACCGATGCCCGCTTTTCAGGCATTTTCCGGACCACCGCTGAGACTCGAGTGCGGCCAATAAGGCCCGCAGCAACCTGAGCCTACCGGAGGGATACGCCCGCCAGCTGGCTCAAAACCCAGCCTGCCGATTACTGTGAGATTTCATTTCCCAAGGCTCAAACCCACGGTCAGCAACGGGCGGAATGAGCCACACCGCCCGCAGTCAAATCTTGAGCAGCTGCTTGAGCTGGCGCGAGCGTTCGCGGCTGCTGACGACCTCGCGCCCGTTGCTGAGCACGATCTTGTAGCGGTTGCTGAACCAGAGCACGATCTCGCGGATTTCGTTCATGTTGATGAGGATCGAGCGGCTGATGCGCACAAACTGGGCGGGGGGCAGCTTTTTCTCAAGGGCATCGAGCGAGGTAGTGAGGGTGTAGGCCTTATCACGGGTATGGACGACGGTCGTTCGGTCTTCGACTTCGATGCTCAGGATGTCGCTGTAATCGAGGAGGCGGTAGCGGTCGGCGGTGGGTACCGGCAGCTTGTTCAGGTGTGCAGGGTCGGGCCGGTCCAGCTCGGCGAGGCTCTGCTTGAGGCGGGTGGGGCTGGGGCTTTCGGTACGGCCCACGCGGTCGAGGGTCTGACGCAGCCGCTCCTCGCCAAAAGGTTTGAGCAGGTAATCGATGGCATGCAGTTCGAAAGCCCGGATGGCGTGCTCGTTGTAGGCGGTAGCAAAGACGATGCGCGTGGGCAGGTCGTCATCGAGCTGCTCGGCTACCTGAAGACCCGTGAGGCCCGGCATCTCGATGTCGAGAAACGCCAGGTCGGGGCGCAGCAGCCGCAGGTTGTCCAGCGCGTCCTGTCCGTTGGACGAAACGTTGACGACTTCCACATCGTCAAAAGAACCGAGCAGGCGGAGCATTTTGGCACGGGCGGGGGATTCGTCATCGGCAATCAATACGCGTAATTTGGCCATGGCTGCGTTCACTTAAAATAAGGTCAGGTAAATTTTATTTATAATAACATATGATTAATAAAATATTAATTTTTTCGATTGGCTTTCGCCGAAACCTTGTCCCTGACGAGGGGCAAGCGTAGAGTAACTGCGGTACCCGAGCCGGTGTTCTCAAAGTGGATGAGGTCCTCGCGCCCGTAGAGTACCTGGAGCCGTTCGAGGATGTTGCGCAGGCCCGTACCCTGCGTGATGCGGGCGGGGTCGATCCCCGGGCCGTTGTCGTAGACCCGGATTTCGACGGTTTCGCCCAGGCACCCGACCTGCAGGCGCACCACCCCTGCATGGGTTACCCGCGCAATTCCGTGCTTGATGCAGTTCTCGACCACCGTCTGGAGGACAAAAGCCGGCATGGGCACCCGCTCCAGACCCGGCTCCACTTCGATCTCGACCGTCAGCCGGTCGGCAAAGCGAATCTGCTCCAGTTCGAGGTAGGTGCGGACGAGGGTCAGTTCATCGCTCAAATCGACAAAATTATCCTTGGAAAAACGCAGAGTGTAGCGTATGATCCAGGCCAGTTTTTCGAGAGCGGCCTCGGCTCCAGCAGGCGAGCTGTGAATCAACTCGGCAATGGAGTTGAAGGTATTGAAAAGGAAATGGGGATTGATCTGCGCCCGCAGGGCGATGAGGCTGGCCTCCATCGTTTTTTCGAGCAGGATTTTCTCCTGTTCGAGCAGCTGCAGGATTTCGAGGGCCACTTCGAGCTGGCGCACGACGCGGGCAGCCTGCTCGGCCGTTTCGAGGGTGAGCAGCCCACGCTTGCGGCCCAGCAGCAGCAGGCCCCGGGGCGATTCGAGTGGCAGGGCCAGCGACCAGCCCGCCTGCAGCAGGGCCGCCGACCAGTGGGCCGGCAGCTGACTGCGATCAAGCTCGGGAGCGGCCGCCCACCAGGCACGCTCCGCCCCAAAGGCTGACCAGAACCGCTGCTCGGTGGCTTCGTCGGCCAGTTCGGGCAGGGGGTAGTCGTCGCGACTGCGAGCCAGCCACAGGGTGCAGGCATCGAGGTCGAAAAGTTCAGCCAGCCGGATTTCGACGTGATCGATCAGCTCATCAGAATGCGTGAAACGCGGAATGCGCACCAGCAGCTCTTCGAGCTGGGCACGGCGGCGGCGGCGGGCCGAAAACAGCCAGCCGGGCAGCCGGTCTTCGCGGGTACGGTAAAGGTGCAGCACCAGCGGCAGCAGGGCTGCAAACAAAGCCAGAGGCAGGAGCGCATGCAGCAAAGGATCGGCCACCAGACTGCCCGACAGCCGATAGGCAAAAACATAGACCAGCGCAGCCAGCCCCAGACCCAGCAGGTAGACCAGCCCCCGAAGCAGAGCCTCGCCAACCTTGCCCAGGAGCACCGCCTGCCGAACCGACCAGCCTACACCGGCCAGCAGCCCCAGCCCCAGCCCCAGCGCACCCACCCAATGGTAGGCTGCTTCGAACCAGGCCAGGCCCAGAGCGAGACACGCCAGGCACACCAGAACCGCCGCCGCTGCCGCCTGCCACTTCCCGATTCGCTCTTCGGGTGCGGGGCAGGCCGCAAACGCAGCCAGGGCCACGCAGCCCAGACCTGCACTGCCCCACGATGCTGCCGCCTCCCAGCGCAGCAAATCCCAGCTCCCTCCCAGAGCCAGCAGCCATCCCCCCACAACCGCTACCAGACCCAGCCCCGCCACCAGCCGTCCCCCGCGACCCAGAGGCAAGAGCAGCCCCACCAGCCCGTAGGCCAGCATCACCGCCACCAGCCAGCGGGCCTCCGACAAGGGGTCCAGGGCATGGGGTGCCCAGAGCACCAGCACTAGACGCAGAGCCTGCAAACCAAAAAACAACTCCGCTGCCACCAGAAGCCCCAGCGTCGCCAGCTGCGCCCGAAAGTGATGCACGAAAAAAGGATAGAGAATCAGCAGCAGCAGCCCCACAGCCAGAGCCGCAAAAACGTAGAAGACCAGCAGCAGGCCTGTAGCCCATGCGCCGGCCACCGGCAGCCAGACAGGCCGCAGCACCACCGACACAAACAGGGGGCGGGCTTCGGTCTGATCCGAGGCCAGCCGGTAGAGGTGGACGGCTCCGGGGGGCGAGTGGCTGATAAGGGCTTGAGCCACCTCGACCGTACCCACCGGCAGGTAGTCGATGGCCAGCAGGCGGTCGCCCGCCTCGATGACCGTACCCGTGCGCTGAGCCAGGGCGCGAGCCGGAGGCAGCACCTGCAGGGCCTGCACGCCGTCGGGCGAATCGCCCCAGCGCACCCAATCGGTGGCCGCCAGGCGTAAGGGCGCAACAGGACCATAGAGCTGCCGCAGCTCGAGGGCCTTGCTGGCCAGCACCGCCAGCAAGGCCCCCGCAAGCCCGAGCAGGCTCAGGCGGAACACGGGTGCAAGGGAGAAAGGCGGGCGAATCATGGGCCGGTGGCTTGCATATCCACTTGCATATCCAAAGATACGGGGCAGGCTGGCAGGGAGCCAAAGGGCCAGCCGAGCCGCCGAAATCGACGGTTCAACGGTTGCAACGATGGCCCGAGCCGCCTGAATTTTGTCCACACCGACCCGCCAGAGACCAGCGGCAGACTAAATTTGGGGCATGTCTGCCGCCTACGATCAGGTGCTCAAGCAGGTAAAAGCCGGCCAGATAGCCCCGCTCTATCTACTCTATGGCGAGGAGCCGTGGTATATCGACCAGCTCTATCCGCAGATCGAAACGGCCGCGCTGGCGGGTGCCGAACCGAGCTTCAACCTCGATGTGTTTTACGGACCGGAGGTCGACGCACGGGTATTTTTGGGCACGGTCAAATCGTATCCGGTAATGGCGGCTCGGCGGGTGGTGGTGGTGCGCGATGCCCAGCGCATCCGCAAGGAGCAGTTCGAGCGGCTGGCCCCCATTTTCGAACGGCCTGTACCCACGACTACGCTCATCTGGTTGCACCGCGCCGAAAGCCCGCCCGACCGCCGTTCCAAAAGCGGCAAGGCTCTGATGGCCAATGCCATCGTCGTCGAATCGAAAAAGCTCTACGAAAACAAGGCCCGTGAGTGGGCCGAGGCCTACGCCCGCCAGCAGGGACTCGAACCCGACAGTCAGGCAATCTATTTGCTCGTCGAAGCCTTGGGCACCTCGCTGCAGGTGCTGGCCAACGAGATCGACAAGCTGGCCCTGCGCCTGACAGGCCAGGCCTCGAAACAGGTAAACGCAGCTCTGATCTACGACTCGATCCAGCTCGACCGCGACTACAACGTCTTTGAGCTGATCAATGCCCTGGGGGCCAACGACGCGACGCGGGCGCACCGGATTGCCCGCCAGATGACGCTCTACCTCAAGCAGCACCCGCCCGTGCTGATTGTGGGCCAGATTCAGAGCTGGCTTTTCAAGCTGGCGCAGCTGCAGCATCAGGGTCTGCGTGCCGAAGGCGAGGTAACGCGGGCTTTGGGGGTGCATCCCTTTGTGGCCAAGGGATATGTGGCAGCCCTGGGGGCTTGGCCCATCGGGCGGGTACTGGCGGGGCTTGAGGCGGTGCATGCGGCCGACTGCGACCTCAAGGGGCTGCGGGGCAGCCGCCTGGATGAGGCCCACATCATGCAGACACTCATTTTCGACTTAATGAAAGCATAATAAATACGTAATGAACTACTTAATTGTGGAAAAGAGAGAGGGTAAGCCGGGGGGTATCCAACCTTGCGGCAGTTCCTGCGTAAAAATTCTTAGTTTTGTTGGTCTTAAGCATTTGAGCGCATGCAGCCTGCTGGTAGCAGCATACAGATTCGCCTGAATTGTCAAGCCCTCTGCTCGGTTCAAGTTGTATTTGCGCGTGAGCAGCGGAAATATCCTGCGAATCGAAGGGGTAAAGGCATTTACACACGGTCGGATGGCTTGATTTTTCAGCTGGATTCGAGCAGCCAGGCCGAAGTCGAGCAGTCAAATTCCGGTGAGCCACCGGCGGGATTGGAAGCAAGAAAAGCAAGGGGGGTCAGTGGCTGTTTAGGGAGACTTAATTATTGTCGTGTTATTTCCTGATCGATGAACGGAGTCATGCAAAAAATGATCTACTCATATGAAGGGGAAATGAATAATGCGATTCTGAACAGCATCCTGTACGCCATGGAGCACAAAATGGTGGAACTGGGCGAAAAGCCTCCATTCATCAAGAAGCTTAATTCGGTACTCATCGAATGCTGTCAGAACCTGATTCACCACTCCGACCAGCCTTACGAATCGAACTACTCCTACTACCCCTCTGTTACGGTCTACCACACCGACGAAGGCTATCTGATCCACACCCGTAATCTGATTCACAATCAAAAAGTTGAAAAACTCAAACATTACATCGATAAGATCAATGGTATGTCGAAAAATGAGTTGAAAGAATACTTTCAAACTGTGCTGACCAACGGACAGATCAGCGCACACGGGGGTGGGGGTCTCGGACTGCTGAACATCATTCGCAAATCGAAAGAACTGCGCTTGAATTACGAATTCGAACCGGCCAACGAAGACGAAATGTTTTTCTACCTCTCTTTTACCGTTTAATTCCCGCTCGATAACCGTAATTCTGATCCATGAGCTACAAGCCTCTATATATAAATCCAACAGACGAAACGCCACAGGTCATTCTGGACCCCGAAAACAACCGCTTCGAATTTGTGGGTAACTCCTACCCCGAGAACTCGACGAAGTTCTACTCCCCCATCCTCAACTGGATGAAGGAATTCATCGATTCCTCGCCCAAGCAAGACCTCTCGGTCGACTTCAACTTCGACTACTTCAATACCAGCTCGGCCAAATACATCCTCGAAATTCTGCGCCTGATTCAAGACCATCAGGACAAGGGCAACAAATGCCTCATCCGCTGGTACTATTTTCAAGATGACACCGACATGCTCGAAGCCGGCGAGGACTACCAGATGACCATTACCGTGCCCTTCGAGATCATCGAACGCACCGATACCTTCTGACACTTAATTTAATTTTTGCTGCAACCAATCCCGCCAGGTTGCTTTAGTGCTCTGCTTTAGCTTAATTTTGATCTGTGGACATCACCTACTAGACGTCCAGTACCTAAGCCCATGGCTCAAAAGACCCAGGACGACGTAGCTTATTCGCGGGAAAATGACCTCATCGTCCGTTACCGCGAAATCCTTTCCGACGAGGCCCGGTCCAAAGAAGAGTACCGCGAAGCCTTCGAGGAAATGTATAAGCAGTACATCAAGCTCCTGGACGATACCAAGCTGCTGACCTCCCTGGGCGACCGCCTGCAACGCAAGCTCCGTTCGACCAACCTGCTGCTCAAGCAGCAGTCCGAAGAAATTCGCGAAATCAACGAAGCCCTCAACAAAACCAACGTCGAACTCAAACTTACGATCGACGAGCTGACCCGCGCCCGCGCCTCGCGCAAAGCCCGCGTCATCACCTTCCTGCTCCTCTTTGCCCTCTTCGCCTTCTCTGAAACCCTCGAAGACCAGTTCGACAGCTTTCTCGACGAGGATGCCGCCGAAAGCTTTTTCTACTCCTTCGCTTTCAAGACTGTGCTCTTCGCCCTGCTCACCCCCCTGAACAGCTTCATCGAGAAATTCTTTGTCCGCCAGACCATCAACAAGGACAAAAAAGCCCTGCTGCAAGACGTTCAGAAGGAAGCCCCGAAAGAAAAAGGCACTTTCGTCGAACGCCCCCTCGACCGCGCCAATGGCATGGCGGCCAACCGAAGCTAGGCCCCCTACCCTGCTGTACCTCTCGGTGCTCGACAGCGTCGAACACCCGCGCCTGCGGCACCGCCAGGCCCACAGCCTCGTTCCGGGTTACCGCGTCGTACTCGCAGCGGCCGCCCACCACCCGACTTCGGCACCACCCGATGGGCTGGAACTGCGCCCGCTACCTCCGGTGGGGCACCGCAGCTGGCGGCGCATCGTCCGCACCTTCGAACTCATCGCCTTGCTGCGGCACGAGCGGCCCGCCGCCGCCCACCTGCACAGCATCGAACTGCTGCTGCCTGCCCTGCTGCTGCGGCCCCGTGGCTGCCGCCTCGTCTACGACCGGCACGAGGACTACCCCCGCAACATCGGCTACGGCACCCACTGGCCCCGCTGGCTACGCCGACCGCTGGCTGCGCTGGTGGGCCGCTACGAACGCTGGGCCGCCCGCCGCCTCGATGGCGTGATCTACGCCGAACGCGAATTTGCCGGGCGACTGCCCGCCCGCCGGTCGGCGGTCGTCGAAAACCGGTACTGCGGACGCATCGAAGCCGGCCAGCCCCACGAGAAAATCCCCCCCCGCACACCGCCCCTGCTGCTGGTCAGCGGTACAATAGCCGAGGAATGGGGCCTGCTGCGATCCCTGGAGCTGTGGCGGCTCTGGAACACCCAGGAAATGGCCCGTCTGGCTGTGGTGGGCCGCTGCCGCGACGCGGGGCTGGCCCGGCAGGCCCGGGAGCTGGCCTGCAGCTGGGGGCTGGCCGACCGCCTGCTTTGGGAAGCTCCGCCCGAAGGGGTACCCTTCGAGCGGATCGAAGCGGCCATCGAGGCCTGCAGCCTCGGTCTGGCCCTCTATGTGCTAAGCCCCGCCCGCAACGACCGCCTGCCCAGCAAGTTCTACGAATTCATGGCCTGGCGCAAACCTCTGCTTTTTACTGAACACCCGCCGTGGACGGCCCTCAACGACCAATGGCAGTTCGGAGTAAGCCTGCCCGACGGCCCGCCCACGGCGGCACAGGTGGCCCGACTCGTCGCTCAACACCGCGCGGGCTTCCCAGCCTGCCACCCCCAGCCCATTCCGGCATCGGTCTGGCACTGGCAAAGCCAGGGCGAAGTACTTCGCCAGTTTTACGCTGAACTTTTGTCGAGAGAAAACAGCCCTCTACAGGAAAAAATGATGAAGGACCTAAATAAGTAATAAATTTGACACAGAAACTAAACTTGAAAAAAGTAAAAACGATGCGTACCAGGCCTTGGCTGATAGCGGCGGTTGTGGGGTGGTTCCTGTGGATGCCTGCTGCGGGCTGGTGCCAGCACTTCAAGACGACAGGGGCCACCGTGAGCTTCACCTCCGATGCCCCACTCGAGACGATCAAGGCACAGAGCGACCAGCTGGCGGCCGTGATCAGCCCGGCAACGCGGGTTTTTGCTTTTTCGGTGCAGATCAGCAGCTTTCAGGGCTTCAACAGCGCGTTGCAGCGGCAGCACTTCAACGAGAGCTACCTGCAGAGCGACAAGTTTCCATACGGCACTTTCAAAGGCAAGATCATCGAAACGGTCGACCTGACACACAACGGCACCTACCAGGTGCGGGCCAAAGGCATTCTCGACATCCACGGCATCAAGAAAGAACGGATCATTCCAGCAACCGTTGTGGTTAACGGCAACCAGCTGGCCGTTCGGGCTACCTTCGAGGTGCCCCTCGTCGATCACGACATCCGCATCCCCAAGGTGGTGAACCAAAAGATCGCCGAGGTGATCACGGTTACGGTAACGGGTAACCTGATCCTGAACTGAAGACATGAGAATACTCCGACTGCTTAAGCCTTGCCTGGGTACCGCGCTGATGCTGGCAGTGATGCTGCTGGGTTCGATGGCCGAGGCAGTGGGTCAAAGCAGCATGCCCACGCCCGAGCGGCTGGCGGGCTTGCGGCGGATGCGTTACCTGGCCCTGCTGCAGTCGAGCCAAGGGCCGATCTGGATGGGAACGAGCAGCGGTCTGCTGGAATACAACGGCATGGATGTGCGCAGCTACGACCGACGCGACAGCCTGCGGGGCGAAAGGGGCACCGCCCTGGCTGAGGATCAGCGCGGGCGCATCTGGATCGGGCACGAAAACGGCCTCGTATCGATCTACGACCCGCGGCAGCGGCAGATCGGCTCCTTCGCACCCCAAGAAGGCACGCCCCGCAAACGCATCACGGCCATGCTGGCCGCCCGCAATGGCTACCTGTGGTTTGCCACCGACAGTGTGGGCATCTGGTACTGGGATGGCGAACGCATGTACATGCTCGGCGAAGAAGACGGCCTGCTCAACAAAGGGCAAAGCAGCGCAACAAGCACAGCCGCCGACTCGACACTCGATGCCGAACTGGCCGAGCTGGAAGGGCTGGTGCCCGGCATTCAAGGGGGCGTCGAACTGACCGCTTCCAAAGTCGAAACCTACTGCCTCTACGAAGACACCGACGGCACCCTCTGGGCGGGTACCGATGCGGGCATCGTACGCATCGACCTCAACCTTAAAGGCAAAGAACGCTTCAGCTACCTGAGTACGCCCGAGGGCCTGGTGGACAACATCGTACGCGGCATCGTGGGCGACGGCGAGGGCCTCGTCTGGATCGCCATGGGCGATTCGGGCCTCTGTTCCTACGACTGGAAAAGCAAACAGCTCAAGCGGGCCGGAAGCTGGGCCTTTGGCATGATCCAGACCCTGGTCTACCACCCCATCCTCAAGCAACTCTGGATTGGCACACGCAAGGGCGAGGTCGTCGTCTACACACCCGCCACGGGCCGCTACCTGCTCTTCGAGAAACTGCCCGCGGCTGTGCTCTCGCTGCTGGTCGATCACGAAGGCAATGTGCTGGCCGGTACCGAGCAGTCGATCCACCTCTACGCCGGCGAACGGCAGCGCATGCTCCGGCAGGCACAGGGGCTGCCCTCGAACAACGTTCAGGCCGTCTATGCCGCACCCGACGGCTGGGTTTACGTAGGCACCGACAAGGGCGCAGCCCGAACACGCATCGATGGCAGCCGCCAGATGCAGACCGAAACCATCCCCCTGGTGCCCATCGGCGGCGGGGCTGTCCCCCAGGTCATCAGCATTGCCCCCGACCGATTCGGCCGGCTCTGGTTCGGCACTTTCGGCAACGGGGTCTATTCATTCGATCCGCTGACCAGGCGCATCCAGAATTTCAGCATGCGCAATGGCCTGCCCTCCAACGACGTCTACGCCATCGTGGGCGACTACCAAAAATCAGCCTGGCTGGGCACGCTAGGCGGCGGCCTGGTGCAGGTGCGCTTTACAGACGACGGCAATATCGCCGGTGTTCGCAACTACACGGCAACCGAGGGCATCGAAGCCGCCTACCTCTTTGCGCTGCATGCCGACAGCCAGGGTTACCTCTGGATTGCTACCGACGGCTACGGCCTCTACCGCTTCGATGGCCGGCAGTTTGTCCATTACGACGAGCGGCGCGGCCTGCCCGCCCGTACCGTCTATGCGCTGGCCTCCGATCTCGAAAATAAAATCTGGATTGCCACCGAAGGCTTCGGCCTGCTGCGGTTCGATGGAGCGGACTTCGTAATCTACGAATCGGAAAAGGGCTTCCGCCACGATTCACCCTTTGCCCTGGCGGTCGATTCACTGGGTCAGGTCTACGTAGGCAACCGCTTCGGAATCGATGTCTACAACCCGGCCCTCGACCAGGTGCGCTACTACGGCGAAGGCGACGGCCTGGGGGCCTACGAGCCGCTGCAAAATGCCGTTTCGATCCACGATCAGGTGCTATGGTGGGGTACAACCAACGGACTGCTGCGCCTGGCCCCCTTCAGCACGGTGCCGGCACGCGTTGCCCCCCGCGTATCGATCAACCGCCTGCGCATCTTTCTGCGCGACAGCCCCTTCCTCGAAAACGCCGTCTACCCCTACGACCAGAATCACCTGACTTTCGATTACATCGGTGTGAGCCTCAGCTCGCCCAACAAGGTGCTTTACCAATACAAATTAGAGGGCTTCGAGGACGAATGGAGCTTTGCCTCCGACATTCGCTTCCATACTTATTCCAATCTGCCGCCAGGCCAATACCGCTTCGTGGTGCGGGCCGACAACGGCACGGGTGTTTTCAGCGAAGCAGCCTACAGCTTTGAAATCCGCCCGCCTTTCTGGCAGACGTGGTGGTTCTACTCCCTGAGCACCATCGTACTGGTGGGGGGTGGCTACCTGACTTTCCGCCTGCGCGTACGGCGCATCGAACAGGAAAAACGAATTCTGGAAGAAAAGGTCGAAGAACGCACCCGCGAGATATCGCACCAGAAAGAAATCATCGAAGAAAAAAACCGCGACATCACCGAAAGCATCGAATATGCCCGCCGCCTGCAGTTCGCCATCCTGCCCGAAATCGAGACCATCCGCCGCGACCTGCCCGATTCCTTCGTCTTCTATCGGCCCAAGGACATCGTCAGCGGCGATTTCTACTGGTTCAACCGCGTCAAAGACCAGTGGATCATCGCAGGAGTCGACTGCACGGGCCACGGCGTGCCCGGAGCTTTCATGTCGGTTGTGGGCTTCAACCAGCTCAACGAGGTGGTCAACTCCCACACCGGCCAGGTCAGTCCCGAAGAAATTCTGAACCTGCTCGATATCCGCGTGCGCATCGTGCTGCGGCAGGACAGCGCAGCCTCCGTTACCAAGGATGGCATGGATGTGGCCCTCTGCGCCCTCGATCCCCAGACCGGGGTGCTCAAGTACGCCGGGGCCTACCGCCCGCTTTACGTGGTACACCGCGGCGAATTTCTGGAGTTCAAAGGCGACCGCTTCCCCATCGGCGGTGCCCAGCAGGAGCTTAAGGAATTCAAGCTCAACACCATAGAGCTCGAACCCGGCGACTGCTTCTACATCTTTTCCGACGGCATCGTTGACCAGTTTGGCGGCCCCAACCTGCGCAAGTTCACACCCAAACGCCTCAAAGAACTGATCGTGGCCAACCACCACAAGCCCATGACCGAGCAGCACCTCATCTACGAACAGGCCATCCTCGACTGGATGGCGGGAACCGAGCAGCTCGACGACATGCTCATCATCGGTATCCGCTACACAGGCGCATGAGCGACCCCCACCGCTACGCCTACGACCTGCCCGACGAGCGCATCGCCCGCTACCCCCTGACCGAACGCGACGCCTCACGCCTGCTGGTCTGGCAGCGAGGACAGATCGCCGACCATCACTTCCGCAACCTGCCCGACCTGCTGCCGCCCGAAAGTCTGCTCATCCGCAACCGCTCGCAGGTCATTCCGGCCCGACTCGAAGCCTTCACCCCCGGGGGTGCCCGCATCGAAATCGTATGCCTGGAACCGGCTGGCGACAACCCGCTGCCCGAGGTCGAACTGGCCCGTCGCGGCTCGGCCCGCTGGCACGCCTTGATCGGCAACGTCAGACGCTGGCCCGCAGCCGGCACGCTGACCCTGGAACGCGGGCCGCTGAGCCTGCAGCTGCAGCTCGAAAGCCGCAAGGGTGCCGTGGGGCGGCTCGCTTTCAGCTGGCAACCGACAGAATGGACGTTCCTGCAGGTGCTGGAGGCAGCCGGTGCTCCGCCCATTCCGCCCTACTTCAGGCGGGCAGCCGAGGCCCTCGACCAGACCCGCTACCAGACATACTACGCCCGCGAGGCGGGGTCGGTAGCCGCCCCGACAGCAGGCCTGCACTTCACGCCCCAGGTGGATGCGGCTCTGGCGACACGGGGCATCCAGACGGCCGAGCTGGTGCTGCACGTGGGCGCGGGTACCTTCCGACCGATGGAGACCGACGACCCTAAGGCCCACAGCATGCACGCCGAGCTTTTTGCCGTCGACCGGCCTTTGCTCGAAGCACTGCGCAAGGCGCGGGGGCCGCGCATCGCGGTGGGTACCACCTCGCTGCGCACGCTCGAAAGCCTCTATCCCCTTGCTTTTTTATTTCAAAAGCAAGAGCCTGCACACCCGGCGACAGACGACCGCCTGCCTCTGATCGACCAATGGGCCTGCGAGGGGCTGCCCGATCCCACACCCGATGCCCAGGCTGCCTGCCTCGATACCCTGCTGGCAGTCATGGAGCGGCAGGCAAGCGACCGCCTGCTGGCCCGCACGCAGCTCATGATCGCACCGGGCCATCGCTTCGCGCTGGCCGATGCCCTGATTACGAACTTTCATCAGCCACACAGCACCCTGCTGGTACTGGTCGACGCGTGGGTCGGCCCTGCGTGGCGCGAAATCTACGCGCACGCCCTGGCCCAAGGCTACCGCTTTCTGAGCTATGGCGATTCGTCGCTGCTCTGGCGGCAATGAGGCTCCTGAAACGGCTCGGACAGAGCAGGACTCGATGCAGGCGGATTGCGATTTTTCGTATCTATACCCTTTCTTTTTTCTTTTCTAAGAAAATAAAAAGAGGTATTACCGGTACCGATCGCGCCTATGCCTCCCTCTCCCCGATCCAAACCGCCTCTGCCGCGGCTGACTGCCGAACAGCAGGCCGTTGTCGAGCACACGGGCGACCTGAAGGTCGAGGCAGTGGCCGGTGCCGGCAAGACCACTACCCTCATTGCCTACGCACGCCACCGCCCGAAGGCTCGCATCCTCTACCTGGCCTTCAACCGTGCCGTGCGGTTGCATGCCCAGCAGAAATTTGCCGAAGCACGCCTGCCCCATGTGCGCATCGAGACGGCCCATTCGCTGGCCTTCGCCTCGGTGAGCCGCAGTCGCAAACTCGAAGTTCACACCCCGGGCTGGAAAGCTGCCGACCTCTTCAAGGCCCTGGAACTGGATCGGCGCATTGCCGACCGGCGCACAGGTATCGCCTTGTGCCAGCATGTACTGCTGCGCACGGCCCACTTCTGCAACAGCACCCTGGCCAAGCTCGAGGAGGCCGACTACAGCGCGACCTTGCCCGACAAGGCCGCCCGGGAGTTTGCCCGCCACCACCAGCGCACCATCGATGAACTGACGCGCCGCTTCATGCAGCGCATGTACGAAGGCAGTCTGCCCGTCACGCACGACTTTTACCTCAAACTTTTTCACTACCAGCAGCCGCGGCTACCCTATGCCCATGTGCTGCTCGACGAGGGACAGGATGCCTCGCCTGTGATGCTGGATTTATTTTCGCGGCAGGCGGGCGAAAAAGTCATCGTAGGCGACTCCCACCAGCAGATTTACGGCTGGCGTGGGGCGGTCAACTCGCTGGCAGCCATGCCCTGGCCGATGCGCCCCCTGAGCCAGAGTTTCCGCTTTCCGCCCTCGATTGCCGCGCTGGCCCTCGAGGTGCTGCGGCTCAAGCGGCATCTGGGGCAGCCTCGGCTGCCGGCCTTGCAGGGCTGCGGCAGCGGCAAAGGCCCCCTTCGGAGCTTTGCCATCCTGGCCCGCACGAACATGGGCCTGATCGAAGCGGCCATCGAGCAGCTCGACGACCGCCCACGGCTCTACTTCGAGGGCAACCTAAATGCCTACCTCTACGCCGCAGGCGGGCAGGCATCGCTCTACGACGTGCTGTTCCTTTACGCGGGGCAGCCCCGCAAGGCCCGCCACGAACTGGTACGCGGCTTCCAGGACTTTGCCGACCTGGAGCAGTACGCCAGCGACATCGCCGATGCCGACCTGCGGCTCATGTGCCGTATCGTCAAGAAATACAAAACCGATCTTTTCCGCCTGCTCGAGGAGCTGCGGGCCTTGCAAACCGAACGGCCCGAGGATGCCGACCTGCTGCTGCTGACCGTTCACCGTGCCAAGGGCCTCGAATACGACAGCGTGAGCCTGGCCGACGACTTCCTGACGCCGGCTCTGTTTTTTCGGACGCTCAATGACCTGGGCGCGGACGTGGCCGGACCGACGCTCAACGAGGAACTGAACATTCTCTATGTAGCGATTACGCGAGCCAGACGGCGGGTCGAACTGCCCGAATCGCTGGGCGGCCTCATGCCCCGGCAGCCGGAGCCGGGCTGATCGGCCCGACAGGTACTGGCAGTCCGCAGACTTCGATGGGTTCAAAACCAGATTTTCTCCACCAATTCCGCTGCAGAGTGCGGCCAAGGTTCTTTTATCCACAACTCACAAGCGAGGGGCCAGTGGGCCGTAACTTAGAGCTTCGATCTGCAAAGCCATGAGCGAAACAAGTCCATCCCTGCGATCGGGAGTCCGCGGCGACCGCCGCCGCAGTACCGAGCGTCCCCTGCCTGTCATCGGAGGGGGCAAACTGCCCCCCCAGGCCCTCGAGCTGGAGGAGGCCGTGCTGGGTGCTCTGATGCTCGAACGGGATGCCCTGCCCAAAGTCGTCGATACACTCCATGCCGAAGTTTTTTACAAGCCCGCGCACCAGGCCATCTTCGAGGCCACGCTCGCACTTTTTCAGGCCTCGGAACCGGTCGACCTGCTGACGGTCTGCGAGCAGTTGCGGCGCATGGGCCAGCTCGAGCTGGTGGGAGGGGCGTCGTATGTGGCCGAGCTGACGAGCCGTGTGGCCTCGGCGGCCAACATCGAATACCACGCGCATATCCTGCTGCAGAAATACATTCAGCGCAAGCTCATCACCACCTGCGACGAGGTCGTACAGAAAGCTTTCGAGGATACAACCGATGTTTTCGACCTGCTCGACGAGGCCGAGCAGAGCCTCTACCGGCTCTCGAGCAACAACCTGCGCCGCGAAACGCGCTCGATGGAGCAGCTGGCCTTCCAGACGCTCAAACTCCTGGAGGAACTCAAGCACAAGGAAGACGGCGTTACGGGCATCACGACGGGCTTCCGGCGGCTGGACGAACTGACGGCAGGCTGGCAGAAATCGGACCTGATCATCGTAGCGGCACGTCCGGCCATGGGTAAAACGGCCTTCGTGCTTTCGGTGGCCCGCAATGCAGCCCTGCTGGCCCAGAAACCGGTGGCTCTGTTCTCGCTCGAAATGTCGGCGGTGCAGCTGGTGCAGCGCCTCATCTGCGCCGAAGCTGAACTCGATGCCCAGAAGGTGCGCACGGGCCGCCTCGAAGCGCACGAGTGGGCCCAGCTCAACGCCCGCATCGGCACCCTGAGCAAGGCCCCGATCTACATCGACGACACGCCCGGCCTGACCGTCTACGATCTGCGGGCCAAGTGCCGCCGCCTCAAGAGTGAACGGGGCATCGAACTGGTCATCATCGACTACCTGCAGCTCATGGAGGGCGACAAGAGCCGCAACGCCAACCGCGAGCAGGAAATTTCGGCCATTTCGCGGGCCTTGAAAAAGCTGGCCAAAGAGCTCGACCTGCCCGTGATCGCGCTCTCGCAGCTGAGCCGGGCCGTCGAAACGCGGGGCGGCGACAAGCGGCCCATGCTCAGCGACCTGCGCGAGTCGGGTGCCATCGAGCAGGATGCCGATGTGGTCATGTTCCTCTACCGGCCCGAATACTACGGCCTGACTGAAACAGAAGCGGGCGAGTCTACGGCGGGCCTCTGCGAGGTCATCATCGGCAAGCAGCGTAACGGCCCTACCGACACGGCCCCGCTGACGTTCGTCAACCGCTACGGCAAGTTCATGAACCGCGAGGACTTCCGTGCCCCCACCAACATCACCATCGGTTCGCGGATGAACGCCGAAAGCGAAGACCGCAACCCCTTCCCCAGACGCCCGGGTGGGGAGGTCGATTTCGACGACAGCCCATTCTGAGGGAGCAGACCCTTGTTTCAGCCTCCCGCTCAAGCGCAGGGCCAAGCAAGGAGGGTTTGCCCAGCAGCGGTAAACGGTTCAGGCGGAATACATGGCCTGCAGGGCCGGAACGGGCAAGGCCGGCGTGTCGGTCAGGCGGCAGAACCGGCAATCGACGATCAGATGATCCCATTTGCGGGACAGGTAAACCAGGTTGCTGTATTCGGAGGCCGTTTCGAGGCGAAAGATGACCGTATGCTGGCTCGAGGTATGGGTTTCGGGGTGGTAGTAGTCGAAGATCAGGCGGCATTCACGGGCCGATTTTTTGCGGGCCATCATCCGCGCCCAGCGGTAGAGGCGGGTATAGGGGGCATCGGAGGGTTTTTCGGCCTGTAAAACGATGTGGTTGACGTAGGGCAGCAGAAAGACCTGCTGCTCGCGCCCGTCCTCACGGATGGTGATGCTCAGTTCCGAGAGGCGCAGCTCGCCTTGGGTTCGGTACTTGAGCACCGTATAGACCAGCCCCAAGGGAATGATGGCTCCGATGCCGGAAAAGAGCACCTTGACGGTAGAGAAGCGAACGTCCCAGGCCGAAGCTATCACCGCCACCAGCAGCAGACAAGCCATGCCGGCCAGAAAAAAGCCCATGCGCCGCAACCGTTGGTAGCTGGCGTGCTCGTGAACAACCAGGGGCAGAACGATTGAGTAGACAGGACGACGGCGACGCATTGGCTTAGTCGGATGGACAATCGATCGGTAAAGAATGGTTCCAAAATCGGGCCAGCCTCCTGCCCCTAGCGGTTCTGCAGCTCGTCCATACGCTGTTGAATCTGCATGGGGTTGAGGCGGTCGCGTTCGCGCTGCTTGAAAAGCTCCAGACGCGAGGGCTGCACTTGAGGCGGAAAATAGTTGTTGCTGCGGTCGGTATCGGCCGTTTCGAGGTAGGGGTCCAGTTCGAGGCTCTGCACGTCTTTTTCAAAGACAAAAACACGGGACACGCGCTCGGCGTTGCGCCGCCAGATTTCGGCGGGAATGCGCTCTTCGTAGGTGCTGCCGTCGCTGAAGGTAAATTTAAGAATGAGGGGCATGGGCAGCCCGCCGAGGTTGCGGAAACTTACCTCGCAGAGGCGCAGACCCGAACGCAGGGCGGCCCGCTGCCGGTCATCGAGGCTCTGGAGCAGCCGCTCGTACTGCCGCCGGTCGAGGGAGGTAACTTCGAGGGGGTCGTAGCGGTCGTAGAAATCGATCAGTTCGGGCTTCTCATCGATGAGGGTGCGGGGAATGGCCGTGCGGTTGCGGATCGTGTGGATGGACTGGGGTTCGGCGGCCTGCTGGCGGCGTGTACGCTCGTTTTCGATGTCGGGGTTCTGGGTGCTGACCTCAAACTGGCGGATGCTTTCGATCTGGATATCGACGTGGTCGGTGGTATAGAACCAGCCGCGCCAGAACCAGTCGAGGTCAACGCCCGAGGCATCTTCGAGGGTGCGGAAGAAATCCGCCGGCGTAGGGTGTTTGAACATCCAGCGTTGCGCATAGGTTTTGAAGGCGTGGTCGAAGAGCTCGCGGCCCAGAATGGTTTCGCGCAGGATGTTGAGGGCGGCGGCGGGCTTGCCATAGGCGTTGTTGCCAAACTGCGTGATCGACTCGCTGTTGGTCATGATCGGCTCCTGCGTGCTTTTCGCGCCCTTCATGTAATCGACGATCGATACGGCGGGGCCTCGGCGCGGGTAGTAGTCGCGGCTCCATTCCTGTTCTGCCAGAAACTGCACGAACGAGTTGAGACCTTCGTCGAGCCAGGTCCACTGCCGCTCGTCCGAATTGACGATCATCGGGAAGTAGTTGTGCCCCACCTCGTGAATGACGACCGATACCAAGCCGCGCTTGGTACCCTCGCTGTAGGTGCCGTCGGGTTCGGGCCGCGGGCCGTTGAAGCAGATCATGGGGTATTCCATGCCAAAAACCGGCCCGTTGACCGAAATGGCCACGGGGTAGGGGTAATCGAAGGTGTAGCGCGAATAGACCCGCAGGGTGTGGGCCACGGCCTGCGTCGAGTACTTTTCCCACAGGGGATTGCCCTCGGGCGGATAATAGGACATCGCCAGCACGTTGCGCCCGCCCATGGGCACGCTCATGGCATCCCAGATGAACTTGCGCGAGGCCGCCCACGCAAAATCGCGCACCATCTGGGCGCGGTACTCCCAGGTACGGCTGTCGTTGCGGCGCGAGGCGGCATTTTCTTTGGCTTCGGCCTCGGTGATGATGAGTACGGGCCGGTCGGTGGTGCGGCGGGCCTGTGCCAGGCGGTTGCGCTGGGTGGCGGTCAGCACCTGGGCTTCATTCTGCAGCTCGCCCGTGGCGGCGACTACAAAATCGGCCGGTACAGTAATGCGCACGCGGTAGTCGCCAAAAGTCAAAGCAAACTCGCCCCGCCCCAGAAACTGCTTGTGGTTCCAGCCCTGGTAGTCGTTGTAGACGGCCATGCGCGGAAACCACTGCGCGATTTCATACAGGTTGTTGCCGTCGCTCTCGAAGTACTCGTAGCCGCAGCGGCCGCCCAGGGTTTTGTGTTCGTTGACCAGAAAATTCCAGCCGATCGAAAAGACATAGACCTGGCCCGGCTGCAGGGGCTGGGGCAAGTCGACGCGCATCATGGTCTTGACGGCGGTAAAGGGCAGGTCGCGGCCGCGGGCATCGCGCACGTATTCGATGCGCAAGCCGCCCTCGAAGCTCCGTTTGGCCAGCCGCTGAAAGAAGGCATCGAAGCTCTCGCGCTCGTCCAGGCGTTCACTTTCCGTGAGGTAGGTATCCGAATTCTTGTCGAAGAGATTCTGATCGAGCTGAAGCCAGAGGTAATCGAGCGCATCGGGCGAATTGTTGTGGTAGGTGATGGTCTCGCGACCGGTGATGCGCCGGGCCCTGTCGTCGAGGCTCACTTCGATGTCGTAGTCGGCCCGCTGCTGCCAGTAGTCGGGACCCGGTGCCCCCGAGCCGCTACGGTAGCGGTTGGGGGTAGGCAGGAGCGTGCCCAGCTGCTCGAAACGCTCATACCCGCGAATCTGGCTGTGGGCCAGCGCGGGCAGCAGCACCAGCAGGACAAGGCAGGTCAGTCGAACCATTCGAGTAAAATGCAGTTCAAAGCACTAAAGTTAGGGCTTTCGGACCGAAAACCAGAAATCGGAAGCCCGGCCGCTGCCCTCAGTTTTCGATCCAGCCTCCGCCCAGCACATCGTCGCCCTCGTAAAAGACGGCCGCCTGACCCGGTGCAATGGCCTTGACCGGCTCCGCGAAGATGGCTTCGGCCCGCCGTTCCCCGAGCATGCGCACCAGCGCGGGGTAAGCCGCCCCGTTGGATCGAATCTGCACATGAGCCGCACTCTCCTCGGCCAGAGCTTCCACTTTCACGCCGTTGAAGTGGCGCACGCGCAGCCGCCGGTCGTAGAGGTCTTCTTCCCGCCCGATGACCACGGTATTGCTTTCGGGAATGACCCGCGTAACATAGTAGGGTTCACCCATGGCCACGAGGCCCTTACGCTGCCCTACGGTATAGAAGGGATAGCCGCGGTGGCGGCCCACCGTACGCCCGTCGGTCGTAACGAAGGGGCCGCCTTCGAGGCGGGCGATGGCTTCGGGGCGGCGGCGGCCCAGAAAACCGCGGTAGTCGTTGTCGGGGATGAAGCAGATTTCGTAGGAATCGGGCTTCTGGGCCAGGCGGTCGAAGCCCAAGTCGGCACACAGGCGGCGGATTTCGCTCTT
>CALDDN010000084.1 GCA_937936615.1 uncultured Bacteroidia bacterium | reverse complement strand
GCTCGTCCACGTATCGGGCAAGCCCAAAAGGCTACAGAGGAAATTAGCCGGGGTGCCGTGCGAGCAGTAACTGCCGCTGTTGGCCACGGCCTCGCCGGGATCGTCAAAATCGCCATCCTGATTGTAGTCAATGTAAACAGCAAAGCCGTGGCAACCACAACCCGGCAAGGCCGGTGCCGGTGCCGTAGTGGCCCTTATGTCGTACGAATTGCCGGGCGTTACCTCCACCGCTGGCAGGTTGGTGTAGTAGATGTAGTTGTTGGCGTTGCCGTTGCAGCCCGTGGCAACCTGGTTGATGGGGTTGACCGGCGGGGGCGTACCCGTAAAACTGAAGTCATGAATCCAGGCCGGAGTCGAGGGATTGGCACAACTGTAGGTCTGGTTGGGCAGGCAGTAGGGAGCCGGGTTGGTGCTCTGAGCAAGCGCATGCGTCAAACCCAACACCCAAGAGCAGAAGAGGGAAATCGCCCCAATGGATTTCTTACAAGGTAAAAAGTTTATCATAACTACTGATTACTAATAATTACTATTTAGATACGTTAGATACGTGAGTTAAAATCGGAGCTAAAGCGAATGAAAGCTCGTTTGCTGCGTCTGGGTCGTCCAAAGAGGGAAAAGACCTGCAGAGCTATTCGTTTTTTTCTTTTTATAAGATAAACCTAACTATCCTAATGTAAAGCGCAATTTAGCCATAATTTAACTAGAAACTACGCGGTTTTTCGACGAAAAACGTTCCCGTTCGGTTAAATTCAACCCGTGGCTCCGCTTTTGCTCGCCCTCGAAACGGCGACCGATACCTGCTCCGTTGCCCTCTTCCAGGGGCCGGACCTCATCGCCTGCAGCGAAACCCACCAGCCCCGCCTCCACAACCGCCTGCTGGCCCACCTGACCCACGAGCTGCTCCGCAGCCTCGACCTGCAGCCCGCCGACCTGGGTGCTGTTGGTCTGTCGGCGGGGCCGGGTTCGTACACCGGCCTGCGGGTGGGGGCCAGCTTCGCGCAAGGGCTGTGCTTTGCACTGGGTTGCCCCCTCATCGCCGTGCCCAGCACCGAGGTACTGGCCGCCGCCGCCCTCGACGTCCTCCCCCACCCCGAAGCCACCCTGCTGCCGCTCATCGATGCCCGCCGCATGGAGGTCTACACCGCGCCCTACTCCCCTAGCCTCGAAACCCTCGGCCCCATCGAAGCGCGAATCGTGGATGAAACGACCGCCGACGCGCTGGCCGGTACTGGGCGGCCCCTCGTGGCCCTGGGCGACGGTGCCACTAAATGCGCCCTCCTCTGGAAAAATCGGCCTCAGACCTGGATTTTCGACCGCCTGCGCAACTCGGCTGCAGCCATGGGGCGATCCCTCGACCGCCGCTACGCAGCAGGCAACTTCAGCCCTGCTGCCGGCTTCGAACCGCTTTACCTCAAGCCGGTACACACCCGACCGGGACGCGATCCCCTCGGCAGCATAGCCCAGACTTCCGGCAGCCGATGAGCCATCCGCATGGGACATGGCGCAGCAATTTTTCAATATTAACCCCATATTAAGTGCCTTTTAATTTTTAACATAAAAATAAACAGCCTGATTTGGCAGCTGACAGGACAGAGACCTATCTTGTGGTTTCATGTTAAGTCAAAAAGCATCCATGAGAAGCTTCTATCTGATTTCAGTTTTAGTTCTGCTGCTGGGGACGGGCAGGACCGTTGCCCAAACTGTTCTGGGTCCTGGCGACCTTGCTATTGTTGGTGTCGAATTCAACGTCGCCCATCAATGCGGTTCTACCTTTGGCACCGACGACATGTTTGCCGTGCTGGCCTTGAAGAACATCGAAAACGGCACGAAGATCATCATGACCGACCGGGCCTTCCTGCGTTCGGAAGACAACTGCAACCGACACATTTTCCGCTCGGCGGAGGGCATCGCGATTTTCGAACGCACCGGCGGCACTCTGCCCGCCGGCACCATTTTCTATGTCATGTTTGGCGGAGCACCTCCCATCGGGCTGTGCGCGGCCTGCTCGCCGGGCTGGACGATCACCCTGCCCACAGGCAGCTCGCCCGACATGAACACCAATGGCGACCAGCTCTTCATCCTGCAGGGCGACTATCAGATTGGGGCCAAAGATTGCTCGGCTTCCTCAGGTCCAATTCTCGATGTCTTTGAAGGCAACTTTATTTACGCCGTAAGCACCAACCCCGCCATGCGCTGGCTGCCCGATGAAGCACCGGACTGCAGCGTAGGCGACGTAACTGGTTCCACAGCGTCCCGCCTCTCGTACTTCCCATCCTGCTTCTCCGAATGCCTGCGTGTCAGTCTGGTCAGCGACCGGGGTTACCTGCGCAATCTGCCCAACAACCCGGGCCAAACCAAGGAATTCCTACTGGGTTATATCGCGCTGGATGCCAACTGGAACAACGGTTCGATTCAAATTTCCCCGACCAGCTGCCTCGATGCAAGCAGCCAGATCGAAACCGACTTTTCCAAATACAAGTTTGCGGATTCAGATTTCAATCCAGGACCGATCAATGTAACGAACACCGTCCAGAACGGTGTCTGGCGCGGGCTGGTGGACGACAACTGGTTCAATGCCTGCAACTGGTCGAACTTCGTGCTGCCCGACAGCACGATCGATGTGGTCATTCCGGTTTTGGCTTTCCGCAACTGCGTGATCGACAAAGCCAAACAGCCTTCACCCAACATCTTCGCCACCTGCCGCAACCTGACGATCGAAAGTGCCATGCGCACCCTGTCTTTCACAAGTGATCCCGTGCTGCGGGTCTATGGTAACATGAACGTAGCGGGCGGCCTCTCGGCCTTCCAGGCGGGCAGCGGCACAGTGGAACTGCGCGGCCCGACAGCCAGCAGCACCCTGGCGGCAAACGGAAATCGAATCGATTTCCACAACCTGCGCCTCAACCGCCGACCCAACGGGAAGGTCGATCTGGTTAACGTAGAAGCCCGTATTTCCAACCTGCTCAACCTGCGTGCTGGCACCTTCCTGGCTACCGGCTCGGGCCAGCTGACTGTAACCAATCAAGCCGGCGGTGCCCTGACCAATTCGTCAGGCCTGCCCTTCACCGCCAACGAGCCCAACACCTGGGTGGAATGCCCGCTGCAGCGGCGCATCACCCTGCCCAACACCAGCTACGCCTTCCCCGTGGGAGATGCCACCAACGGCGGACAGCTCTACACGGTCAATTTCGACAACGTGGGCGACTACACTGACCTGCGGGTGCGCTACGTGCCCGGTCCATCTGCTGGCCTGCCCCTGATCAACCAAAATGAAGAAGGAAACGAGAATTACAACGCCTACCTCGATACGGGCTGGTGGGAAGCGATCTCGACACCAGCTGCCCCGACAAATTTAGGCTACTACAACCTGGCCATCAGACCCCAGGGAGTGTACACCTACTGGCAATCCAAAGACTACACCGAAAATTTCGGCAATGCCTCGGTCAGCATCGCCAAGGCACCAACCAACAGCAGCATCTGGAGCCTGGATGGCAAGCCTGTCAAAACGTCCCACCTGAATGCCAACGCGACGGTCGAACGCAAAGACATCAACACGGGCTTTTCCAAATTTGCTATCGTCATCGACGAAAACAAACCCTTTGCCCTCAATGAACTGAGCCTGCGCCTGGTGCCTGAACCGGGTCAGGGCCTGCGCCTCGACTGGGAGTTCGACCAAACCTCGGCCCTGGCCTGGCGCGTACAGCGCAGCACCCGCCTGCCGCAGTTTGAAACACTGGCCGAAGAGCAGCAGCCGCAGAATAATATCCACCGTGAGGTACCCGTGCGCACGGGCAGCTACCTTGACCGGACAGCCCCCTGCGACCAGCCGGTCTGGTACCGCCTCGAGATCGTCGAAGCCAGCGGCCAGGCCACACACTCCGAAATCGTCGAAGGCCGCTACCTGTGCGCCAATGCACCAACCTCGACGGGCCTGCGGGTCTACCCCAATCCCTTCGGCGAGTCCCTCCAGATCGAATTCGCAGCCGACGAAGCAGGTGGCAATGCCCGCCTCGAACTCATCGATGCCTTGGGCCGCCGCGCCGCAGTAACCGAAGAGACCATCCCAGCCGGTGCACTGCGCTGGCAGCTCGACGGTCTGCCCGCCGGCATCTACACCCTGCGCATCACTACCCCAACTCAGACTTACCGTCTGCGTGTGGTGGCCAACTGATCGAAGGACCTGTAAACTCACTTCTTGAGCGAAAGCGGCCCATGGGCCGCTTTCGCATTTCTGGGTACCGCAAACGATTCACCCAGAAATGAAACAATTCCCAAGCGCACTCGGACGGTTTCGAACAGGCCTCCGCAGCCGGTCGCCCGTGGCTACCCGGTTGGAAGCCGGTGAGGATGAATGAAACCAAACGAGCACCGATCCGGGTATTGATTCCGAGGGGCGCATCTGCTCAAATGCCCCTGCTGAACACTGTGGCCTACGCCGAAAGACAGGCATCGAGCCTTGGAGGCTGCAAACGGTGCTTCGGCGGCAGATTTTGGTAAATTTGACCTATGTTGTTCACCCCGCCCCACCTGCTTGCGCTGGTACTTGGTTTGATCGTGCTGACGGGCACGGGCTGCGATGTCATCGAAGCCCCCTACCGTACAGGCACGAGCCGCGTAGAGGTACGAGACAGCCTGCGTACCGACACCGTACGAGTAGCCGTCCGGCAGTATGTGCTCGTCGAAGACTTCACGGGCTTTCGCTGCGGCAACTGCCCTGCTGCAGGCGAGGTACTCAAAGACCTGTACACAGCCCACCCCGAAGCAGTCATTCCCCTGAAAATCCATGTCGGCCCCTTGGCCACCCCCACGACCCGCCTGCCTTTTGAATACCGCAGCCAGACGGGCAACGACATCGACAACCGCTACAACATCAGCGGCGGCGGCATCCCCAAAGGAATGATCAACCGCCGGGAGTTCGGCGGAGGAATCGTCCTGAGTGCGGGCAACTGGCCGGGGGCCGTGGAGTCCGCGCTGCAGCGCACGCCTACCGCCCTGCTGCGGGCGCATGGCCTCTACGACGAAGCCAAAGGCCTGATCGATGTGCAGGTGCGCTACGAAGCCCTGAGCGAAGGCGATCTGCGGCAGCGACTGGCCGTCTACATCGTCGAGGACAGCCTCGTAGGCGTGCAGGAGGATTACCGCCCGGGCCGCGGCCTGATCAACCCCTTTGTCCATGACCAGACCCTGCGCGGCTCGTTCAATGGCGCGTTTGGCGAGGAACTGCGCGACGTGCTCAATGCCCGCTACCGCGGGCCCGAAAACCGCATCGCCGCGGGCACGGTCGATTACGTCGGTTTCCGCCAGGCAGCCAATCCCGAATGGCGGCTGCGCCACGTCTGGTGCATCGCGCTGCTGCTCGCGCCTTCGGGCGAGGTGGTGCAGGTTACCCGGACACGGCTGCGGCCCGCTAGCCTCGACTGACCCATGAGCCAAGCTGCTGCCGATTCCTTCCGCATTGGGGACGTGGAACTGACCTCCCGCCTCTGGCTGGGTACCTCGCGCTACCCCAATCCGCGCCTCATGATCGAGGCCCTCGAAGCCGCCCGGGCCCAAGTCATTACCGTATCAATCCGGCGGATCAACCTGCTGCAGAAGGAATCGACTTTCCTCGACCTGCCCGAGCTGCAAGGCTACCGCCTGCTGCCCAATACCGCCGGCTGCAACACCGCCCGCGATGCCATTCTGACGGCCGAGCTGGCCCGCGAGGCCCTCGGTACCAACTGGATCAAGGTCGAGGTCATCGGCGATGACTACACCCTGCTGCCCGACCCCGTCGAGCTGCTGGCCGCCTGCGAAACCCTCGTCCGGTCGGGTTTTGTGGTCTTGCCCTACTGCAGCGACGATCCCATCCTCTGCCGCCGCCTGGCCGATCTGGGCTGCGCTGCCGTCATGCCCCTGGCTGCCCCCATCGGTAGCGGTTTGGGTATCCGCAACCCCCACAGCCTGGAACTGATCCGCCAGCTGGTGCAGGTACCGGTCATTGTCGATGCGGGCATCGGCACGGCCTCGGATGCAGCCCTGGCACTGGAATTGGGCTGCGATGCGGTGCTGCTCAACACCGCCGTGGCCGAGGCCATCGATCCCGTCCGCATGGCGCGAGCCATGC
This sequence comes from uncultured Bacteroidia bacterium, assembly GCA_937936615.1. Taxonomy (GTDB): domain Bacteria; phylum Bacteroidota; class Bacteroidia; order J057; family CALDDN01; genus CALDDN01. Next base: position 7,265 of record CALDDN010000084.1, on the reverse strand, counting down.
GTCTTGCTGTCGAAGCGGGCCGCCTCGCCTACGGAGCGGGACGCATCCCCCGCAGCAGTCATGCACGCGCCTCGAGTCCCACGGTAGGCCGGATTCTGAGCTGATAACCTGTGCGGCAGATCGGGCGGCAGTCCAACCCGATCTGCCAGCTTGGTGCATCCGATTCATTTTAGCCTGATTCGCGGAATGACTGAATTACGCTGAATGTTTTTATGCTGCAAACGACATGGCCAAATACCTGATGTTGATTCTAGCATGGGTCTGCAGTAGCGGGGCCGCCGCCCAAGGCACCTACCGCAGCCTGAGCGAAGCCCTGCGCTTTGCCGACCGCTGTGAAATCCTCGACCTGAGCCAGCAGAACCTGAGCGAGCTGCCGCCCGAAATCGGCCAGCTGCGTCGCCTGCGCAAGCTCCAGCTCGACGGTAACCGCCTGAGCCGCCTGCCGGCTGCCTTCTACAACCTGGAAAGCCTCGAGGAAGTCTCGCTCTATGGCAACCGCATCGAAGCCCTGCCCCGCGAAATCGCCCGGCTGAGCCGCCTGCGCCTGCTCGACCTGGGAGCCAACCGCCTGACGACCCTGCCCCGCGAAATCGGCGAACTCAAAACGCTGCAACACCTCAACCTCTCGGGCAACCGCTTCACCGAGCTGCTGCCCACCCTCTACCGCCTCGAAAACCTGCGGGTGCTCGCCCTGCACGAGAACCGAATCGGCAAGCTGCCGCCTCAAATCGGCAACTTCGCCTTGCTGGAAGAACTCTACCTGTATGGCAACCCGCTCAAAACGCTGCCGCCGGAAATCGGGCGGCTCGGGCGGCTGCGTAAACTGGCGGTGCAGGGCTGCCAGCTGACGGCTCTGCCCGAAAGCATGGGCCAGCTGGCGGCTCTCGAACAGCTCTTCATCGGTACCAACCGCCTGACGGCCCTGCCCGAAAGCCTGAATCGCCTCGAAAACCTGCGCGAACTGCACGCAGAAGCCAACCTGCTGACGGCAATCCCCGAAACACTGGTGCGCTGGCCCCGCCTCGAACAGTGCGACGTGTCGTTCAACGCGCTGACGGAGCTGCCGTCGGTTCTGGTGCAGCTGCCCGCGCTGGTGCGGCTCTGCGTGGGGGGCAACCGCATCCGCCCCCAACAGGTGGAAGCCTGGCAGGTCCTGCGGCCCAATGTCGATTTTGCCTGCGTAGCCACCGAATGAAAACAAAAGCCTATTTTACAGGTAAAAAATAACTAGTTAAACTAATTTTAATTTTTAAAACATTTTTTATTTGATACAGAAAAAAATCAAGAACCTCAAATCGAAAATTCCCATTCTTCTCCGAAGTCCGCATGCATACAGCTCTTTCCTTTTTTAGAAAAATTTGATTACATAAAAATTTACTTATGTAATTTAAATTAAAATAAAATTCTAAAAAATCTGGAAATAAGGTGGGCCAAGGCGGCGACCCAAAGCCTGAGCCTGTTCCGATGCAACTTTTTGGGTAACTTCAGACCTTTTTCATGAATTGATAATGCTGACCCGCCTGCTTGTGCTGCTTGTGCTGCTGCCAGCTCTGGCTGCGGCCCAAAACTCGACCGTCGACGGCTTCGAAGACCTGATCGAACGCCGCGAAGTGATGATCCCCATGCGCGATGGCGTGCGTCTGGCCACCGACATCTACCGGCCCGTGCTGCAGGCCGACCTGGTGGTCGAGGGACTGCGCGTCAACTTTGGCCCCCTGCCCATCGATCTGCCCCGCCTGACGCTGGCCCGCAAAGGACTGGCCTACGTGCAGTACCCCGAGCAGCCCGACCCCAACCAGCTGCCCCTCGTACTGACGCGAACGCCCTACAACAAGAATGACCCCAGCGCGGGCTATGTCTTCGGCCTGCTGGGATACGGGTACGTCAATCAGGATGTGCGGGGCCGCTACGCTTCGGAAGGGGTCTACCTGCCTATGTTCAGCGACAGCTGGAACAAACGGCCCTATTTCAGCGGCCGCCACCTGCTCGACAGCAGCCCCAATGCCGATGCCAACGACCACGAAGACGGTATCGAAACGCTGGACTGGCTGCTCAAGGAGCTGCGCTACGACGCCAACGGCGACGGTCGGGTCGATTCGCGCGAGCCGCTGCTCTGCAACGGCCGCATCGGCATGTTCGGAGGCTCGGCATTGGGCAACACGCAGTTGCAGGCGGGTCTGGCCCGCGCCATCGATCCGAGCGTGCCAGGCCTCAAATGCCTGTTTCCCATCGTGGCCACGGCCGAGTTCAGCCACAGCGCGGGCCATCCCAACGGGGCCTTCCGTGAAGCCCTGATCGACGGCTGGTTGCGCGGCCAGATCGAAGCCTACCCCTTCGTAGAAAACGGACCGGCCAACCCGCGCGATGGCCAGCACACCCTGGCCGACTTCGGCACCCAGTTCCGCTCACGGCGGGCGGTGGCCGAAGCCGCGATCGATTTCTGGAGTGCAGCGGGCAATGCCACCGACCCCGCCTCGGCGTTCCGCGCCGTCATGGACGGCAGCCGAGCCCCCCTCAACGCGGCAGGCCAGTCCGATCCCGCCGGAACCGTAAGCCGCTACCGCAACCTGCAGGTGCCCATCTACCACGTTACGGGCTGGTGGGATATCTTTATCGATGGCCAGATCGAGACCTGGCAGCGAAGTGTGGCCGAAGCCCGACCCGAACTGCGAGGCCTGCACAAGCTCGTCATCGGCCCCTGGGCCCACCAGACCATCGGCAACCGCAGCACCGGCGACATGCGCCGCGATGAGCAAGGCCGCGACCGCCGATACCCCGAAAGTGCCCTGGCCATCATCAACGCCGATCTCGACGGGGTAAACCTCAACCAGATCGCCCAGCTGCTGACCTCGGAACCGGCCCAGTGGTTCCAGGCGCACCTGGGCAAACCGCAAATCGTGCTGCCACCGGCCACCGACTGGCAGGCCCTGGGTCGCTTCGATTTGGGCTCCACTACCCTGCGGCCCGAAGCCCTCATCCCCGCCGACACGGTGCGCCTGAGCTTCGCCCAGTTTTTCAATTTCCTCAATGGCAGCGGGGGGTTTACCCTGCCCCTGCGCATCCGCGGAGCCGAACCGCTCCTCAATCCGGATGAAATCCAGCGGTTCGAGGTACCGCCCACGGGCGTTTCCCTCCTGGGCGATACGACCCGCTCGCGCCTCGAAGAACGTCCGGCCGTGCAATTCGATGCCCAGAAGCCCGGGGGCGTACCCAACGTACGCTTCTATGTCGTGGGACCTGTCGACGACCCCCAGAACCCGAACGTGGGCAACTACTGGTATGGTGCCAATACTTTCCCCCTGCCCAATACGTCAAGCCAAAACCTGTACCTGCACGCCGACGGCAGCCTCCAGACCGACGTGCAAGCCCAGAGCCGGAGCATTGCCTTTGTCGCCGACCCGGAAAAGCCCGTGCGTACCCACGGCGGAGCCAACATGCTCGTCGATGTGCCCGACCGCTCGCGTCGCAGCCAGGGCCAGATGGATTTCAACGACCCGCGCTGGCGCGAGATCGTGCTCGACCGACCCGCGGTCTATTCCGACGAAAGCGGAGCCTACCGCGACCTCATCGCCTTTGAAACCGACATCCTGACCGATACGCTGTGTGTGGTGGGCATCCCCACCTGCACCCTACAGGTGCGCAGCCAATCGATCGACTTCCCCGACCTGCGGGAACTGAACAGCGATTTTGTCGTGCGGGTACTCGATGTCTACCCCGACGGGCGCGAGCTCTACGTCTTCGAAGGCGTGGTCAATGCACGGGCGCGGCGGTTTGCGGCCTCGCGGGCCGCCGGGGCCGACGACGTGACCCTGAGCTTCGAGAACATCGAATCGGGCAACCTCTACGAGTACCGCTTCCCGATGTTGCCCATCGCCTACACCTGGGGCCGCGGCCATCGGCTCAAGGTTTTGATTTCGGGCAGCAACTGGCCGCGCTACCAGTCGTGCCCCAACATTCCGCTGGCACCCGGCGATTTCTTCCGGCGGCCCTTGGGCAGCAACCGCACCTACCGCTGGCAGGGCCGCGACTACAGCAGCCAGCGGCTGATGCACCACCTCGAGCTGGCCCCCAACCGCCCCAGCGGCCTGAGTCTGCCGGTGCTCGGTGGAAGCCTGCCAGTGACCCGTCCGCAGGCCCGGCAGGAGCCTGCCCTGCGCCTACGCTGCTGGCCTCAACCAGCAAACGAGGCCCTGCAGGTGGAGCTGCTCGGAGGGGGTGCCTGCCAGTGGCGCCTCTTCGATCTGCAGGGACGTACGCTGGGGGGCGGTTCGTTTGTGGAAGCCGGACGGCTGACCGTTGCCGACCTGCCGCCCGGGCTCTATGGCCTGCAGGTGGTCGATGCCAGCGGACGGGTGCATGCGCAGCGCGTACTCGTGGCGCACTGAAGCCCGCCAAGGCAGCGAACGGCTCCCCCAAGCTGAAAGGCAGCACGATCCGCCGCTGCATCTACTTCTCCAACCAATCGCAGCGTACCTTTACCCCGTGAACGTCTCGCCCCGCGTCTCGGTCGTCATCCCCGCCTATCAGGCCGAAGCCTTCCTGGGCGAAACCCTCGCCGCCCTGCAAGCCCAAACCCTCGCCGACTGGGAAGCCTGGGTCGTGGACGACGGCTCGACCGACGGTACGGCTGCTCTTACCCAAGCCTTGGCCCGAACCGACGGGCGCATCCACTTGCTGCAGCAGCCCAACCAAGGCCCCGCCGCCGCCCGCAACCTCGGACTGAACCGCTGCCAGGCCCCCTATGTGCTTTTTCTCGACAGCGACGACCTGCTGCTGCCCCACGCGCTGGCCAGCCTCACCGCCATCCTCGATGCCGACCCGCAGGCCATGGCCGTCTATGGCCGCTACCAGATCTTCGGGACGGGCATCGAACCGCAGGCCCCAGCGTTCAACACCACGGGTACTTTCCTGCACCGGATGCTCGCTTGCGTGCCCCAAGGCCTGCACATCTCGGCCTTCCTCGTGCGCCGCCCAGCCGTCGAGGCCATCGGCGGCTGGGATGCCGGGCTGGTCGTCTGCGAGGACTGGGACCTGTGGGTTCGATTGGTGCAGTGCTACCCCGACGGCATCCGGGCGGTGGCAAAGCCGGTGGTGCGCATCCGGCGGCACGCGGGCCAGCTTTCGCGACAGGTGGCCCTCATGGAGTACAACATGCGCAAGGCTCAGCAAAAAGCCTACCGCAACGGGGCTTACCACAGCCGAAGCTACTACCGGCGGTGCCGGTCGATTTTCGCGCTGGTGTTGGCGGCCTCCTACATCCGGGATGCGGGCCGCTGGGGTGCGGGGCTGCGCTGCGCTCTCGAAGCACTGGTCTGGCATCCGGTACCTGTCCTGAAGCGGCTGGCCGGCCTCATCGGGGGCGGCGGAGCTGGGCTTTAAGGCTGTCGCCGGTACCTGTCAGGCGCAGGACGGCGTTAAGTCCGCGCTTGGCCAGCCGCCAGAGGAGCTGCTGCTGGGTTTTGCGGCGCAGGGTTTCAATGCCTCCGGCGTCCGAACCCGTGCCGCCACCCGCAGATAGAGGCCGAACCAGCTGGCTGATGATGCCTTCGGTAATCAGCCACTCGACCTCCAGGCCCGCTACGCGGGCGGCCCGCCGCAGGGTGCGGGGTGTGAAATAGGACAGGTGTTCGGGGTATTCGATGACATGCCAGCGTGGCCCGAGTACGCGACGCGAAAGGGCGTTGAAGTTCGGCGTGGTCAGGTAGAAGAGGCCGCCCGGACGCAAGAGCCGCCCGACTTGCCGCAGCAGGTCCACGGGATCGGGGACGTGTTCCAATACCTCGAAGGCTGTAACGACATCGAAACTTTGGGGAGCAAAATCTGCTTCGGCCAGCTCGCCCATATGGACGGTCGCGCCTTTGGCGCGGCACAGGGCCACGGCTTCGGGGGTGAACTCGGTGCCGAAGGCCGCCCAGCCCAATTCCGCCGCCACGCCGAGGAAATGGCCGTTGCCCGCCCCCACATCGAGCAAAGCCCCTGTCTGCCGTTCACCCGACCAGCTCGCCAGCAGGCGGCGGTAATTCTCGAGGGTCAGGAGCGAGATCGAATCGTTGCGGCTGTACTGGGCGTAATGCGCTTGCAGCTCATCGACCGAGGGCAGCAGACCTGTTGCGACGAAGCCGCAGCCCCCGCAGCGGTGCAGGTGCACGGCGGCGTAGCGGGCCAGCGGCCGTAGGTCGATGCTGCCGCAAAGGGGGCACGCGATGCGGCGAGGTGGTGGAGCAGGCATGTATGTTCGATTGGGCTGTCGTGCAAGTTCTGGGTATGAATCGACTTGGGCAAAGGATTTTATAAAAAAACAGAATCAAGCAACCGGTATCGATTCATGATTTTTTTTAAATCAATCAATTTTTAATACCAAAATTGTTATTGCATCGTTTTATCAATCTTGTTTTATTTTAAAAAATTGACATAAAAACTATTGAGTTTGTTTTCAATATTAAAAATAACAGAAAAAATGTCGATTAAACGCTCTTTCAGGCATTTCAAAATATTTAGTCGAATGAATAATTGCCTTAGATTTGACATTCAATATACTCATCCATGACTTTACATACCGATTTACTGCGGGTATTGCGATGCCCGGCCAGCGGGTCAGCTTTGAGCTTCGAGCCGCTGCCTGGGGCAGAGCACGGGGTTCTGGTGGCTCAGGATGCTGTACATTGGTATCCGGTCGTAGACGGCATCCCCGAGGTGCTGGCCCCCGAACTGTGGTCGGAGCAGGCCAAAGGACTCGTTGACGGATGGGCCGACCGGCTGGCGGCTCTCGGTCTGAAGCCGCCCCAAGGCCTGCACGCTGCCCCCACCAGCCTGCAAGCCCAACAGGAACAGCGCACCCATTTCGACCATTACGCCGACCGCAGCGATCAGGACTATCAGGCCTACCAGCAAAGCCCATTCTGGCGGGCCGTCGACCAATGGCTGTTTCAACGCTGGACGGTCCGGGTTCCGGCTGATGCACTGGTGCTGGACATCGGATGCGCCGACGGGCGCAGTGCGTTTCAGTGGGCGGGTGAGCGGCGCACAGTGCTGGGGTTCGACATATCGCGGCGCATGGTGGAATGTGCCCGCGAACGGGCCATCCGCGAGGGGCTGGCCCACCGCATGGCCTTTGCAGTAGCCGATGGCGACCGGCTGCCCTTCGCCGAAGCGTCCTTCGACGTGGTGTGCACCTACGGGGTGCTGCATCACGTGCCCAATGCGGCCCGTACGCTGCAGGCAGCCTGTCGGCTGCTTCGCACCGACACCGGGGGGGGGGGGGGGGG
>CALDDN010000083.1 GCA_937936615.1 uncultured Bacteroidia bacterium | reverse complement strand
GACGGATCGCGGGCTCGGGCTTTGATTGCATTTGATTGCACCGGCAAGCAATTGGCGTGGTTTGCGGCTTGCGGGGGGTCAGGCGGTTGGTTTGTGGGGGATGGCCTGCGGGCTTTTGGCTAATTTTGTCGCAATGAGTCGGTCTGCGCCCGAATGCGCTGCCAGTCGGCTGGCTCCGCCGGTTTTTGTGGCGGGTCTGATCGGTCTGGAGGTTGCGGCCTACCTGTGGAATCTGGAAGCAATGGCTCTTTGGGGCGATGAGGCCATCCGGGGCCTTGTGAGCCTCGAAATGCTGCTCACGGGCGAGTACATCGTCCCGCACAAGGGGGGTGAGTTTTACTACGACAAGCCTCCGCTCTACAACTGGCTGCTGAGCGGTCTTTTCGGGTTGACGGGCCGATTCGATGAATGGATGATCCGCTTGCCGGGCGTTGCGGGCTTTGCGTTGATGGCCCTGACGATTTTCTGGGTGGGCCGTCGCGAGCTGGGCCGTCGGGTGGGTCTTTTTGGGGCTTTTGCTTATCTGGCGGGTGTCCGCATCCTGAGCTACGATTCGATGCTGGGCCACATCGACCCGCTGTACAGCTGGCTGACATTCTGCTCGTTTCTGGTCATCTACTACGGGCGGCGGCACGAACGCTGGTGGCTTCTTTTTACGGTGAGCTGGCTGCTCTGTGGGGTGGGCTACCTGCTCAAGGCCATGCCCAGCCTGCTGTTTCAGGTGCTGACGCTGGTGGTTTGGCTCTACGATGGGCGGCAGGTTCGGTGGCTCCGGCGTTTCGGGTATCGTCGGGTGGTGGCTGGGCGTTTGGGGCCGGTGCTGAAAATGGCGTGGCGCGGGCTTCACCGCCTGTTCTGCTGGCCCCATGCGGTGGGTCTGCTGCTGTTTCTGCTTCCGGTGGGGGGGTATTTCTATCTGTACAGCGAGGCGCACTCGCTCCGGCTCTACATCCTGAACCTGTGGGATCAGTCGGCCCAGCGTACTGTTACGCAGCATTCGGGGTGGGCGACGGTGCTGCACCTGCTGACCTTCCCGTTCGATGTGCTGGCGCAGCTGGCTCCTTTCAGTCTGCTGCTGGTGCCGGGGCTTCGGCGGGCGTCGGTGGCGGTGGTGGGTCGCAGTCCGTTTTTGCGGTTCTGTTTTGTAGTGCTGCTGGTCAACCTGCCGGCCTACTGGCTTTCGCCGGGCACCTATCCGCGCTACCTGTTCATGCTCTATCCGTTGATTTTGTATTTGATTGGGTCGGTTGGGTATGCTGCTGCCGAAGCGGGTTCGGTATGGGCGGATCGGGTGGAAGGGTTTCTGCTGGGGGTTGTGGTTTTGGTGGGGGTTTCGTACTGGTTTCCGGTTGTAGTACCTGAATTTCGGGCTTCGGGCTGGATCTGGCTCGCATTGGGTTGCAGTCTGCTGCATGCAGGAGTGGTGGTTCTGTGGCTGCGCACGGGTATCGACCGTTGGCTGCTGGTGGCGGCGGTTCTGTTCGTGCTGCGGCTGCTCTTCGATTTTCACGCTATTCCGCATCGCGCCACCCACAGCCCCGAGGGCCGTTCGAAAGCGGCGGGTCTGCGGGTGGTGGAGCTGAGCGGAGCCGAGCCGGTGGCTTCGTATGCCTGGACGCCGCTCAACGACTATACCCGCTACTACATCAGCTCGCGCAAGCAGCAGGTGGTACCCCGCGTTGAAATCGACCGGCCCGACCACTGGCTCATCGTCGATGAACATTTGCTCTATCAGGTGCGGCGGCAGCCTGTCGACTCGTTCCGCATCCGAAGCCACGAATCCCAACTGTACATTTGCCCGCCCATTGGGGGCCAGTCGTCCACTCCATGAACTGGAAAGCCAAGCTGCCGCGTCTGCCTCGTCCACTTCAGACGGTTCTCAAGCTGCTGCTGACCGGAGCCGCTCTGTGGATTTTATACCGTAAGATCGACTGGCAGCGGCTGGAGCAGGTCTGGCAGGCGGCCGATCACTGGCTGCTGGTGCCGGCTTTTCTGGCTATTGTGGCCTCGAAGGCTGCTTCGGTTCCGCGGCTTGGGTTGCACCTGTCCGCGGTGAGCTGCCCGATCGACTGGCGCGAGAATGCCCGTCTTTACCTGGCGGGGCTGTTTTACAGCCTGTTTCTGCCTGGGGGCATCGGCGGCGACGGCTACAAAGCCTACTGGCTGCACCGCCAGCACGGCTATGCGATACCCAGGCTGGTGCTGGCTCTTTTTCTCGACCGGCTGAGTGGCCTGCTGGCTCTGGCGGGGTGGACGCTGGTTCTCTTTCTGTTTTCGGGGCTGGCGAGCCAGCTGCGCTGGGAGCCGCCTTTTCTGGTGCTGGGAACCGCCCTGCTGCTGCGGGCGGGCCTGTGGGTGCCCTCGCTGCTGTGGTCGGTGGTGGTGCAGGGCTTGCAGCTGCTGGGGGCGTGGTTTCTGCTGCTGGCTTTGGGTCTCGATGGCCATCAACTGCTTTACCTGCTGGTATTTCTGGCTTCGTCGGTTGTTTCGACAGTTGTGCCGGTAACGCTGGGCGGGGTAGGGAGTCGCGAACTGGTCTTTGCCTATGCGTCTGACGTGCTGCCCTTGGCTAAAGATGCATCGGTGCTGGTAGCGTTTCTGTTTTTTGTGCTTTCGGCTCTGCTTTCGCTTTCGGGGTTGTATTACGTCTACCGTTCGGGGCGGATTGCAACGCAGCCCCATCCTCAGGATTGATTCGATTCCTGGATGTGGCTTGACAGGAACTTTGTCTGACCCTACCTTTGAAGGGGCGAAGGTGCATCTACGGATAGATAGCTCATCCAATCGCCCATCAACTCACAGGTGCGGTCTGTACCGGCATGAAATCCGAAGAAAACGATAGCGAAAGCGAAGTTTCTGTGAGCGAGGAGCAGAAGTTCCTGCGTACTCTCGCAGTGATCGTGATTGGCGTGGGCGGTCTGCCCCTGCTGGGCGCAATCATGCTGCTGAATTCAGCCGATCCGCTTCCAGCAGGCGTTCCGTGGCTGGAACACCACCTGACAGCGGTACTGTTGCTGGGTGCGTTCGTGCTGCACGACATCGTGGGCATTGCGCTCATGGTCGCTTCGATAAAGCCGGAACGGTCGGAAAAACTTGCCCGCAAAATTCGGCGGATCATCGGGGGCGGTCCCGACGACCACATGGTTCCTCCTCCCTAAGCTCCGGCCATCAACAGTACTTCGTGGATGGCTTCGAGTACCAGCCGTTCGATGCGCTGGACCGATTCCTGCGTAAGCCCCGCGGTATGCGGTGTCAGGACGACCTGATCGAGCTGGGCCAGCGCAGCCAGTTCGTAGCGTTGGGTCTCGGTCAGCGTGTTGAAGTCTTCGTTTTCGAAGACATCGAGTGCGGCACCGCGGACCCGTCCGGCATGCAGGGCCTCGATGAGGGCTGCTGTTTCAACGATCTCTCCCCGCGACAGATTGAGGAACCAGATGGGGTGGTCGAAAGACCGGAAAAAAGCCGTGTTGGCGTAGAGGCGCGTCTCGTCGGACAGCGGCAGATGCAACGACACGATCTCGGCTTGAGCCTGCACGCGCTCGAGGGAAGCCTGCTCGGCCCAGGCATCGCCGTACTCGAAGCGGTACTTGTCCCATGCCAGCACGCGGCAGCCAAAGCCCGAAAGCCGCCGTGCAAACGCCATTCCCGTATGGCCATAGCCGATGATGCCCACGGTGCGCCCCATCAGCTCAATCCCTTTATTTTCCTTGCGTTTCCACTCAAACTGGCGCAACTGGCGGTCGGCGCGGTTGAGGTTGCGCAGCAGACTCAGGAGCATGCCCACAGCCTGCTCGCCCACGGCATCGCAGTTGCCGCCCGGCGTGGACAGGAGACGGATGTTGCGTTCGCGCAGGGCCTGCTGGTCGATGTGTTCGATGCCCGAACCGCCCCGAATGACCGCCCGCAGACGCGGTGCCGCTTCGGTCAGGCGGCGTGTAACGGCAGGGCGGCTTTTGACCACCAGAATTTCGGCTTCGGCCAGAGCCGCCATCAGCTCGGTGCGGTCGGCATGAGGCAGGTACTCGAAGGGCAGGCGTGCAGCCGCCAGCTCGGCGCGGAAGGCATCCGAAAATGTTTCAGCTATCAGTATGTGCATGGCTCAATAGGCCTCGGCAAAAACTACGCGCCGTTCCGACGGCTGGCCCGTCAGGATACAGCATCCCGACTCGGCAGGTGCGTCCAGCGGAATGCAGCGGATTGTCGCTTTGGTTTCCTCCTTGATTCGCTGCTCGGTCTCCGACGTGCCGTCCCAGTGGGCCAGCACAAAACCTCCCCGCTCGCTGATCAGGGACTTGAACTCATCCCAGCTGTTGGCCTCGTGGGTGTTGGCCGTGCGTCGGTCGAGGGCAATCTGGTAGAGGCTGCGCTGGATGTCGTCGAGCAGGGCCGGCAGCTGCTGCGCGATCGTATCGAGGGGGCGCGATTCTTTAGTCTGGGTGTCGCGGCGAAAGACTTCGATGGTGTTGGCTTCCACATCGCGCGGCCCCAGGGCCAAGCGCAGGGGCACTCCTTTCATTTCGTATTCAGCAAATTTCCAGCCGGGCCGCTTGCTGTCATCGTCGTCAATCTTGCAGGAAATGCCCTGAGCGCGGCACTGGTCGGCGATGCCTCGGGCGATTTCCCGCAGGCGGTTGAGCTCCTCTTCTTTTTTGTAGATCGGTACGAGCACGACCTGGATGGGAGCCAGCCGAGGGGGAACGATCAGGCCGCTGTCGTCGCCATGGGTCATAATGAGGGCCCCCATGAGCCGTGTCGATACCCCCCACGAGGTGGCCCAAACGTACTCTTCTTTGTTTTCTTTGTTCAAAAACTTGACATCAAAGGCTTTGGCAAAGTTCTGACCTAAAAAATGCGAAGTGCCTGCCTGCAGGGCCTTGCCGTCCTGCATAAGGGCCTCAATGCAGTAGGTGTCGACAGCACCTGCGAAACGTTCGTTGGCCGTCTTGACTCCGCGCAGCACCGGCATGGCCATGTAGTCCTCGGCAAAGCGCGTGTAGACATCGAGCATCCGCCGCGTCTCTTCGACAGCTTCCTCGGCGGTGGCGTGGGCGGTGTGGCCCTCCTGCCAGAGAAATTCGGTGGTGCGCAGAAAAAGCCGCGTCCGCATCTCCCAGCGCACTACATTGGCCCACTGGTTGATGAGCAGTGGCAGATCGCGGTACGACTGAATCCAGTTGCGGTAGGTGCTCCAGATAATGGTCTCGGAGGTAGGCCGCACGATCAGTTCCTCGGCCAGCTTCGCTTCCGGATCGACGATGACCCCGCTGCCGTCGGGGCTGTTCTTGAGCCGGTAGTGCGTAACAACAGCGCATTCCTTGGCGAACCCTTCGACGTGGCTGGCCTCGCGGCTCAGATACGACTTGGGGATGAAAAGCGGAAAGTAGGCATTGACGTGGCCCGTCTCTTTGAACATGCGGTCGAGGGCATCGCGCATGTGCTCCCAGATCGCAAAGCCGTAGGGCTTGATCACCATGCAGCCCTTGACTTCCGAATGTTCGGCGAGGTCGGCCTCGCGCACCAGCTGCTGGTACCAGCCACTGTAGTCGGCAGCCCGCGAAACCAAACGTGATGACATGTTTTTGGAATAAAAGTTGTTATAAATACTGAAACGACCGGTCTGTACGCTTGCCGTTCCGCGGGCGTTTAGTATATTGCTTACAAAGTTAGAATAAGAGTACCGAGAACATGGAAGCCCTGAAAACAATACCGAAAATACTGGGCGGTCTGCTGGCGGGCGTGGTGCTGGCACTGGCCATTGGGGCTTCGGCCCAAGCCCAGGACCACGACGACGTCTACGCTACGCCTGCCGAACGCCGTGCCCGCAACGCCGAGCTGGCCCGCCAGAAAGCCCAGGCCGACAGCCTGCGGGCAGCTCAGGAAGCCCGCCGCCGCGAAGCCGCCCGCCAGCGGCAGCGCGAATACGACGAGCTGCAGGCCAGTAAAAATGGCAGCCGCCCCCGCATCGAGCGCGACGAAGACGATGAGTTTTACTACACCCGCCGGCTCCGCCGCTTCGACTCCGATGCCAACTTCGGCGGCTACTATTCTTCTTTTGCTGTCAATCCCTTGGTTACGCCCATGGCTGCCTCCGGCATGTACTTCGACCCCTACTGGGGCGTATGGGCACCGACCGTAGTCGGAGTAGCCCCCGTACGCAGTAGCCTGATCATCGGCATTGGCGTAGGCGTCGGCCCTACCTGGGGCTGGGGCTTGTACCTCCCGTGGGGCTGGTACGATCCCTTCTTTAATCCCTACTGGGGCTGGTATGATCCTTTCTGGGGGCCTACGTGGGGCTTCCGTCGTTGGGGCTGGGGCTGGGGCGGCTGGTATGACCCGTGGTGTGGCTGGGGTTGGGGTGCCGGGTGGGGCGGTGGCTGGGCCTACCGCGCCGGCTTCTACGAAGGCTACTACTATGGCAGCCGAGGTTGGGGTGGTGGCGGTGGCAGCAATGCTTACCGCGCCAATACTTATGCTCCCCGTGGCAGTCGCCCTGCCTACTCGACCGGCGGCAGCACCGGCAGTGGTGGACGTCGTGTCTACTCCAACCAAGACCGGTCAGACGGCCCGAACAAGACCTACGATTCGGGCGGCCGCGGCAGCACGGGTTCTGGCGGTTCGGCCCCGGGCGGCGGCACCTACGACCGCGACAGCAGGCCCAGCTACGAGCAGCCCCGCAGTGGTGGGCGTGGCAGCACGGGTTCTGGCGGTTCAGCCGGTACCTATGACCGCAACAGCAGTCCCAGCTACGAGCAGCCTCGCAGTGGTGGCCGCGGCAGTTACAGCAGTCCGACCCCTCGCCAAGAGTCGCAGAGTGCTCCCCCTAGCCGTACCCCTTCGTGGGACCGCGGCAGCAGTGGCGGTTCGTCGAGCGGCGGACGCGGAACATGGGGTGGCAGCTCGGGCGGACGTGGCAGCGGCGGCTCTTACGGCGGAAGCAGCGGTGGCAGCCGGGGCGGCTCTTTTGGTGGTAGCAGTGGTGGCGGTGGCAGCCGGAGCGGTGGTCGCGGACGCTGAGTTCTGCAATACTTTCTATTTCAATCTGAAATCTCAAGGACGGCGCATAGCCGTCCTTTCTTGTTGGTTGGCGTGACGGAAGTTCTGAATCGGGGCTGAGTAGGCATAAAAAACGCCCGCAGAGCGGGCGTTGCGAAAGGCGATATACTGCCGGTTATGCGGCGTTGAATGGGCCGTTCAATCTGCTGGTTCGGCACGGAAGGCCGGACGGTGCATTCAGCCGAGGTAAGCTTTGAGGATTTTGCTGCGCGAGGCGTGGCGCAGGCGGCGGATGGCTTTTTCCTTGATCTGGCGTACGCGCTCGCGGGTCAGATCGAACCGCTCGCCGATTTCTTCAAGGGTGAGCGAGTGCTCGACTCCGATGCCGAAATAGAGGCGTACGACCTCGGCTTCGCGCATGGAGAGGGTGCTCAGGGCACGTTCGACCTCGAGGCTCAGGCTCTCGTTCATGAGGCCTTGGTCGGGTTTGGGTTCCTCGTCGCTTTCGAGGACATCGAGGAGGCGGTTTTCTTCGCCCTGAACGAAAGGCGCATCCATCGAGATGTGGCGGCCAGCGATTTTGAGGGTGTCGGAGACCTCGTTGGCCGACATGCCTTCAATTTCCTCGGCGATTTCGTGAGGGGCTGGCTCGCGTTCGAGTTCCTGTTCGAGTTTGGAGTACGCTTTACCGATTTTGTTGAGAGCACCTACGCGGTTAAGGGGCAGGCGCACGATGCGTGACTGCTCGGCAAGGGCCTGAAGAATGGACTGGCGAATCCACCAGACGGCGTAGGAAATGAATTTGAAGCCGCGGGTTTCGTCGAAGCGTTTGGCTGCTTTGATCAGGCCCAGGTTGCCCTCGTTGATCAGATCACCCAAGGAGAGGCCTTGATTTTGGTATTGTTTGGCAACGGAGACGACAAAGCGCAGGTTGGCTTTGGTCAGTTTTTCGAGGGCCAGCTGGTCGCCCTCGCGGATGCGTCGGGCCAGTTCGACCTCCTCGTCGGGTGTAAGAAGCTCGACCTTGCCAATTTCCTGCAAGTACTTGTCCAGCGACTGTGATTCGCGGTTTGTAATCTGCTTGCTGATTTTCAGCTGTCTCATACGTAAAACTCCTTCGGGTGAACTGAGTTAAGGACAATAAATGGCATTACTTTTGCTTGCAAAAAATGCTTATTCTAAAACATTCGTAATGCGAAAACTACTTACGAATCGTTTCGGCGGAAAGTTTCAAGAATGAGAAATTTTTTTTGAACGAATCCGGATACTCCTCCGAAGCGGGGGCACTTGCCACGAGGTTTTGCTCGTTATTTAACAATTTCGTGATCACTTTTCAATAAGTGCTTGCAAATTTTCGGCCAATCAATTTTATCACAGATGAACTTTCGATGGCTGATGGCCCTTGGCCTGGTACTGCTGCCCGGGCTGGCGTCGGCGCAGAAGGTTGGTCTGGTGCTTTCGGGTGGGGGTGCGCGGGGCATGGCGCATATCGGTGCCCTGATCGCTCTGGAAGAAGCGGGTATTCCCATCGACTGTGTGGCGGGCACTTCGGCGGGTGCGTTGGTGGGTGCATTCTATGCCGCGGGCTATTCCCCAACCGAAATTCGGGATATTGCGCTACGGGTAAGCCGGTCGTGGCTGGCTCCCGGACTGGCGTTTCAGGACAATCACTTTCAGGAGCGCGATCGCGCCGACGGCACTTTCGTCGAGATTCCACTTTTTGCCCGCCGCAAGAACGTAAGTCTATTCCCCGAGTTTCTGGTTTCGGATGCCGAAATCAATATCGGCCTTACTGAATACCTGGCGGGTGCCGACGGGGCCGCCCGCCACAACTTCGACAGCCTGTTTGTCCCCTTTCGGGCCGTGAGTTCCGATGTACAGGGCCATCGGCCGGTGGTTCACGACCACGGGTCGCTAGCTTTTGCCGTGCGTTCGTCGATTGCGGTGCCGCTCTTTTTTTCGGGTGCCTGGAACGATGAATACAGCGGCCTTTTCGATGGCGGCATCTACGACAATTTTCCTGTTGAGCCGCTGCGCGAGGCTTTTCAGCCCGATTTCATTATCGGGATCAGTGTTCATACCTCCGATCGGAGCGGTGAATCGCTGACCGAGGCCAGCAGTTTTCTGCGTCTGCTGATCACCAGTCATTTGATCGACCTCAAGTCGTGGGAGAAAATGCCTGAATCGGGTTTTTTGATTGTTCCCGACCTGGGTCGGCTTTCGTCGCTCGATTTCACGATAGAGTCGGTTCAGCGGGCAATCAAGTGGGGGTACGAGGCTACCTGGGCTTGCATGGGCGAGCTGCGGGGACGTCTGACGCGTGTGCAGGATTCTGCCGCACGAGCTGCCGCCCGACAAGCTTTCCGCAGGCGGTGGCCCGAACCCCGTATCGAGGGGGTGGAAGTCAATGGCTTGAGTGGCTGGGAAAGCTACTACGTGAAACAGCTGCTCCGGCCCGACCGGCGCCGCACTTCACTTTCTGAAGTACGAGCCGCCTATTATCGTCTGCGTCGTGATGCCAAACTCAATTACATTTTCCCTGAGCTGATTTACCAGCCCGAGTCAGCCGGCTACACGGCCCGATTTCACATCCGGCCTGCACCTCGTATGGGGTTGCGCTTTGGGGCCACCTACTTCAGCCCCAACGATCATCAGCTGGAGGTTGGGTTGCGGTTCAAGGGCATAGGTCCGGTGGGCTACGAAGCCGAGGGTACGTTGCACCAAGGCTCGATTGTGAATGCCGTGCGGATACGGGGGCAGCTGAGCTTGCCGCTGCGCCTGCCTCTGGCTCTCGAGCTGCTCAACGAAGTGGCCCAGTGGGACTTGCAGCGGCCGGTGGTCAGCTTGTTGAGTATTGAGAAGTACTCGACCATCAGCCAGGCCCATTTTGAGTTCCGACCTGCTCTTCTCATGGCCTTGGGTGCTCGTTCGACCCTGACGGCAGCCTGGGCCTTGCACAGCCAGCGGCTGCTTTATTACGTCGATGCCAGCCGGCCGGCTCTGGGTGAACGCGACCGTAACGATTGGGTGGGGCAGAGTACCTGGCTGGAATACCAGCGAAACAGCTACGACCGCAAGATGTACGCCCGGCAGGGCAGTCGCCTGCACCTGCAGGTGGGCTGGCGACTGGCCGAGGAGCGTTTCAGGAACGCCGAAACCAAAATCCGCCGTCCCCCGGTCGGTCATGGCTGGTTTCAGGCCCAGGTGCGCTACCGCCAGACCTTGCGCCAGTGGAAGCCGTTTCATGTCGGCTGGTCGATCGACGCGGCCTGGTCTACTCTCGGGCCTACGGGCGACCTGACGACTCACCGCCTGCTTTCGCCCAAGTTCGAGCCACTGGTCGACTCCCCTTTTATGTACATTCCCGATCTGTATTCCCGGCTCTACGGGGCGGGAGGGATGCATCTCATCTGGGCCTTTTCCGAAGCTTTCGACCTGCGGTTCGAGGGCTGGTACCAGCACACGTTCTGGCGGCCCAATCGCCGGACTGATGGTCGTTGGGGTAATGTCTACGGGCTTAGTCCCGATTTGGGGCTCTTTGCTTTCAGTACGGGTGTGGCCTACCGCACCAAAGTTGGCCCCATCGGTGCATTTTTGCAGTACTACAGCCGCGCCGATCAGCCTTTCCGGGTGCTTGTGCACCTGGGCTTTCTGATTCTGCCGCGCCGCCCTTGGTCCTGAATGCCCGCACCCGATCTGCACGTCGTATGTCTTGACCCGCCGTGGCCCCCTGCCTACGGCGGAGCCATCGACCAATATTATGGTTTGAAGGCCCTGCGGACGCAGGGTGCCAGGCTGGCTGTTCATGTTTTTTACCGAAGCGACCGGCTTCCGCCACCTCCGCCACCCGCGGAACTGGGCCTCGATCGGGTTCGGTTCTATCGGCGTTCCGTGCGGATTGACCATTTGGTGGGCATCCAGCCCTTCATTATCCAGAGTCGGCGAATCGGGGAGCTCTATCGGGAGCTGAGGGCCGACGACCGGCCGATCTGGTTTCAGGGGCTGCACTCCACGGGCTGGGCTGCCCGCCTGCGGCACGATCAATCCCGCCGTCGATTGGTATTGCGGGTTCACAATATCGAAACAGATTACTATGCGGCACTGGCTGCGTCCGAGCCGCGCTTTGCAAAGCGTTTATTTTTTCGGGCTGAAAGTCTGCGGTTGCGCCGCTGCGAGGCCCGTTGCTGGCGGCTCTTCGATGTGCTAGAGTGTATTTCCAGAACGGAAACCGAGCGACTCGCAGGTCGGGGACTTCCCGCGGACTGGCTGCCGGCTTTTCTGGCCCAGCGGCCCGAATTACCCCTGCCTGTGTGGTCATCCGACGCGCTGCCGGTGCTTTTTCATGCCGATTTTCGGGTTGCGGAAAACGAGCTGGCCGGTCGCTTTCTGGCCGAAAGCCTGCCTCGCCTGCCCGCAGGTATCCGCCTGACTCTGGCGGGGCGGGGCCTGAGACCCTGGCCGGTACCCCCTCAGTGCCAGCTGGTACCCAATCCGCCCGATATGGTTCCGCTGCTGGCTGCCCATCCGGTGGTGGTACTGCCTGTTTGGCGTGGTGCAGGGGTCAAGCTCAAGCTGCTGGATTCCATTGCCGCGGGGCGCATTGTTCTGGCGACCGAGGCGGCTTTGCAGGGCAGTGGCTTCGAGGGGCGGGTACCGCAGTTTGCCGATACCGAGGAACTGGGCCAGCTGCTGGATCGAATTATCGCGGAACCTGAAGCGGCTGCCCGGCAGGCTTCTGCCAACCGGCAGTACCTGCTCAAGCTTCACGATCCCGATTATCTGGGCCGTCGGGTGCTTGCTGATCTTGGCTTTTAGTTATTTTCTTCGGGGCCACATGAATCCTGTTTACGTAACCCTTGTGTTTATCGGATACTTCCTGGTCTTGATTGGCATTTCCAGGCTGGTAACGAAGCTGCGCAAACGGAAAGATGGGGCCGGTGACTTTGCCGGTTTCAAATCGGGTGTTCCATGGTTTGTAGTAGCATTTGGCATGATCGGGACCTCGCTTTCGGGTGTTACTTTTGTTTCGGTGCCGGGCGATGTTGGGGCCATGACTGCCGATTTACCTCACCAACCCAAGGGTATGACTTATTTCCAGGTAGTACTCGGCTACCTACTGGGCTATATTTTCATTGCTTTGGTATTATTGCCCTATTACTTCCGGAGTAACAACCGTTCCATTTACAGCAACTTGTCCGGTCGTCTGGGGCTGTGGGCACCCCGGGTGGCTGCAGGTTTTTTTATGATAGCCCGTTTGTTTGGCTCTTCGGTCAGACTTTTTCTGACTTTATCTTTAGTTTTTTCACTTTTTTACTCAGATTCATTTATTCCCTTCGAGGTCTTCGCAGCCTTATCGCTGGTTTTCATCTACCTGTATTCGAGCAAATCGGGCTTGAATGCAATCGTATGGACCGATACGGTTCAGACCATTATTTTTTTATCTGTTTTGATCTACCTGCTGTTTGCGATTAGTTCGCGGATTGGGTGGCAGGTTGTGGAAAGCAGTAACCTGACCCAATTGGTGGAGTGGGACCCGAACCGCAGTCATTTTTTTTGTAAGAGTGTAATAGCCGGTTTTTTGATCTGTGTAGCAATGACAGGCCTTGATCAGGATATGATCCAAAAATCGCTGATGTGTGCCTCGCTGCGGCAGGCCCAAACCAATATGCTGGTTTTTGCAGGCTTACTGCTGATTACCAATCTTTTATTTTTATTACTTGGGGTGCTGGTTTATGAATTTGCAGCGGCTGAAGGATTTGAACTTGCCGGATCGACCGATCGCGTTCTGCCTGAAGTGATGATTCATCATCTGGGGGCATTCAGCCCTGTGCTTCTGTTATTGGGTTTGGTCTCCAGTTCGGCCAGCAGTGTCGATGGTACGATCGCTGCTTTGAGTACAACCTACTACGAAAACTTTATTCAAACGAATAAGCCCAGCCGAATGCAGCAGCGTAAAACGTATCTGATTATTTCGCTGCTGATTCTATTGGTAATTGTTGCATTTTATTACTTTTCTGCATCGAATTCGCGGTTCAACGTTATTACATTGATTCTGTCATCAGCCAGTTACATCTATTCACCTGTTGTGGGTTTGTTTTTATATGCCTTGATTCCCGGGAAGGTGCAGCCTCAGATTAACTCCTGGACTTTTGGCATCCTGGCGGGGGCATCGCTTGGCAGCTATTTATCGATTCAGTACATCAATAGCCACTTTACCTATCAGATTGGCTTCGAGGCCATAGCAATCTGTTCGCTTATAGCCTACATAACTTTACGGCTTCAAGCTTATCTCTTTCATCAAAAAGTAGATCAAAGCCAGTAAGCCGAAAAAACTTGCAATAAGGTAGGTCTGCAGGGAAGCGGAGCTGATTCGCTGAAAGGGCTTGTTTGCAATACGCAAAAGCATGGGCAGAAATATTTCCAACAGATTACGAATTCGATTTTCTGCGAATCGTACCAAACCCACCAGTGAGCTGTTCGAAGGTCTTTCTGGTTCCTTTCCTAAACGAACCCCTGCCAGTGCCCGTACTGGCAAGGCTACAGTTAAGAAAATAATAAACTGCTCGACTGATTTTATCAATTTAACAAGTCTGAACAATTTGGATTCAAATGATTTTAATAAATAAGAATCAAAAAATGAAAATCTATTCACGAGTAATTTTTCTCTTCGCAGCATGTGGTATGTAAAACCGACGGAAAGAAGAGTAAGCAGTACCAAGCCCAACGTATGTATAGGATTATGCGGCATGATCTGAGTATTTTTACTCGTCAAGGTAAGCGAACTCCAATCCAGTGGGTTCGTCGGATTGAGCCAGACGAAGGTGCAACCCGTGAAAACAAAAATCAATGGGATCAGGTAATAGATAGATATAGGTTTTTGAGGTCGAATTTCATTACTTTTGGGCTTGTGTAAAAATATATAATAGCCATGACGTGTTATGTAGGCGGCAGTCAGTGTAACCGAGGCCAAAGCAATCACTTGAATCGGCAGCCATCTGCTGTCCGGTTGGCGTAAAATGCTATCGATCATCAGTTCCTTGCTTATAAAACCGGCAGTTAGCGGCAGACCGATCAAACCCGAGGCGCAAGCCAGATAAAAAGTGAACAGCAGCGGGCGTCGAGTAGCCAGTCCCCCGTAGTGATCGAAGCTGTAGGGATTGGCTTCATGGTGCAAGGGTTTGCTTAGCACTGCCACACAAAGAAAAAGGCCGAATTTGAAGAAACCATGAGTCAACAGGTGCAGAAATGCCCACTGTGCCTCGCCAGTTCCCAAAGCAACAAACATCAGCCCCAGTTGTGAAAGCGTCGACCCTGCCAGAACCTGTTTTATATCGCGGCTCTGCAGTGCGTATATCCCACCCCCCAGCAGAGTCGAGCACCCTAGAATGGCTGTCAGAAACAGGGCTGGGTCGGGTAGTATTGAGATGAGCCGAACCAGCAAAAAAACACCCGCAACTACCAGCGTGGCGGCATGTAACAAAGCCGAAACAGGTGTCGGACCTGCCATTGCACCGGGAAGCCAAAAGGCAAGAGGTCCTTGTGCCGATTTTCCTGCTGCACCGATTATTATTAAAATTGATGGAAATAGAGAAAGTTTGAAATCGCTATTTCTGAATAGATCGCTCCAGGAACTGGTTCCACTATCGATTATCAATATCAGTAAGCCCGAAAGCAATGCCACATCGGCAAAGCGATTGAAAAGCATGGCTCTGAGCGAGCCAGTGGCTGCCTTGGCCTGCGTGCTCCAGTAGCCGATCAGCAGCCACGAACTGAGTCCGATCAGTTCCCATGCAGCAAAAGACTGCACTATGCCATCGCTGAGGATCAGGCTGTTCATTGAAAAAATGAACAGATTGATGGCCGAGTAGTACTTGATTTGATTGGCTTCTTCCCGCATATATTCAAGCGAGAAAAACTGAATTAAAAAACCCAGCAAGGCCAGCAAGGCCAGAAGCTGAATTCCTGTTCTGTCAATGAGATAGCCAATCCGGATTTGTTCGCCTGCTTCCAGCTCGATCCAAGGCCAGTTTTGGGCCGCTACAAAGTCGGTTTCACTTAGACTGGTGGTATAAAATAGCGGTAGAATACTTGTTAGTGAAATTAAAGAGATTCCTACAGACAGAAAACCAGCCAATCTTTGTGCCTTGGAGTGCCATAGACCCAATACGATCAGGCTTGCAAGCAGGGGCAGAAACCAGCTCAAGGCTGCGCAGCCCAGCAGAAACGGTGTCATGGCCGCAAAACAACATGCTTTGGCCTTGTATTCCGCATCAAATCGTATTCAGGGCCTTGAGCAGGGTATCGCGGTAGGATTTCCCGATGGGAATCAGCTTTTTGCCTACCGACAGGGTATTGTCCTCTATTTCTTGAATAGTAGAGAGGTTGACGATATATGAGCGATGAACGCGAACAAATGTAGTTGGGGGCAACTTTTGTTCAAGTGCTTTCATCGTTATATGGGCTGTGAATTTCTTGTCCTTGGTGTGCAGTTCGACGTAATCGCCAATGGCCTCGATCCAGACAATTTCATTTGTCAAAACCCGCACATAGCGGGAGTTATGCTTGACAAATAATACATCCGATACAGCATTTGGCATTCCAGTCTCCCCCTGCCTCTGCTGTTCCTGTACCTTGGCAACTGCTTTTAAAAAGCGCAGGTAGGTGAAGGGTTTGAGCAAAAAATCGACCACATCAAGTTCGAAGGCATCGAGGGCGTATTCTTTTTTGGCGGTAATCAGGATGATGGGCGGACGGTGGTTCAGGTGTCTGACCAGGTCGAGCCCGCTTACTTCCGGCATCTCCACATCCAAAAACAACAGACCGACATCTGTTTGATTGAGCAGAGTCGCAGCGTCCTCGCCACTGCTGAAAGATGCCAGCAGTTCAAGCCCGTCGGCTTTTTCGATGAACTTTTCGATGATCCGACGCGAAACCTCATCGTCGTCGATCACTACGCACTTAACTGGATTGGCACTCATGCGAAAAGCAGGGTAAAGCAAGAATCGATAGGGTATATTATTAAGAAGTTCAAGTTACCTAAACACTTGGCTTCAGGTAGTTGATTCAAGCACCTAATATTGCTGTCATTGAACTTAATTCTCAACTTGCGTGCCTTTAGGAAGCCAGAATCGAATGATATACGCAACTCGGGAGGCCTTAGTTTGGGTTATATTAAACTCATGAGGAAATATAGGTATAAAAAAGTACGCGAATTTATTACACTCGGATTGCTCGGTACATTTTTAGGGCTTGTGCTTTCTGCCCGGGGGCAATGGGTGCTGCGCGGCGATTCGGCCCTGCAGACGGCTCGAACGTTCATCCACCTGGGCAGCACCCACCGAGCCGGCGAGCCTGTGCTCAAGCTCAGCCTTCGGGAACCCGGACGACTCCCCGAGGAGTTGAGCCACCTGCGCGAGCTGAGGCTCCTGGAAATTTACGCTCCCGACCGCATGCTCACCTTCCAGAAGCTGCCCGAAAGTTTCTGGACTCTTGACAAGCTGGAGTATCTGCACCTGAGCCAGACCTCGCTCGACAGTTTGCCCCCAGCTCTTTACCGCTTGACGGCACTACGGGTGCTCAGTCTGCCCAGCAATCCACTGCTCAAGCAGCTGCCCGAGGCCATTTCTTTTTTGCCCAATCTTGAGGAGCTGGACGCGGGTACGGCGGCTCTGCCTTCCAACCTGAGCCGTGCGCCCCGCCTGCGGGTACTCCATACGCAGGCCAGCCGCCTGCCCCCTTTGCCCCATCTCGAGGAACTGTTCTACAGCGGCAGCCAGCTGCCCGACTTTGTAGCCAGCCTGCCCAACCTGCGGGCCGTTCATCTGACGGCAGCAGCCCACCCCGTCCACGCCAGCCTCAAACCCTTGATGGGCTTACCCACCCTTACGAACCTGACTCTCGATGTCGCACGCATCGACCGCTACGGATGGGAGCATCTGGGCCGACTGGTCGGCTTGAAAACTTTGACTTTGCGTCGTGTCCGCTACATCCCCGATGACCTTAAAAATTTGAATCAGCTGACCGAAATAGCGGTCCTGCAGACGCCCTGCCCCACGGCCGGCAGTTGCGATGCCGTAATCGGCCCGCTGGCCGATCTGCCGCGCCTGCGGCGGCTTACTTTGAATCACCTGCCCGACAAGCTGGATACTCTCAAACAACTGGAAAGCCTCCGACTGATCGACTGTCCCGACTTGAAGGCAGGCGATTTTCGCCGCTTGAGTCGACCGCTGGCTAGCCTGCCCCGCCTGCAGGAACTCGATCTGCAGGGCAGCGACCTGAGCAATGCCCGTAACGTGCGTTTCGATTCCCTCGCCCACCTGCGCAAACTGAATCTGGCGTTCACGGGTTTGCCCGCCGATGATAGCACGTGGACGAGCCTCCTCCGGCTCGAAAGCCTGCGCGAGTTGACCCTGACCGGCGATGATCTGGGGCTGGCTCAATGCCCCGAAGCTTTGGGGCGGCTCAAGCAGCTGCGCCACCTGACCCTCTACAACCGCGAGGGCCGAAACACCCGGCCACTTTCCCCTGATTGCCTCGAACGTCTGAAAAAGATTTTACCCAATTGTGAAATTGTGGTTTTGAGGTAAGCAGAGCTGTGGGTGTGCTGCGCCAAGGTTGAATTTAAAAATAAAAACGGATTCGATCCGCTATCTCCCGATGGGCTTCAGCCCACTAAGCCGGAACCCTGACAATCGGGGTACTCCCATGGCTGAATGATTCGATCAGGATTTGCACAGGTACCGTTCCTCAGCCTTTATTTCAGGCATACCGATTTAATATTTTTAATTTTAAAATTAAAATTTATTTTTATAAATTAAAATGTATTTTTTGATCTAATACTTTTCGAGACTTGCTGGCAGGCCATTGACCGCGAGATAACCGCATATTTTTCAAACTTAAACATATAAACCTACGTTTTCATGATTATGAAGGTCGAAACCAACCTCGCAAGTGCCCGCCTGCAGGTTGGCGGGATGAACTGCGCGGCCTGCGCCACGAGTGTCGAAAAGCGGCTTCGCAAGGCGCAAGGCGTCCTTGAAGCCTCCGTCAGCTATACTACCCAAAGCTGCACACTGATTTACGACCCTTTGCAGACCAGTCCTGAACAACTGGCCCAGCAGCTGGCCCCCGCAGGTTTTTCGCTTGCATCGGAACCTGCACCATCTGTGCAGCCCGTAGAAGCCGCTTCCCGCGCCTCGAATGACCACGAGTTGGTCGTTGCGATCGCGGGTGCCCTGCCATTGCTGGTGCTGGGCATGTTTTTTCATCACCGAATCCCTTACGAGGGCTGGATTCACCTGCTTCTGGCTACGCCCGTTGTCTTGTATGCCGGTCGTTCTTTTTTCAAGGGAGCCTGGCAGCGGGCGCGCTTGGGCGAGGCCAACATGGATACACTCGTGGCCTTAGGGACGGGTTCCGCTTATTTGTTTTCGCTTTTCAATCTGATGTGGCCAGCCGCCGTGCGTTATTCAGGCCTTGAACCGCAGTATTATTTCGAGGCGGCAGCCGTCATCATTGCATTTGTGAAGCTGGGTCGCTGGCTCGAAGGTCGTGCCAGGCAGCGAACCGGAGCGGCCCTGCGTGAGCTGGTCGATGCCCAGCCTTCGACAGCTACCGTCTGGATTGGCGGGCAATGGCGCAGCCTGCCTCTCGATCAGGTACAGGTCGGTTTCCGGCTGCTGGTGCGGCCGGCTGAACGCGTGCCGGTCGATGGCACCGTCGTAGCCGGCCAGAGCTGGGTCGATGAAAGTCTGCTGACAGGTGAACCGTTACCCGTCGAAAAAATCCCGGGCAGTCGCCTGCACGGAGGGACTCTCAATGGGAATGGCCGTCTTGAGCTGGTGGCTGAAGCGGTTGGCCACCAGACCCGCCTCGCGCGACTGGTCGAGGCCGTTCGGCAGGCTCAAGCCAGCAAACCGCCCATTCAAACACTGGTCGATCGCGTGGCAGGTGTATTTGTTCCCCTGGTGATGGGGCTGGCTTTTTTAACAGCCTTGGTCTGGGGCTTTTCCGGTGTAGATCAGGCCTGGGGCAAGGCTGTCTGGACGGGCCTCTCGGTGCTGGTTGTTGCCTGCCCCTGTGCCTTGGGTTTGGCCACACCAACGGCTCTGGTCGTGGGTATTGGTCGGGCTGCTCGTCGGGGTATTCTGGTGCGTGAGGCCCGCAGCTTCGAGGCTGCAGCCCGCCTCGATGTCGTGTTTTTAGATAAAACGGGTACTTTGACCGAGGGCCGTCCCCGTATTGTCGATCACCGCTGGGCCGAAGTGCTCACCTCAACCGGACGTTACGAAGCCGCTGCGGCCCTGCTCGCTCTCGAGCAGCAGTCCGAGCATCCGGTAGCGCGTGCCTGGGTGCAGCATCTGGAGGCGCAGGCTAGGTCGCAGCCTGTCCCGGAAGTAATCGACTTTGCTGCCCTGCCCGGTCGGGGCATTCGAGGTCGCATAGCCGGTCGGCTATGGATTGTGGGCAGCTTAGGGCTGGCTGGAACTGAAGGGCTGGAGGCTTTGCCTGCAGATTGGGCTGATAGGGTCGCCGGATGGGAAGCCGAGGGCTGGTCGCCGGTGCTGGCCTGGTGCGAGGGGCAGCTGGTCGCCGCTGCTGCTCTGGCCGACCCGATCCGTCCCGAAGCCACCGCGGCCATCGCCGGTCTGCATGTACGCGGTCTGGAGGTGGTGTTGCTGACGGGCGATCGACGCGCTGCCGCCGAAGCCGTAGCCCGCCACCTGGGCATTCGGCGGGTTCTGGCCGAGCAATTGCCCGAAGACAAAGCCCGTGCCCTTGCTGATGTACAGGCGCAGGGTAAGCGGGTGGCCCTTGTAGGCGACGGCCTTAACGATGCGCCTGCTCTGGCACGGGCCGATGTAAGTATAGCCATGGGGGGCGGCAGCGATCTGGCTATCGAGACAGCCGACCTGACCCTCGTCGGTTCGAACCCCGCCCGCTTGCCCGAAGCTCTCGACCTGGCCCGTGCCACCGTGCGTACCATCCGCCAGAATCTGATCTGGGCTTTTGGCTACAATGTGATTATGATTCCCGTGGCGGCAGGCGTGCTCTGGCCGCTCAACGGGTTTCTGCTCGACCCGATGCTGGCAGGCGGCGCAATGGCCTTGAGCAGCATCAGCGTGGTGCTCAACAGCCTGGCTCTGAACTGGCGCAGGTAAGGTTCGGTTGGGCTGGATGCATTTGCGATTAATCGGCAGGCCAATCGCTGTTACTTCCAATTGTTTTTCGGGCTTGATAGACAGACTGAAAGTTTTCTGTCAAAAAAAGTGGGGCCTTAGGCCCCACAATTCATGTTTGTCAAGTCAAAAGCCGGTATATCTCTCAGTTGGCCGCGGCTTTGGCCTTGATGAGATTAAGGGCACTGCCCGCCTTGAACCATTCGATTTGCAGAGCATTGTAGCTGTGGTTGAGGGTGATCTCATCGGTCGATCCGTCGGCGTGGTGTGCGATCAAGGTCAGGGGTACACCGGGCGCAAAGGTGGTCAGGCCTTTGATTTCGAAGGTGTCGTCTTCCTGAATCTTGTCGTAGTCGGCTTTGTCGGCAAAAGTCAGGGCCAGCATGCCCTGCTTCTTGAGGTTGGTTTCGTGGATGCGGGCAAACGAGCGCACGATGATGGCCCGTACGCCCAGGTGGCGGGGTTGCATGGCTGCATGTTCGCGCGAGGAACCTTCGCCGTAATTTTCGTCGCCTACTACAATCGAGCCGATCCCCGAAGCTTTGTAGGCCCGCGCCACGACGGGTACGCTCTGGTATTCGCCTGTCAGCTGATTCTTGACCGAGTCGGCTTTGTCGTTGAAGTAGTTGATAGCACCCGTCAGGGTGTTGTTGGAGATGTTGTCGAGGTGGCCGCGGTACTTGAGCCAAGGGCCTGCCATCGAGATGTGGTCGGTCGTGCACTTGCCCTTGGCTTTGATCAGGAGTTTGAGGCCTGAGAGATCGGTACCTTCGAAGGGCGGGAAGGGGCTCAGCAGCTGCAGGCGTTCGCTGTCGGGTGCTACGGCAATAGTTACGCTGCTGCCGTCCTCGGCCGGTGCCTGGTAGCCGGCGTCTTCGACGGCAAAGCCTTTGGGCGGCAGTTCGATGCCCACCGGTTCATCGAGCTTGACCTGCTCGCCGTCGGTGTTGGTCAGCGTGTCGGTGATGGGGTTGAAGGTCAGCGTGCCGGCCAGCGTCAGGGCCGTTACGATTTCGGGTGAAGCCACGAAGGCGTGCGTATTGGGGTTGCCGTCATTGCGCTTGGCAAAGTTGCGGTTGAACGACGTGATGATCGAGTTGGTGTTTTTGTTTTCGGCACCGTGTCGCCGCCATTGGCCGATGCAGGGGCCGCAGGCGTTGGCCAGCACCACTCCCCCGATCTGTTCAAACACTTGCAGCAGGCCGTCGCGCTCGGCGGTGTAGCGTACCTGCTCCGAACCCGGCGTAACGGTGAATTCGGTCTGTACTTTGAGCTTTTTTTCAACGGCCTGCTTGGCGACCGAGGCCGCACGGGTCAGGTCTTCGTACGACGAGTTCGTACACGAGCCAATGAGACCTACCTGCAGTTCGGCGGGGTAGCCGTTCTCGCGCACGGCCTGGGCAAGCTGCGAAATGGGCCAGGCTTTGTCCGGTGTAAAGGGACCGTTGACGTGCGGTTCGAGGGTCGAGAGGTCGATTTCGATAAGCTGGTCGAAGTATTTCTCGGGGTTGGCATAGACTTCGGCATCGGCTGTCAGGTGTTCGCGGATGCCGTCAGCCAGTTCGGCTACTTGGGCGCGGCCTGTTGCCCGCAGGTAGCGGGCCATGCTTTCGTCGTAGCCAAAAGTGGAGGTGGTGGCTCCGATTTCGGCACCCATGTTGCAGATGGTACCCTTGCCCGTGCAGGAAATGGATTCGGCACCTGGGCCGAAATACTCAAGGATATAGCCTGTGCCACCTTTGACGGTCAGGATACCGGCCACTTTCAGAATGACATCCTTGGCTGAGGTCCAGCCCGACATCTTGCCCGTCAGTTTCACCCCGATAAGCTTGGGAAATTTCAGCTCCCAAGCCATGCCTGTCATGGCATCGACGGCATCGGCACCGCCTACCCCGATAGCGATCATGCCAAGACCTCCCGCGTTCACCGTGTGCGAGTCGGTACCGATCATCATGCCGCCCGGGAAAGCGTAGTTCTCCAGTACCACTTGGTGGATGATGCCTGAGCCGGGCTTCCAGAAGCCGATACCGTATTTTTTGGAAATGGAGGCCAGAAAATCGTAAACCTCTTTATTTTCGTCGATGGCCTCGGCCAGGTCCTGGGCGGCACCCGTTCGGGCCTGGATGAGGTGATCGCAGTGCACGGTCGTGGGCAGATCGACGCGGGCTTTGCCGGCTTGGGTAAACTGCAGAAGGGCCATCTGAGCGGTAGCATCCTGCATGGCCACGCGGTCGACGCGGAAATCGACGTAAGATTCGCCCCGTTTGTATTCCTGAGCCGGCAGGCTGTCGTACAGGTGGCTGTAGAGGACTTTCTCCGTGAAGCTCATGGGGCGGCCTACGAGTTGGCGGGCTGCGGCAATTCGCGCGGGTAGCTCGGCGTACACGCGCTGAATCATGTCAAAATCGAAGATCATGATGGGATCGGCTAGGGAAATTTTGGGATGCAAAGCTAGTCAACAAGTTTAAGCAGTTTTCCTGCTGCATGCAAGTCTGCAGCTTGCATTTTGGTGGGTTAGTTAGCCTCCTGTTAGTTCCCAGCCGCCGAGGTGGCAGAGGGTTTTGAATTCCAGCTGGCTCAGGGGCATGACCGACAGGCGGCTTTGCCGCAGCAGGGGCAGTTCGGCCAATGCCGGCTCGGTTTTGATCCGCGCCAGGGGCACCGGCTGCGGAAAAGCAGCTTCGGGCACCAGTTCGACAGCCGACCAGCGGTCGCGCTCGGCTTCGGGGGCGGTGGGGTCGGGGAAAGCGGCGCGGGCCACGCGGCAGCAGCCCATGATCCGCTTTTCAGTTACCGAATGATAAAAGAGCACCCAGTCGCCCACCTGCATGGCCCGCAGGTTGTTTCGGGCTTGGTAGTTGCGTACTCCGTCCCAGACGACGCGGCCTTCGCGCTCGAGGTCGGCCCAGCTGAATTCTTCCGGCTCCTGTTTTACGAGCCAATAAGCAGAGGATGCCATTCGGGTTATGGGTTTCGTTTCGGTTGCTCTGCGGCAACTTCCTTGTCCACCAAAATTCCGATCAAATCGGGTTATTTGGAGACGCTGGAGGCGGTCGGTGATCCAAAATAATGCCCCGTCCTCAACCGATGTTTGCTTTTCATGGAGTTTTGGTCTGCAAGTTGAAAGTGAATCTGTGAGTTGAAAGTGAAGACAGCTTCTTTCAAAACCAAGATGCCATGAAAAGTATTGTCTTCAAGTTTTAAGATTGGTCGTTTCAGTGCTGATAGCGAGCACTTTCCGCTTCGATGCGGCGCAGGCGCAGGCGTTCGGCTTCGTCGAGCGTACGCGGTTCGCGGCCCGATTCGTCCAGGATGACCCCGCGAAACAGCCGTAAATCGACCACCTGCTCCAGTGTCAGGTTGGCCGGCTCCTGCAGGCTGCTGAGCCAGCGGCAACGGGCGAGTGTATGGTTGCGCACGTCGGTGTAGCGGAATGCTACTGCGGGATGTTCCAGTCCGTTTTCGGCCTGATAGTAGAGCACCACAAACAGCGTCTTGACGCGCTCGCGACCCAGGGTACGGTCGAACCAGTGATCCTCGATCAGGTCGATGACGGGGGCCAGTTCGTAGTCGAGGTCGTCGTGTTCGGCCCCGATTGGGATGACTTCGGGCTGTTGGGCGGGGGCTGCACAGCGGCAGGGCAGGGGCGTTCTGTCGTCGCTGGCGGGCCAGGCGGCCTGTCGCCGGTCCATGAATTCGCGAAATTCCACCAAGGGCATGGGCTGTCCCAGTTCCCACGGCCAGCGGCCTTCGTAATGTCCTTCCGTAAAGTGCTGGACAATCAGCTGGGGCAGGTGTATGGCGTTCGTCCCTGCGAGCTGGCGGTTCTCGGCCAGTCTCAGGTCGATGCGTAGGCGGACGGTCCTCTGGTCGCTGCGGTCGGGTCGGGGCCGCTGCTGGCCGAGCACGGGCCGAGCCAATAGGCAGGCCAAAAGCAGCGCAAAAGGAAGTTTTTTTAGCATAAATTTAATGATTTGTGCTCTTTGTTGGGTTTGTTTCAATTATCGAGCCATTTTGTTATCGAGTTAACAAGTTCGACTTTCGGCCCCTTCTTTCTAAATTAGTCAACTTTTTGAATGTAGAAAACATGGATCTGAGTCTTTTTCTGGAACCGGGTACCTACCTGGCTTTGCTGAGCCTGACGGTGATGCTGCTTGTCTTGGACATCGACAACATTGTATTTGTGTCGATTCTGGCCTCGGGCCTGAACTCGGTCGAGCAGCGGCGGGTGCGTCAGTACAATTTAGTATTTTCATTTGTTGCACGGGGGCTGCTGCTGCTGGGCGTTGGTTACCTGACCAGTCTCAAGGAACCGATGGCTACCCTCATGGGCTATGATCTGACGGCTCAGGATGTAATCGTGCTGGGAGGCGGGCTGTTTTTGATGTACAAGAGTACGACTGAAATTCACAGCAAGCTCGAAGGCACCGATCCGGCGGCACAGGCCCATGAAGCTCGGTTCGGCCGTGTCCTTCTGTCGATTATCGGGCTGAACATCGTTTTTTCGCTCGACTCGGTCATTACGGCTGTGGGGATGACGCGGAGTGTGCCTCTGATGCTGCTTGCCACTGCGCTCTCATTGTTCATCATCTTTGTCTTTCAAGGGCGAATTGCAGCCTTCGTTCAGCGGCACCCCACGACCAAGATGCTGGCTCTCGCGTTTCTGCTGCTCATCGGCGGGTTTTTGGTGGTCGAGGCCTTGCATGTACACATTCCCAAAGGCTATATCTATTTTGCGATGGCTTTTTCGCTGGGGATCGAGCTGCTCAACCTGCGGGTGCGCCAGCAGGGCCAGCCCGTGCAGCTTCATGGCCCCCTCAACAGCCCGCTCCCGCCCGAGAGCTGATGCCTCACCGAATGGAAACCCAGGTATGATCGGTGCAAGCTAACTTTGCGCACTCTTTTTCGATGCCTTTTCCGTGCCCTTTAAACTTGACCCGGTCGCGTGGCTCGATTTTCCCGGTCTGCTCTGTCTGTTGCTGCTGCTCGATGTGGACAACATCATCTTTCTATCGATGCTCAGCAGCCGGCTCGATGACGTGGCTCAACGCCGCATCCGCCGGTGGGGGTTTACCATTGCACTCTTGACGCGGGGCCTGCTGGTAGCCTCTGTGGAGTGGCTGACTACGCGCGAGCTGGTGCTGCTCGATCTGCGCAGCTATGTGCTGGGGCTGACCGAACTGATCCTCATTGCTGGCGGGTTGTTTCTGCTCTACAAGAGCCTGCTCGAAAT
>CALDDN010000082.1 GCA_937936615.1 uncultured Bacteroidia bacterium | reverse complement strand
CCTGCACCGCCAGCTGAGCGTTTTTGAATACGGCTGCGGCCACTCGACGCGGTGGCTGGCCCAGCGGGTGGGCCGACTGGCCAGCGTCGAACACGATCCACACTGTTACTAGCGCATCCGCCCCCACCTGCCGACAGCCGTCGATTTGCGCCTTGAAACTCAGCCTCAGGCCTATGTGGAGGCAATCGGTCGGAGCAGTGTCCCTTTTGATCTGGTGCTGGTCGACGGCATCGAACGCAACGCCTGCCTGCAGGCACTTGTCCCCCACCTGAGTGCGGCGGGCGTTGTGATTCTGGACAATTCCAACCGCAGCGAATACCGAATCGGGGTTGAGCACCTGCTGGCACAGGGTTTCCGACGGCTCGATTGGGTGGGAATGGCTCCGGCCTCACCCATTACGACGGCTACAGCTCTGTTCTACCGCGAGGGCAATTGCCTAGGAATTTGATGCTCAGATTTATTTGCTTTTTAAATAAAAAAAGCGAATCTGGTTTCGGATTCGCTTTACATACAGATTTTTTTTATTTTTCTTATCCAACAGCCACTTTGGCCTGCTCGAGGATGGCACGGGCGATGACGATGCGCTGGATTTCGGAGGTACCCTCGTAGATTTCGGTGATTTTGGCATCGCGGAACAAGCGTTCGACGTGGTATTCCTTAACGTAGCCGTTGCCGCCATGCACCTGAATGGCTTCGCGGGTTACATCGTTGGCCACTTTCGAGGCATAGAGCTTGGCCATGGCCGCGCTCAGGCCGTAGTTCTTATGTTGGTCTTTTTCGTAGGCAGCTTTGAGGCACAGCAGGCGTGCCGCTTCGATTTCGGTGGCCATATTGGCTAATTTGAAGGCCACGGCCTGGTGATTGGCGATCTCGGTGCCGAAGGCTTTGCGCTGCTTGGCGTATTTGACGGCCAGTTCCATGGCCCCCGAAGCAATGCCCAAGGCCTGAGCCGCAATGCCAATGCGCCCGCCGTCGAGCGTTTTCATGGCGAATTTGAAGCCGAAGCCGTCCTCACCGATGCGGTTTTCCTTGGGTACGCGCACGTCGTTGAATTGCAGGGTGGTGGTGTCGGAGCCGCGGATGCCGAGCTTGTCCTCTTTAGGCCCGATCTCGAAGCCGGGCGTTCCGCGCTCGACGATCAGGCAGTTGATGCCGCGGTGACCCTTCTCACGGTCGGTCTGGGCCATCACAAGGTAGACCCCGGCCCGCTTGCCATTCGTAATCCAGTTTTTGGTGCCATTGATCAGGTAGTGGTCGCCCATGTCGATGGCGGTGGTGCGCTGCGAGGTGGCGTCCGAACCAGCTTCGGGTTCCGACAGGCAGAAAGCCCCCACCATCTGGCCGGTGGCCAGGGCAGGCAGGTATTTCTGTTTCTGGGCTTCGGTGCCGAAGGTCTCGATGCCCCAGCAGACCAGGGAGTTGTTGACCGAGACGATGACCGAGGCCGAGGCATCGATTTTGGAGAGTTCCTCCATGGCCAGGACATAGGAAATAGTGTCCATGCCGCTGCCGCCGTATTCGGGGTCCACCATCATGCCGAGAAAGCCCAGCTCACCCATGCGGCGGACGAGTTCGTCGGGAAATTCCTGGTGGTTGTCGCGTTCGATGACCCCGGGCAGCAGCTCGTTCTGGGCGAACTCGCGGGCCGCCTGCTGGATCATCAGGTGTTCTTCGGTGAGGGAAAACTGCATCGGGGTAGTTAACTAAATTCTGAAATAAAACTGGCTACAAGTTAAGTTTTTTTAGTCAGAAGTGAAAGCTGAGCGGGTTTATAAACCGATCAAGCGGCCCCAAAGGAGCCGCCTGACAGAAATCATTCAAAGAAGCCGCGATCAGGCCGCGAGGAAAGGCGCGATGACCAGCGCGACGATTGACATGAGCTTGATCAAAATGTTGAGCGAGGGTCCGGATGTATCTTTGAAGGGGTCGCCCACGGTATCACCCACTACGGCTGCTTTGTGCGGGTCGGAGCCTTTGTAGTAGGTTTTGCCATTGATTTCGACCCCGGCCTCGAAACTCTTCTTGGCGTTGTCCCACGCGCCGCCGGCGTTCGACTGGAATATGGCCATCAGCACGCCGCTCACCGTAACGCCGGCCAGCAGCCCGCCCAGTGCTTCGGCCTGCATCGTGAAGCCTACGAGCACCGGTACGGCCACCGCCAGCAGGCCGGGCGCCACCATTTCCTTGATGGCGGCGGCGGTGGAAATCTCGACGCAGCGGCTGTACTGCGCTTTGCCGTCGGCTTCCTCGAAGGTCTTTTTGTCTTTGTCCGACCATTGGGCGAAGTCTTTGTCGCCGTTGCGGCGCATGACTTCCAGCGCGGCCTTGAGCTGGGGAATCTCCAGGAACTGGCGGCGTACCTCGATGATCATCGCCTGGGCGGCGCGGCCTACCGCACTCATGGCCAAGGCTGAAAACAGAAACGGCAACATGCCACCCAGAAATAGACCGGCCATGACTTCGGCTTTCGAGATGTCGATGCTGCTGATTTTGGCCGACTGCATGTAGGCTCCGAAAAGAGCCAGGGCTGTCAGAGCCGCCGAAGCAATGGCAAAGCCTTTGCCGATGGCCGCTGTAGTGTTACCGACCGCATCGAGTTTGTCGGTACGCTGGCGCACGTCCTTGGGCAGTTCAGCCATTTCGGCGATACCGCCGGCGTTGTCCGAGATCGGACCGTAGGCGTCGACGGCCAGCTGAATGCCGGTATTGGCCAGCATCCCCACCGCCGCAATGGCAATGCCATAGAGACCCGCCAGCTGGAACGAGAAGTAGATGGCCGCAGCGATCAGGACGATAGGCAGGGCCGTCGAAACCATGCCTACGCTCAGACCCGAGATGATATTGGTAGCGGTACCGGTGCCCGACTGCCGCACGATGTCGTTCACGGGCTTTTTGCCCATGCCCGTGTAGTATTCGGTGATGATGCCCACCAGTACACCCGCCACCAGTCCGATGACCGTGGAAAGGAACACACCCAAAGCGGTCATGTCGCGCTGCACGCCGTAAAGAAGGTCCATGTACACCCACCTCTCGGGCAGCATGTACGTGATAATAAAGTAGGAAGCCACCACCAGCAGGGCAGCCGAAACAAACGAACCCGTATTGAGGGCCGCCTGCGGGTTGCCGCCTTCCTTGACGCGCACCATGAAGGTACCCAGAATCGACATTACAATGCCTGCCGCGGCAAGAGCAAGCGGCAGCAGAACGGCACTCACACCGTTGAGGTAGTCGCCCCCGAAAGCTGCATGACCAATGAAGGCCGTGCCCAGCACCATGGTACCGATAATCGAACCGACATACGATTCGAAGAGGTCGGCCCCCATGCCGGCCACGTCGCCCACGTTATCGCCCACGTTGTCGGCGATGGTGGCGGGGTTGAGGGGGTGATCTTCGGGGATGCCCGCTTCCACTTTACCGACGAGGTCGGCTCCAACGTCGGCAGCCTTGGTGTAGATGCCCCCGCCCACGCGGGCAAAGAGGGCGATCGAAGAGGCCCCGAACGAGAAGCCGGTGAGTACCGTCAGCACGCGGCTCACTTGCTCGACGCTCGTCATACCGAAGAGCTGGGAAAAAACGATGAACAGCACACCCAGACCCAGCATGCCCAGCCCGACTACACCCAGGCCCATGCACGAGCCGCCTGTGAAAGCGACTTCGAGGGCCTTGCTCAGACCGGTACGGGCGGCCTCGGTGGTGCGGACGTTGGCCGCCGTAGCCACCCGCATTCCAATGAAGCCGGCACCCGCCGAACAGAGGGCACCCACCACAAACGAGAGCGCGACCAAAGGCGACGAGGTCTCGGCGTTGGCTGTGGCGGCCAGCAGCACCGCCACCACCAGTACGAATACCGCCAGCACGCGGTATTCGGCCCGCAGGAAAGCCATGGCCCCCTCCGAAATGCGGGCGGCTATGGCCTGCATCTTGGGCGGGCCATCACTTTGGGCGTTGACCCACTTGGAACGCAGATAGGTAAAGATCAGCGAGAGGATGCCAAAGGCTGGCACAGCGTATAGGATCAGTTCCATGAGCTAAAGTACAGTTTTGGAAAATGAATGGATTTCGATTCTGAAAAAAGGCCCTGCGCCATACCGGCGGGATCAGGTGCCGAAAAAATAAAGATCACAGCCTGCTTGCTGGGGGTTTCTTTTTCGCGCAGCCGCTGAGCCAGGTACATCAAAGCCATGGCACCGACCAGCAGGGCCAGTACCAGCCACCACAGCCAGAAGCGACGGCGGCCCAGTTCGGCATGTAAAAGTTCAGGGTTACGGCTGTCTTCCGCGGGTGTGTCGTCGTTCACGCTGCAAGTTGTGGATAAACACGTAATCGCACAAAAAAACGGCTTTCCACGATGTGGAAGGCCGTTTTCAAGTCTTAAAAACAGATTTTTCTCAGCGCAACTCGAGGCTGCGTTCCAGCGTGCAGCCGTTGGAATCGAGTAAGATCAGCTGAAACGTACCGGCACTCAGCCCCTGAAAGCGCGAGACAGTCCGGAAATCCTGCCCGCCGTTGATCGAATACTCATACGGACGCTGGCCGCCACGCCCAACCAGAACGATTTGCTTGCGGCCATTGATCGCGCCCGGTTGCTCGAAGACATCCAGCCGCAGGCGGTTGGGAACTACGGCGATTTCGATGGTTTCGAGGTAGGCATCGATGCCATCGTCGATTGTGGCGGCAAAAACCGTCGTTTCACTCAGGGGAAGCGTATAGGTACTGGAAGCTTCAGAATCGACGACCAGGTCGGCGGGCTGCCAGGTAACAGTCGTACCGCGCGGCAGCGGGTCGCCACTTTCGGTTACGACAGAAAGCTCGACCGTTCCGCCAGCGCAAACCTGAAAGGAGGACGTAGTGATCATATACGACTGAGGGACAGCTTCTCGAACTAAGTCTTCGGGGCTGTAGGGGTGCAGCTCGTAGGTTCCGGGCAGCTGGGGCGGGTTCCCGCCCACGCGATGGTAGAGGATGCCACTGATGCTCAGGAAGCGATCCTCCAGCTCGGGTTTCTGCCAGCCGTTCTGGCCGGTACGCATGTCCTTGTGCGCATCCCAGATGACGATGGTGTTGCCCAGCTCGTCCTCGACTGTGAAATTACCTCGGCTCGCGTTGGTGTTCACATTAATGACCCGCAGGTTGCGAATCGTCAGGTAGGTACCCTCCCATTCGGTGGCAGTAACGAGCTGCGCCTCACCCAGCAAATCGGTAAATATGCTCGAACCGATAAAAACCGGTCGGTCGACGAGCGGGAAGTTTTCTTCGAGCACTTCGATCGGTCGATCGGTCGCCAGATTGATCTGCACCTCGCCCCTAAAGTAGGCAACTTCCCCCGCAAGGCGTACCCGCATGCCTTTACGCAGGTTCAGAATGCCCGTAGCTTCCGTGTTTTCAGGCGTGCCCGAGTTAAGCCGGATTTGCAGCCCCCGCTCCGAACCGCTTTCGCCCGCTTCCTGAATCCAGAACGAATACCGCCGCGTAGCCTCCGCCGCCTGATACCAGTCGTTGGGGTCGGTAACGACGACACCTTCGACAAGCACTTGTTCGCCGTGAAGAACCGAGTGGTCATCGGTCAGCAAATCGACAACCTGACGGATTTCCTGAATGGTTCGTGCAGTTTGGGCCTGCAGGCTGGCAGCCAGCAGCAGCAGTCCGAGCAGCAGGAAGGATCGAATGAGGTTCATGGGATTACCGGTGGTTTATGAAGAGCATTTATGGATTGGATTGGTCGAGATCAACGCAGCAGCACCTCGCGGGTAACTTCGCAGCCCGAGAAATCGGTAGCCACCAGACGGTAGGTGCGGTTGGTACTCAAGCCACGAAAGCGCGAAATGGCAGAGAAGGTGTCGCCTCCATCGACCGAATAGCGGTAAGGTCGCTGGCCCCCGCGGGCCACCAGCACCAACTCGGCCTGTCCGTCGACCGGCTGCGGGGTCTGGAAGACATCGATGCGCAGGCGGTTGGGGAGGGTGCGCACGGTGATTTCGGCCAGCCCAGCCTCGCTGCCGACCGTAACAATGGCGCGGAAGGTTGTCGTCTGGCTCAAGGGGCGGGTCAGCACCTCGGCGGATGTGGGGTCGCCCTCAATCTGATCGGCCGGTTCCCAGCGTACCAGGGTGCCCGGCTCCAGCGGCTGGCCCGATGCCTGATTGACGCGCAGGCGGGTGCGGCTGCCTGCGCACACCTCGATAGGCGACGCACTCGCCACAAAACCCGGAACCGAGTTGCAGGCAGCCTCGAGCAGGCTTTGTGCCCAGGCATCCTGTTCGGGCGTGTTGAAACGACCCGGAGTCAGATTCGCGTCATCCCAGGCGTACCGCTGCCAGAGGGCCGGATCGGAAACGCCATCAGCCGTGGTGCCGATGTACCGTACCCCTTGGCGGGCACCTGGCCGCAGCGTATTGCCTTGGGTGCGGGCAAACGCCGAGTCATTGTCGTTGTCCCAGTCGTGGACAATGTCGAAATTGGCATTGCGCAAGATGGGGTTATCGGAGTTGTTGGTGTTTCCGAAGGCGTTGTTGTTGTTCCAGTTGACGGCTGTGAAGGCAGTGGCCTCGGGCGTGAAGAGCCGTTCGCGGCAGGGGCGGTAGGTGGTCTGCCACTGTACGGCATTGAGGCGCGGATCGCGCTGGGGCAGGCCGTAGTTGTAAACCAGAATCAGCGTACCGCTGCGCAGGTCGGCGAATTCCTCACCAAAGACCAGAAAAGGCCGCCCCGAGTTCTCGTCGGTCAATTCCCAGCCCCGCATGTCGAGGTGGTCTTCGATGACCAGGATTTCGACCCACTCCTCCTGTGTGGCCGAACCCTGCGACCACTCGATGATGATGGCAGGCGGTCCGGCAGCCTGGGCTTGGTGAATAAACAACAAAACGAACAAGCCGATGAAAAACTGGATCGGGTTCAGGAAGCGTAATGCAGTCATAGATTTCTCCGCAAACAAAGTTAGGTCAAAAGGCAGAAGGCCCGCAGGAAGTCAGGCCTTCGCTTGATATCTTACAATTAAATTTAAGTTAAGATAACATGAATTCAGGGCGTGAAATTGAACTGCTCGCGCAGCTGGGTGGCTGTGTAACGTTCAACGCGGGCCTGCATGCGAACAGGCGTGATGGGCCGGTCGCCCGTCGTTACGGGCACCTCGTTCAGGGCCTCGACCACCAGCAGCCCATCGATCACCTGACCGAATACGGTGTAGGCTCCATCGAGCTGCGGCGTTCCTCCTTTAGGTGCGGATATGTAGAACTGCGAACCGCTGCTGTTTCGGCGGGGGTTGACGGCATCGGAAGTGCGGGCAGCGGCTACGGCTCCCTGCACGTGCCGCAGGGTCGGTACAATTTCAGCGGGGATGACGTAGCCCGGACCGCCGGTCCCCCCTGCTCCGTTGGGGTCGTTGCGGCTCAGTGGATCGCCGCCCTGATTGACAAAGCCTCGCACGATGCGATGAAAAGACGTACCGTCGTAGAAGCCCTCGCGGCTCAGTTTCAGAAAATTGGCACGGTGCAGGGGCGTTTCGCGGTGCAGCCAGATGAGCATGTCGCCCTGGGGCACAGTCAGGCGCACCAGTTCCCAGCTCAGCTCGCTGACCTCGACCTGGGTACTGGCCTGGGCGGTTTCTGCACCGGCGTAGGTCAGGATCAGGCGCACGGTGTAGCGGCCGGCAGCTTCATAGGCATGCTCGGGCAAGGTGTCGGTGCTGGTCTGGCCGTCGCCAAAGTCCCAGGCGTAAGCCGTCGGGCGGCCCTGCACGGCGGCGCGGAAGCGGAATACATTGGGGTGCAGGCGTTCGCTCGTGAGAGTAACACCCGTAGGCTGGACAACCGTTACGGTCTGTCGGGCGGTGTCGCGCTGGCTGCCAAAATGCCCGACCGCTACAACGGCGTAGCTGCCGGATCGCTGGTACGTGTGCGTGAGGCTGACACCCAAGCCACGCTGGCCATCGCCAAAGTCCCAGGTTACGGAATCGACTGCAGGGCCGGTGGTCTGCGCCCTAAATTGGACAGCCAACCCCTGGACTTCGTAAGTAAAGCTCAGTCGAGCTACCGGTTGTGGATCATCCTTGGGATCATCTTTTTTGCAGCCCACCGATGCAACAACCAGCAGCCCCAGCAGCAGCGCGGAGTACAACTCTTTCATACTCTTTCCGGATAAGGATATGCTAGGAAATGGTTACCGGATTGACTTGATTTTAAAACCAATTCAACTTCAATCCACACAAATTTAACTTCGATTAGCTTAGATACCCGCCGATATCCTCAAAAACCTGCACACAGCCAGAAGTAAGATTTATTATTAATACAATAAGAAAAAGAGGCCATAACCACCTAAGAAATAATTAATAAGTCATTGCGCAAGGAATTGGCAACCTAAATGCGCAAGTGTACGTAGAGCCAAAAAAAGGCTTAAGGTAAATGAACATCGGCATCATTGGCGCAGCGGGCCGCGTAGGCAGTCGTTTAACCGAGCAGGCTTTAGCCCGGGAAGCCGTCGTTCGGGGGCTGTGCCTGGCCAGCGACCGGCCCCAGGTCCGGCATCCGCGCTTTTCACTGGTAGCCGGCGATGCCCGCAACGTCGAGCACGTGCGGCAGACGATTGCGGGTAAAGACTTTGTCGTGCTGGCCGTTGGCTCCCGGTGCATCGACTCGCCCCATACCCTGCACACGGAATCGGTGCGGGCCACGGTAGCGGCCATGCGGCAAGCCGATGTCCGTCGGCTGGTAGCCATCTTAGGCTCAGGCATACTCGATCACCATACGGGCCTGCCTTTGGGCTGCGTGCAGCGACTCAATACCCCGACTGCGTGGCTCGAGGACTACCTGGCAGCCTATGAGTTTCTGACTACCGTAGACGATGTAGACTGGACGCTGATCTGTCCGGTTTTGATGTCCGACCACAGCCCGCGGGGCCATTACCGCGTTTCGGCCAACCGCCTGCCCGAGGGCGGACGGCACATCGAAGCGGGCGATGTGGCCGATTTCATTCTGAAGGAACTCGAATCGCGGCAGTTCGACCGCCAGCGCGTAGGCATTGCCTACTGAACCGCCTGCAGCTGGGCCAGCTGCTCAATGGCCCCCTGCAAGCGTTGTAAGTCCTCGGGCTGCGTATCAAACGAGCACATCCACCGTACGACCACCGTTTCGGTCTCGGGCGATTCCTCCCAGATGTAGAACCGAACCTGCTCGGCCAGAGGGGCGTACCAAGCGGTCGGCATGCGCACAAAAACACCATTGGCCTCGACGGGTGCCACCCGCACCAGCGGCGGGCCGAAGGCATCGACCCACGCCCCCAGCTCATGTGCTCGGGCGTTGGCCTGGCGGGCGGTGTGGAGCCACAGATCGTCATCGAGCCAGGCGTCGAACTGTGCGGCCACAAAACGCATCTTGGAGGCCAGCTGCATGGCCTGCTTCTGGAAACGCAGGAGGTTTCCCGTCAGCCCCGGACGCAGGACGATAAGGGCTTCGGCCCCCATGAGGCCATTTTTGGTTCCGCCGAGGCTCACGAGATCGACCCCCAGTTCGGTCGTCAGCTCGGCCCACGAGCAGCCCAGAAAAGCTGCCGCGTTGGCCAGCCGCGCCCCATCGACGTGAACATAGAGACCGCGGCGGTGTGCCAGCCGGCAGAGTTCGGCCAGTTCGGCCGGGCGGTAGCAAACCCCCAGTTCGGTTGGCTGGGTGAGCGTCAGGACTTTGGGGATCACGTTATGCTCATCGCCCCGCAAACGCAGCACCTGTTCAAAGCTTTGGGGGCGGATGCGGCCCAGGTCGGTCGGTACCGGGATGAGCTTGCAACCCAGCCAGCGTTCGGGTGCACCCCCTTCATCGACGTACAGATGCGACTGCTGGCCGCAGACCACAGCCTCGTAACGTTGCAGGCAGATTCCGATTGCCACCACGTTGGCAGCCGTACCCGTAAAAAAAAGCGCGGCACTGCCTTTGCCCCCAAAGGCATCAACCAGTCGTTTCAACACGTAGTCCGAATAGGGATCATGGCCGTAGCCTGCGGTGTGTCCGGTATTGGCTTCCGCCATACGGGCCAATACCTGGGGCAAGACACTAGCGTTGTTGTCGCTGGCCAAGTGACGTTCGGAACTCGGACGAATGGGGGCAGGTGGCATCGGCGACTGTTGACCTCGAGCAGCTATTGATTTTGTGATTTCAGGCTTGCGAAATTAGGCAATTGAATGGCTGCAGGCCGTCTCTTAATATGG
>CALDDN010000081.1 GCA_937936615.1 uncultured Bacteroidia bacterium | reverse complement strand
GCTGGCTGCGGCTGGCTTCGAGGGCCTGCTGCGTGCGGCGGATCTGCTCGGTGGTCTGCAGCAGGCGGCCTTCGCGCTCCTGCAGCTCGGCGGCCAGGGCCTGCGATTCGGAAAGCATGCGGGCGGTCTTCTCGGCGGTCTGCAGGTTGAAAATGGTAACGGCGGCTTTGCTGGCCAGCTCTTCGACAAAGGCTACGGCCTGTTGGTTGAAGGGGCGGTAGGCCGCCAGCTCAAAAAGCCCTACGACCTGACCTTCGACCACCAGCGGCACCAGCAGCAGGTTGCGCGGTGCGGCCTCCCCCAGACCCGAACCGATCGTTACGTACGGTTCGGGAACATCGGCCAGCACCAAGGTGCGCTGCTCGCGCAGAGCCTGCCCCACCAGGCCCTCGCCGCTCAGCAATTCACGTTCGATGCGGTCGACGGCATCGCTTACGTAATAGCCTGACAGCCGAAAGCGATCACCCGTTGTCTCATCGAGCACGAAAAAGGCCCCCTGACCGGCCTCCACTGCGTGGGCCAGCTCGCGAATCAGCTCGCGAGCGAGGCTCTCGATCTGGGAATGGCGGCGCAGCACATCGGAGAAATGGTCCAGGCTTTCGATATGTCGGCGGCGTGCTTCCTCGGTGTGGCGCACTTCTTCGAGGCGGTGGCGCAGGTCGAGCAGGGCCTCGATCGAGCGTTCAGCTTTTACGGCCTCGGGAATGGGGAACTGGTACTGGCCCTGCTTGAGGGCGTGCAGGCCGCGCAGGATGCTGTCCTGCAGCTCGCCCTGGACATCGAGGTAGCGGGCCATGCGGCGACGTTCGGTCTGGACATAGGCCAGCCCGCCCAACAAAGCCGCCGCTGCCAGTGCCAGGGCCACCAACGGAAAAATCTGGGCCACGCGTTCGGCTTCGGCCGGAGGCAGCAGCCCCGCCAAAGCCTGCACAGCGAAAAACAAACCGACTACGCCGGCCAGTCCACCCGCAACCCAAGCAAGGGGCAGGGTCGAGACCCGCAATGTGCCACTGTTGCTCGACATGATATAAGCTCTGTTTTTATTTTGAAAAACTTTAAATCAATAGACTTATATACTTAATCTAAATCTTCAGGCGTCCAACCGCCGGAAAATTTTTGAATACACGGTCGGTGTGGGGGGCTTTTTCGAGGTGTTCGGTCAGGTCCAGACCGGCGGCATGGCGGAAATGCTTGCCGCCGGCGAAGAGCTTCGAGGTTGTTACATCGTAGATGATGCCTTGGTAGGCCGTCCAGATTTCGGGTCGGGTGCTGCCATTGCGCTCGGCCAGCTCGGCAGGCGTATAGAAGGGCAAGGCTTCGACATCGATTCCTTCGGTGTGCACAACTATTTTCCGTAGTTGATTACTCGTAAAGATTGAGGAATAAACGAATACGGGTCAGCTCGCCGGTATCGGTTTTGGAGAACTGGTACCAGCCCGACCACTGGGTAAGGGTACCCGATTTGCTCTTGAGTTTGAGACGGGCTTCCTCGACGGGCCTGTGCCCGTTGCCCAGCAGTTCCTTGAGGTAGCTGCTGTCGGGGGCATCGAGCAGGTCGTCGACGTGCAGGCCGATGATCTCGTACGACTCGTAGCCCATGATGTCGAGCAGGCGGTCGTTGACGCTGGTAATGAAGCCTTTGGCGTTGAGTTCCAGGAAAGCGGTCAGGCGTTTGGCGGCATCGAGCTGCTGGGTCAGTTCGCGGCGTACGGATTCAAACTCGCTGCGGGTGCGTTCGAGTTCGGCCAGCAGT
Organism: uncultured Bacteroidia bacterium; assembly: GCA_937936615.1. GTDB lineage: Bacteria > Bacteroidota > Bacteroidia > J057 > CALDDN01 > CALDDN01. Next base: position 1,052 of record CALDDN010000081.1, on the reverse strand, counting down.
TCGGGCGAGCTGCCGCCGTTCTGGGCTTTGAGCTGCTGCAGGGTCTGGCGCAGGGTTTCTTCCTGTTCTTTTTCGAGGGTGATGTCGCTGGCAATGACCAGCATGCGAGTGATGTGGTCGTTCTCGTCGGTCAGGGGGTTGAAGGTAGCGATGAACCAGCAGGGGTTGCCGTCGCGACGCACCAGTTCGAATTCGCCTTTTTCGGGAATGCCCTCCTGCAGACGATTCCAGAAGCGGCGGAATTCGATCGATTGGGCTTCGGCGGGCTTGACGAGTTTCGTATAGGGCTGGCCGATCAGCTCGTCGGCGGTGTAGCCCACGACCCGCAGGAAATTGTCGTTGGCCCGAACGATCGTTCCTCTCGGATCAAGCTCAAAAACGGCACTCGTGCGGTTGATGGCCCGCAGCGTGGCTTCCATCTCGCGGTTGAGGCGGCGCATCTGCTCCTGCGTGGCGGCCATTTCCTCGGCGTTCTGGCGCAGCTCCTCTTCCTGGGCCTGGGCCTCTTCGAGCATCTGCCGGATCTGTTCTTCTTTCAGAACCGACTCGGTGATATCGGTGACAAACTTGATGACTTTGTAGGGCTTGCCGTCCGAACCGATGATGGGGTTGTAGGAACCCTGCAGCCAAACGACCCGACCATCCTTGCCGATGCGGCGGAAGTTGCCCGACTCGAAGTTGCCGGCCCGCAGCCGCGCCCAGAAATCGCGGTATTCCTGCGAGGCTGCATCTTCGGGCGTGGCAAACATCCGGTGGTGGCGGCCTACTACTTCCTCGCGCGTGTAGCCCATAATGCGCAGGAAATTGGCGTTGGCATCGAGGATGTTGCCCTCGAGGTCGAATTCGATTACGGCTGTCGAGCGGTCGATGGCCCGCAGCTGGTTGTTGAATTCAAGGTTGATGCGCTTCATTTCCTCCTGCGTGGCGGCCATTTCCTCGGCGTTCTGGCGCAGCTCCTCTTCCTGGGCCTGGGCCTCTTCCAGTGCCTGACGGATGCGCTCTTCCTGGGCGATCTGCTCGGTGATGTCGAAACGCACGCCGATGTATTTCAC
>CALDDN010000080.1 GCA_937936615.1 uncultured Bacteroidia bacterium | reverse complement strand
AACCGTTACCGTCGCACTGTTTGTGCAGCCCGTGGCCGTTGTCGTGCCCGTTACCGTGTACGTCCGCGTGCCCGTCGTCGCCGCCGTCAATACCGGTGCCGCTACGTTCGTCGCTGAAAGGTCGGTAGCCGGACTCCAGCTATAAGTATTCGCCCCGCTCGCTGTCAGGGTCTGCGTCGCTCCCACGCACAAAGTCAACGGCCCCGCCGGCGTAATCGATACCGTCGGCTTCGCGTTCACCGTGATGGTGATAGGAGGGGAAACCGCCTGCGGAAGGGTGCAGCCCCCCGTTTGTGCAGCCGCAGTTGGCGGAATGTAGCGCAAACTGATTTGATCGCCATTGTTAAGCGTGGAAGTCGTATACGTTGATGCCGTTGCACCCGTAATTGGATTGCCATTCAACAGCCACTGATAGCCCCACTGGCCGTTGGTCGTTACGCAACTGTTAGCAGTGAAAGTTACCGACTGACCTTGGCAGATGGTTGTTTGTGAGGCGGTAATTGGTCGACCTTGCGTGAAACTCAGGCGAACATCATCGATATAGAGTACTTCATCACCTCGGTTCGATGTTTCGCGGATTCGGAAGCGAATGGTTTGTGTGCAACCCGTGGTCGGTATGGCGTAATCGAACGTCCCGTTAGGGTCATTGAAGTTCCAAAGTGTATTATTATTGCCGTTTATTTGCTTTTCTATGTTATAGGCTGCGCCATTCAAACTGACCTCATAAAACACATTGTCACCGTTGTCGTAGCCATTTGTTGCTGGACATTCCCCGTGAGTTCGCGTATGGGCTTGAATGCGTGCATCGGCATAGGCTGCCACGTTAACCGTATTGGTTTCAAATATCTTACCGTTTTGATTAGCGCAGTTTTGAGCACCAATATTATTGGCAGTCCCTTGTATTAAGCCCCCTACGCATCCAGCTCCGGTATTGTTTGCACATCCGCTGGCTCCACCGATCCGAATCGAACGGGTTCCTGAACGGATATAGCCTGTATAGGCATTCGGACCAACTATTGGTGCCCCATTCTGCTGCGTAATCGCCCCGTATCCCCAGCAGTCGCCCGTTTCGCCACCCTGAAAAGCGATGGTTGTTTGGGCCTGAGCGAGCGTTCCCAGCCCCCAAACCAGCAGCAAGACCTTCACCGATACGTATACGTTTTTCATCATTACCGAGTAGATTTTCGTCGAGTCAAACCTAAAGCGGCTAAATGAACTACATATTTTTCGCCTTTAAGCTTTGGTAAAGCTTATGTAAACCCTACATAAACAGAAAAGCCTGCTCCGTTTAACGAGCAGGCTTATCCCGATTCCGAATTCGATCTGAAGCCGATCAGCCCTTGTTCGCCACCAGATTCAGGTCAATCTTGATCTCGTTGCTGATGAGCTTGTCTTTCCACTTGGCTTCGGTCTTTTTCCAGCCCTCGTTTTTATCCGAGCTGTACATGACGTTCCAGAGGGTGCGGTCGATGGCGAAGTTGGCTTTGGCCACGATGGTGTTGCCCTGCATCTCGACCTTGGCCGGGAAAGTTACACTCTTGGTTACGCCGCGCATCGTGAGGTTGCCCGTGATGCGGTGGGTGTTGGTGTCTTGGGGTGCCGCTTCCACGCTCGTGATTTCGAAAACGGCTTCAGGGAAGCTGTCTACATGGAAGAAATCCGCGCTTTTCAGGTGGCCTTCCAGCTTCTGCTTGTCTTCCCCTTTTTCATCGAGGTTGTTAATACTCGTCATGTCGATGACAAACTTGCCGCCCGTCAGCTGGTCGCCCGTCAGCATCAGCTCGCCACTTTTGAGTTTGACGGTGCCGTTGTGCTCGCTGCCCACGGCAACCTTTGAACCGATCCATCTAATCTGGCTGGCAGCCAGATCAACCGGAATACTCAGGCCCTGCGTTGCCGCGCTGTCGACGGCCTCGGCTACCTGGGCCTCATTTGATTTCGAGCCGCCGCAGGCTGCTAACAGCACCACGGCTAAAAGCAATCCATACAATTTTAATGAACGCATAAGATACGCTTAGGGTATTAGTGGTGATTGAGATTAAATCCGACTTAAAACGCAAAGAACACGTAAAAAGTTAGAGCCCTCAAGAAAAAAGCCGCTCCAAAGGAACGGCTTTTTTAGATCAAGTCCAAACTAAATTCAGTTCAGCACCACCTTCATGCTGTGGCGCAGCCCTTCGACGTCGACCAGCAGCAGATAGACACCCGCCGCCAGCCCGCCGGTAAGCACGTGAATCTCATTGCTGCCTGCTTCGAGCTGGGCCGCCTGCGTGAAGACTGCCCGGCCTGCCAGATCAACAAGCTGCAGTTGGGCTTGGGTACCCGCACCCGCGGTCAGGCGGACCATAAAGCGGCCATCGTTGGGGTTGGGGTAAACGCTCAGGTCGGAAACTGCCGCAGTAAATGCCGCCTCGCGCGAGGCTGGCGTTGTGAAGGGCAGCGTAGGCGTATAGGCCGACAGCTTGTCGCCCGGGAAGGTAACGGGGCAGTTGGTGCAATTGGCCCGCACGCGTACGCGGTAGGCACGGCCCGCCGTCAGGCCCGAAATCTGATACGAATTGTTGGGTGAGCAGACCGGTGCCGTGCTCCAGACCGTAAAGCTGGTCGAGGCATCGCTCCATTCGACGATGTAGCCCGCCACATTAGGCACGGGGGTCCACGAAACGAGAGCCGTATTGGCCGTCAGGTTGACCAGCCCCAGGTTGGTAGGCGTGGGCACCGTGTTCGAGATCGTTACAATCGTGTAGGCGATCGAGGGTTCGCAGGGCGGATTTTCGATGCGGTATTCAAAGAGGTAACTGCCCGCTGCCGTCAGGCCCGTTACGAGGGCCGTCTGGCCAGCCCCCACCAGCGTAGGCTGGGCCGGGCCGAACACGAAACTCCACTGACCCGTACCCACCAGCGGCGCGTTGCCCTGCAGGATCAGCTGGCTGGCGCAGGTGTTGATCGCGGGCGTAGCCTGGGCAACCGTCGGCGGCTGGCTGACCAGCACCGTGATGTGGTTGGTAACCACCTGCGGACACGAGGCCGTGCGCACGACCGCCCGGAACTGGGTCGTGGTCATGAGGTTGAAGTAATTGAGCACCGGCGTGGTGTTGTTGAGCGGCACCACCGTTACCCAGTTGTCGGTCGAACTTTCCCAGCGGATGATCTGGCCGCTGTGGCCCACCAGCACCGCCGAACCGGTGTTGCTGCCCGCGCAAACCTGGGCGTCGCCCTGCACGGTACCCGCCTGGGCATCGGTGCCCACGGTTACGGTTACGTCGTCGCTGGCGTTGGGGCACACGCCGTTACTTAGGGTGTAACGGAAAGTATAGGTACCCGGAACGGTAACGTTGGTTGCCGCGAGCACCTCACCGGCAATCGATACGGGCAGCGTAACCGGACCGGAAACCTGCGTCCAGAACGAATTGGCCCCCGTAACGGCATTACCCACGAGGGTAAAGCTCGTACCGCAGACCTGCTGGTCGGGGCCGGCGTTGGCCGTCAGCTGCGGGAAGACCGTCAGCTTGGCCGGCTCCGAGAAGACCGTGGGACAGGGACCGCCGCCGATGACGGCGCGGTAAGCTGTAGTCTGCGTCAGGTTGGTGTAGCCCTGCTGGGCGGTTGTATTGGTAATCGGAATCACCGTCGCCCAGTCGTCGGTCGAGCTTTCCCAGCGCAGAACGGTACCCACGTGACCACTCAGGGTCAGGATTCCCGAGTTGTCGCCGGCACAAAGGTTCCGGCTCGAGAGCACGGCACCGCCCTGAGGTGCCGTCTGCACATCGAGGCGAATGAGGTCCTGGGCGTTGCCACAGGGCGTTTCCGTCGTTACTTCAATGAAATAGGTGCCGCTCTGCAGATTCGCGAGGGTGGCCTCGGAGCTGCCGGGCACCAGGCTAGCTGCCGAACCGGCGGGCTGGCTCAGAATGCGCCAGTTGACATTGAGACTCGGATCGCTCTTGGTAAGGGTGAGCGTGGCGTTCGAGCCACAGATGGCGCGGTCGGGGCCGAGATCAAGGGTCGGATTGGCTGGCAGCACCTGAATGGTTACCGGACTGCTGAAGGCAGGCGGACAGCTGCCCTGCCGCACGCGGGCGCGGATGTAGGTCGTAGCCGTCAGGTTGTTGAAGACGTAGCTCGGCGACGTCGAGGCGAAGAACGTAGCGGTCGTGAAATTGGGATCGCCCGATACTTCCCAGCCTTCGATGGTACCATCGTGGCCGCTGAGCTGGACGATGCCGATGTTGTCGCCGGCGCAGACCTGCGGGGCGTTGGTGGTGGCCGATCCACCCTGGCTTTCGATACCCACCTCCACCGTGTGATCGAAGGCCGAAGGCGTGCACGGCGGGTTGGCAATCGTCCAGCGGAAGGTGTAGAGACCCGGTTGCGTGAAGCCCGATATGGTCAGCGTTTCGCTTTGCGGATTGAGGTTGGGCGTCATCGGCCCCGAAACAAAACTCCAGCTGGCCGTGCCGATGGTCGGGATGTTGCCCGTGAGCACGACGGTTGTTCCACAAATCTGAGTTGGACCGACAACCTGCGCAATAGTCGGGCGGTCGGCGCGGTAGATACGCACCACATCGCGGCGCGACTCGCACACCTGATAGGGGGTCGAAACGACGTATTCGAACGAGTAGATCCCCTGCACATCCATATTGACAATCGAGCCAAAGCGTCCGAAGGACGAAACACCGGCATTGCTGCCCGCTGGGCCATTGATGTAGTTCCATTGCGCTGTGTAGCCGGGCGGCAGCACATTGCCTACGACCAGGGTCGCAGTCTGCTCGCACAGGAACTGGTCGGCACCCGCAAAAACGTTGACCGGCGAGGCGTCGCGCGTGATCTGCACTTCGGCAAAGCTGCTACCGCAGCTGTTCGAGACCGTGTAGCGGAAGGTGTAAACCCCAACAGCCGTTAGACCTGTTACTGAACCGTTCTGCGCGATTGCCGCCTGAGCCGGACCCGAGATGAAGCTCCAGATGCCCACGCCATCGGTCGGAACGGTAAAGCTGATGTTGGCCGTCGATTGGTCGCACAGGGCAATGGTCGGGGTCTGAATCGTGGGCGTGGCCGGGGGGCCGATGCGCGTAACCCGAACCCGCGAGCTGAGCGGCGGACAACCACCCGACGTTACCGTCCATTCAAATTCGTACACGCCCAGCTGCGTCATGCCACTCACCAGCAGGTTGGTACCGCTCTGGGTGATGTTCGGCGTAACCGGACCGCTGACAAAACTCCAGACACCGGTACCCGGACTGGGGTTGGCCGCCCGCAGGATGGCCAGGGTATTGCAGGTCGTCAGGTCGGGGCCGCCGTTGGCGTTGACCGGCGCGGCCACCTGCACCAGCATCGCCCTCCAGGGGCTTGGGCCGCAGGTGTTCACGGCCCGGCCTTCGATGACGTAGTTGCCTGGGGCACTCCACGTTACATTAAGCGTATTACCTGCCGAGGTGATGGCTTGTGGCGGCGAGACGCGCCACTCGTAGGTTTCACCCGGGCGCGTGCTCAGAACGTAGGTTGTGGTGCTGCCCACACAGGCCGTCGGCGGGCCAGTCAGCGAGAGCGGACGGGCGGGCCGGTCGATCAATTCAATCTGAACCGTCGATACGGGGCCGGGGCCGCAGAAGTAGGTTGGTCGGACGCTGATCTGGTGAATCCCCTGAGCCGCAAAGCCCCAGTTGATCACCACGCTGTTAGTACCTTGACCCGAGGTAATGCTTGCACCCGTCGGCAAACCAAACCAGTTGTAGCCTACTCCGGGAATGTTGCTTACAAAATGGCTGCTCGACTTGAAGGCACAAACCACGGTCGGCCCTTGAATCGGCCCGATGACCTGCGGAATAGCTTCCACGAACACTTTCACCGGCTGGCGCAAGGCCGAGGTGCAGCCGTTGAGGTCGCGGTAATCATAATAGTAGGTATACACACCCGGCACATTGAGCACAGGAGTCTCGAAGGACGGTCCGGCACCGATCTGGGTGGCACCCGTCGCCGAGCTGTACCAGCGGAAGAAACCAGGCTGGGCGGGCGGAGTAATGGTTGTCGAAGTTCCCGCACAGATCGTAAGGGGCGGGGTGGTTGGTGCGACAGGCAGCGGGTTGACCAGCACCTGCACCACTGCCGTATTCGTGCAGCCGTTGGCATCGGTACCCGATACGGTGTAGGTGGTCGTCGCCGACGGGTTGACCGTGATCGTCGCTCCCGAAATTGTACCTGGATTCCAGACGTAGGTATTCGCTCCACCGGCCACGAGCTGCACCGGATCGCCCGCACACGCTTCCGTGGGAGCGGAATTGGCCGTTACCGGCGGGACGGCATTAACCGTAACATTGATTGTAGCCGAACCCGTGCAGCCGTTGGCTGCTGTACCCGTAACGGTATAGGTTCGAGTGCTGACAGTAGCCGCCGTCAAGGTAGGATTCGGAATGTTGATGGCACTTAAATCGGTCGGCGGACTCCAGCTGTACGAAAGCGCACCCGAAGCCGTCAGTACACGCGTGGCTCCCGGGCAGAAGGTCAGAGGGCCAGCCGGGCTGATACCCACCACCGGCGAGGGCCGAACCTGTACCTGGATGCTGGCGGTATTGGTGCAGCCATTGGCTGCCGTGCCCACCACCGTGTAGGTGCGAGTTCCGACCGCGTTGGCCGTCAGGGTGGTAGCGGCTTGATTGGTAACCGCGAGGTCGGTGGCCGGTGCCCAGGTGTAGGTGTTCGCTCCCGAAGCCACGAGCTGTACATCCTCCCCCTGGCACATGTTGAGCGGGCCGGCTGGAGCAATTGTAACGGTCGGAGCCGGATTGACCGTGATGGCAACCGGCGGCGAGACGAACGTACAACCGTTGTTGTCGGTACCCGCTACCGAGAAACCATAGATACCGGGCGTATTGCCGGTAAAAGTGGTCGTCGGGCCGGTAGTTGTCGAAAGGTCGATATTGGGGAACCAGTTGTACGTAGCGGCTCCACTGGCCGTCAGATTCACAGATTGGAACTGGCAGATGGTCAGCGGCCCCGTCGGCACAATGGTTACGTTCGGCAGCGGGAACACCGTAACGGTCGTGGTTGCCGAGTTCGTACAGCCATTGCCTGCCGTTCCAGTTACGGTGTAGGTACGTGTTCCGAGCGTTGTCGCGATCAGCGTCGGCGATGCCACATTGGTTTGGATCAAATCCGTTCCCGGATTCCAGAGGTAGGTCGAGGCCCCCGAGGCGTTGAGCTGGCGGATGTCGCCCAGGCAGGCCGTAACCGTCTGCGGGTTGGTGATGACCGTCGGAGTCTGGCGCACCGTTACAGCGAAGCTCACCGTATTGGTACAGCCGTTGCCGTCGGTGCCCCGAACGGTGTAGTTACGCGGGCCGACAGTGGCCGCCGTCAGCGTAACGACTGGTCCCGTGGTGGCCGACAGATCAACAGCCGGACTCCAGGTATAGGTCAAGGCTCCGCCAGCGGTGTAGACCTGACTTTCGCCCGTACACAAGTCGACCAGCGTATTGGGCGTTACCGTTACGATCGGCAGCGGGTTGACCGGCACCACCACATTTGCGTTGGTTACACAATTGAGGTACGTTGCCGTAACGTTGTAGATCGTCGTTGTAGTGGGGCAATCGTTAAAGCTGGGAACCGTAACGGCGGGATTGACCCACGAATACGTATAGCCCCCAAAAGCACTGCTGGCCGCCACATCGGTACAGCCCCCGATGCACACGGCAGGCGGATTAGCCGTTACCGTAACGGGCGCGGCGTTCACCTGAACCACTACCTGGGCCGAGTTCGTGCAGCCGTTGGCATCGGTGCCCCTGACGGTAAAGGTTGTCGTACCGCAGTCGCCAGGCGTAAAGGTCGGACTGCCCGTGGGGCTGCTCAGGTTGGCTGCGGGCGTCCAGACATAAGTTTGGGCACCGCTGCCCGCCAGCTGGCTGGTCTGCGTGATGTTGATCAGACCTGGGTTGGCCGTTGCGCCCACTGTTGGCAGGGCATGCACCACCACCGTAACTGTGGTCGAATTCGTGCAGCCGTTCGCGTCTGTGCCCGTGAGGGTAAAGGTCGTAGTACCCGGCACGGCGGGATTAAAAATCGGGTTAGCGATCAGTGGGTCGTTGAGATTGGCTTGCGGTGTCCAAGTATAGTCCTGCGCCCCAATGCCCTGCAGCTGGCTGGTACCGCTGCCGAAACAGAACTGGTTGGGGGTGGCCGTTGCGGCAATCACCGGCGTATTATTAACTACAAAGGTGATGGCCGTGCGCGGCAGGCGGCTCGTGCAACCGGTCAGCGTGTTGTAGGCTTCTACGAAGTAGTCGTAGGTATCGGCAATGGGAGCCGTCAGCGTCAGGGTCGGGCCGGTGCCCACGGGCGTACCTCCGGTGGCCACCGTATACCAGCGGTATTCGATACCCGGCGGAGGGGGCGGAAAAGCCGTCAACGTAACATCGACTCCGTCGCACAAGGGCTGGCTTGTCGTGATGGCCGCCGGTTGCGGGATCGTGTTGACGCGGATGCGCAGGTCGTCAACGGCCAGACCGTCGTCATCGTTGAGGTTGAAGTCATTCCAGCGAATCCAGAAACTCGTACCGGGCGGGATGTTAAGGCCGGTTATGACACTGGAAACCGCCGTGCGGTTGGCGGGCTGGTCGCCGTTGAGTTCGATGTTGCCCACGGGGCCAGTGTAGGGGCTGACAAAATCGAGCGGGTTGTAGTTGATCCACGTGCCCGTATTGAGCGACGTTGCATCGAGGCTGTACTGGAAGTCGAGGCGGTCGGGCACGCCCGTTGGCGCACCACCGCGCCGCCACTGCTCGCCGACGTAGTCGATGATCAGGTCGGTGATCGGAACACCGGTATTGTTGATGAACTGTGCCCCGAAGCGGAAGGCCGAACCACCGCGGTTGGTACCCAGGGCGCGGTCGCCCCCGCCATTCGAACCAAAGGAGTACATGCCCCCGAGGCCGCAGGTACCATCGCTGGCGTTGAAGCGGTAAACCCCGCTGAGCAGATCGACGTACCACGTCTGGAGGGTGTTGGCGTTGTTCCAGGGGTCGTTCAGGTTGTCGCCATTGGCGCAGGTGTTGGCCGCGGTCGTGGTCGGATTCCAGGTATTGAAGTCCTGAACGTAGGTGTCGTTCACGCAATCGAAACGGAACGTACAGTTGGTTACCGTAACGGTGGTTACTGCCGAATTGGTGCAGCCGTTGATGTCGGTACCCGTTACCGTGTAGGTAACCGCCCCTTCGACCGTCGGGCGGGCTGCCGACGTAGCTTGGAGTGGATTGGTCAGCTCCGCGGCAGGCTGCCAGCTGTAGGCCAGCGCACCCGTGGCCGAAACCTGCACCGTTCCATCGAGGCAGATCGCTGCGGGCGTTACACTGGCCGTAACCGTCGGGATGTCGATGACCGTTACCGTCAGTTGGGTGGTGTTTCGGCAGCCGTTCGCGTCCGTGCCTTCGATGTTGAAGGTAAAGTTGCCCAGGCCCGGCGGCGTAAAGAGCGGGTTGGCAATCAGGTTGTCGTTCAGGTTGGCGGCTGGAGTCCAGACGTAGGCATCGGCTCCCGTAGCCTGGAACTGGCTGGGAACGCCGTCGTTGCAGATCGTCTGGGGCGTGGCTGTCGCATTGATGACTGGCAGCGCATTGACCGTTACCTCAACGAATACAGCCCCCTGACAGCCGTTGACGTCGGTTCCAACAACGGTATAGCCAAAAATACCCGGACTGGGCGGCGTAAAGGTCGGATTAGCAATCAATGGGTTATCGAGGTCATTAGCTGGGAACCATTCATAAGTCAGAGCACCGGAAGCCTGCAGCTGGCTCGTCGAACCATCGAAACAGATAGCCGGAGGCGTGGCCGTCGCCGTAACATTCGGCAAAGGGTTGACGGTAAGCGTTACGGTTGCCGTATTGCGGCAGCCGTTGGCGTCGACTCCTTCGACGGTGTAACTGAACACGCCATCGGTAACCGAGAAGAAGAGTGGATTGGCAATCAAAGGGTCGTTAAGCCCAGTGGCTGGTATCCATTGATAGGTGCTGGCTCCCGACGCATCGAGCTGGCTGACCTGCCCCACGCACAGGGTAGCGGGTGTAGCCGTGGCCGTGAGGGTGGGTAGCGGAAAGACCGTAACATCGACTTGGGCCGTATTCGAGCAGCCGTTGGCATCGGTGCCTGTAACGATGTACGTAAAGTTGCCTGCAGCACTCGGCGTGAAAATGGGATTGAATACCGTCGCGTCATTGAGGTTGGCCGCGGGACTCCACAAATACGTCAGACCGCCTTGGGCTTCAAAATTGGCCGATGAGCCATCGAAGCACAGAGCGGGCGGAGTCGATGCAGCCGTAATTACGGGCAGAGGCAGCACCGTTACCGTTACGTCGGTCGAGTTGGTGCAGCCGTTGGCATCGGTAACGGTTACAGCATAAGTAAAGCTGCCATCGGATGCGGGCGTAAAGACGGGGTTGAATACCGCCGCATTGTTCAGGTTAACCGCAGGGGTCCAGGCGTAGCTGACACCGCCCGTTGCTTCGAACTGGCTGGTCGATCCGTTAAAACAAAGTGTAGCGGGGGTCGCCGTGGCCGTGGCCACGGGGTCGGGATTGACCAGCACGCTGACCGTTGTCGAGTTCGTACAGCCATTGGCATCCGTGCCCGTAACGGTGTAGGCAAACGTACCGGCAGACGGTGCCGTAAAAACGGGGTTGGGCACCGCAGCATTGTTCAGGTCGGTAGCGGGTGTCCAGCTGTAGGTTACCGCTCCAGTTGCCTGCAGCTGGCTCGTCTGACCGATGCAGAGAGCCGCAGGCGTAGCCGTAGCATTGACCGACGGCAGCGGGTTGACCGTAAACGTTACCGACCGACGAGGCAGCTGGCTCACGCAACCGGTTACCGTGTTGAAGGATTCGGCATAGTAGGTATAGGTTCCGGCAGCGGGTGCGGTGATGGTATAAGTTGTGCCCGTGGCCAGGGCCGTACCGCCTGTAGCCACGTCAAACCAGCGGTAATCGACGTTGGCAGGCGGATTGGGCGTTGCCGTCAGCGTAACGTCAGTACCCTCACACAGGGGCGTACTCGGAGTCAGGGCCACCGGCTGGGCCAGCGTATTGGCCCGCAAGCGGAAATCGTCCACAGCCAGCCCGTCGTTTCCACCAACGAGGTTGAAGTCTGTCCATCGAATCCAGAAAGCCGCTCCGTCGGGGATGTTCAGGCCCGTAATCGTACCGCTGATGGCGGTGCGGTTGGCGGCGTTGTTGCCGTCGAGGTCTACGTTGCTCAGCGGGCCGGTGTAAGGGCTGTTGAAGTGCAGGGCTGGTACGTTGGTCCACGTACCGTTGGTCAGGGCAGTGGCATCGGTACTGTATTGGAAGAGCAGCTGGTCGGGGTTGCCGACGGGTGCGCCGCCCCGCCGCCACTGCTCGCCGATGTAGTCGATAAGCAGATCGGTAATCGGTGCACCCGAATTGTTGACCAGACGCACCCCGAAGCGCATTGTCGAGCCACCACGGTTGGTACCGATGGCCCGCTCGCCGCTGCCATCCGTTCCAAACGAATACATGCCCCCGAGGTTACAGGTGCCGTCGTTGGCGTTGAATCGATATTGACCGGCCTGCAGTTCTACATACCATCCCCGCAGCGTGTTGTTGTCGCTCCAGGCAGTCGGCAGGTTGTTGCCGTTGGCACAGGTGTTGGCCGTGGGCGTGATCGGTTCCCAGGTATCGAAGTCCTGGAAATACGTGAAATCCGTGCAGTCGAGCACCACGTCGCACACATCGACCGTAACCGTGATTTGGGTCGAATTGGTACATCCGGCGGCATCGCTGCCCGTAACGGTCCAGGTTGTCGTAACAGTCGGATTTGCCACCGGATTGGCAACGGTGGTCGAGCTGAGGTTCGTTGCCGGTGCCCATACATACGTACTGGCACCTGAAGCCACCAAGCGGGTCGTACCGCCGGCGCAGAGCGTCGGGAAATCGGCCGTCGCTGTAACGGCTGGCACTGGGTTAACGGTAACCGTTACACTGGCCGTATTCGTACAGCCGTTGCCATCGGTACCTTCGACCGTAAAGGTGTAGCTGCCCGGTGCCGGAGGAGTAAAGACCGGATTGGGAAGGTTCACATCGTTCAATCCAGTTGCCGGACTCCAGAAGTAATTGACCGCACCTGTACCTTGGAGCTGGCTCGTCGTCGATCCGTCGAAGCAGATCGTTGCCGGTGTGGCTGTTGCACCCACTGTCGGCAAGGCATTGACCGCAACCGCAACCGTGGCGGAGTTCGTGCAGCCATTGGCACCGATACCCGTTACCGTAAAGGTAAGCGTACCAGCCGCGGCGGGAGTAAATACTGGATTGAAAATCGAGGCATTGTTCAGATTGGCGGCCGGCAGCCAAGCGTAAGTTGCTGCCCCTGTTGCTTCGAGCTGACTGGTCGAGCCATCGAAGCAAATGGACGCGGGTGTTGCCGTAGCTGTCAGGGTCGGCTGGGCATTGACCGTTACGCTCACTTGGGCACTGTTGGTACAGCCGTTGCCATCGGTACCCGTTACCGTGTAGTCGAACACCCCAGCAGCACTCGCCGTGAAAAGGGGATTAGCAATCAGCGCGTTGTTCAGGTCAGTAACCGGCGACCAGCTGTAGGTATTTGCACCATTGGCCTGAAACTGGCTGCTTTGTCCAACACAAAGAGTAGTCGGCGTGGCACTGGCCGTTACAGTTGGTTGGGGTTCGATGGTAACGGTAATCGAGCGGCGCGGCAGCTCGCTGGCGCAGCCCGTCAGCGTGTTGAATGCCCCTACATAAAAGGTATAGGTACCTGCCGTTGGATTGCTAAATACATAGTTCTGGCCTGTACCCAGGGGCGTGCCACCGGTCGCCACATCGAACCAGCGGTATTCGATGTTGGCAGGCGGAGCGGGGTTAGCCGTCAGGGTCAGGTCGGTACCTGCGCAGCGTGGAGTCGAAGCCGTAACGGTCGTAGGTTGAGCGATGGTGTTTGCCGTAATGCGGAAGTCATCCACGGCCAGGCCATCGTCTTCACCCGTTACGTTAAATTCCGTCCAGCGAATCCAGAACACGCCACCGGGCGGAATGTTCAGGCCGGTGATCGTTCCGGATATCGTCTGTCGGTTTGCAGCGGCATTTCCGTTGAGGGCCGTGCTGGCAGCGGCAGTCGTATTGGGGCTTTGGAAATTAAGTGCTGCCACATTCGTCCATGTCCCCGTAGCCAGCGAAGTCGCATTGGTGCTGTACTGGAAATTAAGTCGGTCGGGCGTGCCTACGGGTGCTGTGCCGCGCCGCCACTGTTCTCCAACGTATTCAATCAAAAGATCAGTAATCGGGCTGCCCGTGTTGTTGACGAAACGTACCCCAAAGCGCGAGTTGTTCGTGCCACTTAACAGGGTGCCCAAGGCCCGCTCGCCGCTGCCGTTTTCACCGAAGCTATAAAGGCTGCCGATGTTGCAGCTTCCGTCGCTGGCGTTGAAGCGGTAGGTGCCCGCAGCAGCTTCAGCATACCAGCCTTCGATGGTGTTGTTGTTGTTCCAGCGGCTGGGCAGGAAGTCGCCAGGCGAATTGCAGGTATTGGTCGTGGGGGTAATGGGGTTCCAGTTGTCAAAATCCTGAAAATACGTCGGACTGGGACAGCCTAACGCGATTTCGCAGGTATTGACCGTAACGCTGACCTCCGCGCTACCCGTGCAGGCTCCTGTCGTTCCGACGACCGTCCACGTTCCGGATACCGTAGGCGTGGCAACCGGATTGGCGATGTTGGTTGCACTCAGGGCCGTTGCCGGACTCCAGCTGTAGGTCGTCGCCCCGGTAGCCTGAAAGCGCGAAGTGCCATCGCGGCAGATGGTCGGGGCATCTGCGGTCGCCGTAACCGTCGGTGAGGCTATTACCGTAACCTGAATTGTAGCCGAGTTGGTGCACGCATTCAGGTCCTCACCCAGAACAGTATAGGTGCGTGTACCCGGGGTAGTTGCCGTCAGCGTCGGATTGGGCACATCGGTCGCGCTCAGGTCTGTTGCCGGACTCCAGCTGTAGTTCGAGGCCCCGCTGGCAGTAAGCACCTGCGTCCGGCCACTGCAGAACGTGAGCGGCCCTGTTGGATTGATCGTTACCGTCGGACGCGGGTTGACTGTTACCTCGATCTCGGCAGACCCCGTGCAGCTGCCCGACGTACCCGTTACCGTGTACGTGCGCGTACCTACTGTGGTCGCCGTCAACGTCGGGTTCGCTACATTGGTCGCACTCAAATCGGTACCCGGACTCCAGCTGTAAGTCGTCGCCCCGCTCGCCGCCAAAACCTGCGTCTCACCCACGCACAGCGTCAGCGGGCCTGCCGGATTGATCGTTACCGTCGGTGAGGCATTGACCGTTACTTGAATCGTCGCCGAATTGGTGCAGGCGTTGGCACTCTCACCCAAGACCGTGTAAGTGCGTGTTCCGGGCGTGGTCGCTGTCAGCGTCGGGTTCGCTACATCGGTCGCGCTCAGGTCAGTTCCGGGACTCCAGCTGTAGTTTGAAGCGCCACTGGCGGTAAGCACCTGCGTCTGACCGGTGCAGAAGGTGAGTGGCCCCGTCGGATTGATCGTTACGGTCGGACGCGGGTTGACTGTTACCTCGATCTGGGCCGAAGCGGTACAGCTGCCCGACGTACCCGTTACCGTGTAGGTGCGCGTGCCCACTGTGGCAGCCGTCAGCGTCGGGTTCGCTACGTTGGTCGCACTCAGGTCGGTACCTGGGCTCCAGCTGTAGCTCGTCGCTCCGCTGGCCGTCAAGACCTGCGTTTCGCCCGTGCACAAGGTGAGCGGCCCCGCCGGAGTGATTGTTACCGTCAGCGAGTTAGCTACTGTAACCTGTACCGTAGCCGAGCCTGTGCAACCATTGGCCGCAGTGCCCGTAACAGTATAGGTGCGGGTGCCCAGCGTAGTCGCCGTCAAGGTCGGATTCGCGACGTTGGCTGCGCTCAAATCCGTAGCCGGACTCCAGCTGTAGCTCGTCGCCCCGCTCGCGGTCAAAACTTCAGTCTGACCCACGCACAGCGTTAGCGGCCCCGCTGGATTGATGGCTACCGTCGGCGAGGCATTGACCGTAACCTGAATTGTCGCCGAACCGGTGCAGGCATTGGCACTCTCACCCAACACCGTATAAGTACGTGTTCCGGGCGTGGTCGCTGTCAGCGTCGGGTTCGCTACATCGGTCGCGCTCAGGTCAGTTCCGGGACTCCAGCTGTAGTTAGAAGCGCCACTGGCGGTAAGCACCTGCGTCTGGCCGGTACAGAAGGAGAGCGGCCCCGTCGGATTGATCGTTACCGTAGGGCTTGGATTGACCGTTACCGTGATCTCGGCAGACCCCGTGCAGCTGCCCGAAGTACCCGTTACCGTGTACGTGCGCGTGCCTACCGTCGCTGCTGTCAGCGTCGGGTTGGCCACGTTGGTTGCGCTCAGGTCGGTGCCCGGACTCCAGCTGTAGCTCGTCGCTCCGCTGGCCGTCAACACCTGCGTTTCGCCCGTGCACAAGGTCAGCGGCCCCGTCGGACTGATCGAAACATTCACGTTTGAGACCACCGTTACCGTGATTTCAGCCGACCCCGTGCAGCTGCCCGACGTGCCGGTTACCGTATAAGTTCGGGTGCCAAGTGTGGTTGCCGTCAGCGTCGGATTCGCGACGTTGGTCGCGCTCAAATCCGTAGCCGGGCTCCAGCTGTAAGTCGTCGCCCCGCTGGCTGTCAAAACCTCAGTCTGGCCCACGCACAGCGTCAGCGGCCCCGCCGGGCTGATCGAAACATTCAAGGCTGAACTCACCGTAACCTGTACCGTTGCGGTATTCGTACAGCCGTTGGCTCCTGTACCCGTTACCGTATAGGTGCGGGTACCTACCGTGTTTGCTGTCAGCGTCGGATTCGCGACGTTGGTTGCGCTCAAATCCGTAGCCGGACTCCAGCTGTAGCTTGTCGCCCCGCTCGCAGTCAAAACTTCGGTCTGACCCACGCACAGCGTTAGCGGCCCCGCCGGACTGATGGTTACCGTCGGCGCGGGATTAACTGTAACCGTTACCTCGGCCGTACTGGTGCAGCCAAGCGGGTTTGTACCCGTAACCGTATAGGTGGTCGTTACCGTCGGACTTACATCGACCACGCTGCCCGACAGATTACCCGGCTGCCAGGTGTAGGTCGCCGTAACTGGGCTTTGAGGTGTAGCCGTCAGGGTTGTAGGCGGGTCGGACGCACAGCGAGTCGGATTGGCGGGTGTAATGGTAATAGGCGGCATCGGCGTGCCGATGATGATGTTGTAGTCCTGCGTCTCGTACATGTTCGTGCCGCAGGGTGCAAACGTCGCATCGCTGATCACGATCACCCGCATGCGCGTCTGACCGCACCGCACATTCGGCCCAATGCTGGGGATCGTGATGGTGCTCGTCCACGTATCGGGCAAGCCCAAAAGGCTACAGAGGAAATTAGCCGGGGTGCCGTGCGAGCAGAAGCTGCCGCTGTTGGCCACGGCCTCGCCGGGATCGTCAAAATCGCCATCCTGATTGTAGTCAATGTAAACAGCAAAGCCGTGGCAACCACAACCCGGCAAGGCCGGTGCCGGTGCTGTAGTGGCCCTTATATTGTACGAGTTACCGGGCGTTACCTCCACCGCTGGCAGGTTGGTGTAGTAGATGTAGTTGTTGGCGTTGCCGTTGCAGCCCGTGGCAACCTGGTTGATGGGGTTGACCGGCGGGGGCGTACCCGTAAAACTGAAGTCATGAATCCAAGCCGGAGTCGACGGATTGGCGCAACTGTAGGTCTGGTTGGGCAGGCAGTAGGGAGCCGGGTTGGTGCTTTGGGCTAATCCCAGAAAGGGCATCAATCCAAGCACGAGCAAGCTAATCAGACACGATGAAGTAGAGGTACGCATAGGCAACAGCTTAAGTAATCGTTGGTGGGAAATGGAAAGCGGTCGATGTCTATTCGGGCTGCAGTTGTTCAACAGCTTGTTGAAATCTGCTTGCAAGGTCGTTGTTGCTGTCAATGAACGGTCGGTCTTTGCGCTGTTATTAAGCTAGCGAAGCTGAATATACCTTATTTACAAAAATAACACATTCGGTTCATCCGAATATCCATTTATCGGTAAAAATTGACCTGTCAGCTTTGTTCCAATAAAAAAGCCGCCCCCTTTCGGGAGCGGCTTTTCAATTCGGTAAACCGGAAGCTTAGTTCAGCACGACTTTCGTCGTCTGGGCTTGGCCACCTTGGTTGAACTTGAGCAGGTAAACACCGGCAGCGAAGCTGTTCAATTCGACGGGGATGGTGTTTTCGCCGGCTACGGCCGTGTAGCTGGTTTCGAAGACCACTTTGCCCGTCAGATCGAAGAGCTGCAGGCTGGCAGCACCTTCTTCCGTTGCGTTGAACGATACGCTGAACGTACCGTTGTTCGGGTTCGGATAGACGCGGAAGTTGAGATCGGCAGCCGGAGCAGCAGCCACTTCGTTGCGGTTGCAGCTGGCATTAGGTACGAAGAGCGAGAAGCTGTTCGAGAACGACGAGCGGATGCCGCTGCTGTTCGAGCACTCCGTACAGTTCGTGCGGATGCGAACCTGGTAGTTGCAAGCCGTCAGACCGGTCAGCGTCAGCGAAGTGCCTTGCGTGAACTCGGTGATCCAGTTGCCAGTAGACAGGTCGCGGTATTGAACCACGTAGCACACACCCTGACCAACAGCATTCCAGTTAACTGTAGCCATGCCCGGCATCACGTTGCTGAAGTAGATTCCACCTGGAATCGCGCAGTTGGGAAGCGGGTTGGTCGTGAACGAAGTCGTTACGAAGGACGAGAACTGGCTGCCGTTGCAACGCTGACGTACGCGTACCTCATACGTAGTGTTGTTCTGCAGACCAACCAGGTTAAAGTTGTTCTGGATGATGCTGTTAGAAGCAACCGTCCACGTAGTCTCGCCCAGAACACGGTATTGGACTTCGTAGAAGACCACACCCTGGCCATCGTAAGGTGCCCAGCTGATGTTCGCGCTGTTAACGGTAACGTTGGTAACGCGAACGTTCGTAACGTTCGAAGGCTGGCGGATCGTGATCGGAGCTGCTACACCAGCGCAGAACGTACCGATGATGCGGGCTTGGGCAACATAGGTTCCGGCAGGCAGGTCAGTAAACTGATTGCTGGTCTGCCAGTTGACGCCATCGAGCGAGTATTCGAGCGGGCACTGACCTGGAGCACAGGCCGGCTGTACGAAGGCCGTAACCGTCAGAACACCATCAGCACCGCCGTTGCAGGATACATCAGCCGTACGTACAGCGATCACCGTGATGTTCGAAGCATTGCCTACGTTGACCGTTGCCACGCCTGCGCCCATAACGGGTGCGCAACCGCCCGCATCCTGTACGCTCATAACGCGATACTGGCGGGTGCCGGTGGCATTAGGCGTTACGCTGAAGGTGAAGGGCGAGCTGGTGATGCCCGTGAACGTGCGGGTCGTCGTCGGAGCGGGGTCTTCCTGAACCGTGATCGTCCAGGGAGCCGTACCCGTCAGATTAACCGTCAGCGTGCTCGAAGCACCGAGGCATACCGATGCCGGGCTGCCAGCACCGCTGATCGTAGCCGTCGGGCCTTGACCAACTGTAAAGTTAGCCGGATTGCCCAGCACAATACCCGGGCAGGTACCGCCACCCGTAACGCTGTTGATCGAGATCGTGTTGAGGCCAGCCTCTTGCGGCAGGATCGTCAGCGCAAACGGGCCAGGCTGCAGGTTGTTGACGGACGTCGTGCGTGGTGTGCCCGAGGGGCCTACAATCGTGTACGAGAACGACAGCGGCGGTTGACCCGTCAGGTCTACCGTGAACGATACATTCGAGCCAACGCAGACATTCGAAGGATTGCCGCTGATGCGGGCCGTCGGAGCCGACTGGACGTTGATCGTAGCCGAACCGGTAATCGAGTTGCTCGGAGCTGTAATCAGGCAGTTGCCCGAGTAGCTGATCTCACGGATCGTGTAGGTAACCGTACCAGCCGTTGTCGGATTAACCGTAACCTGCTGGCTGGGGTTCTGCATCAGAACCGTTTGCTGCGTCGTGCCATCGGAGATGACCACCGACAGCGGGTTAGCCGACGTGATCGTACCCGTAGCCGAGAGCAGCAGCGTTACCGGCGAACCAGCGCAAACCGTGAGCGGTCCACCAACGACTGAGAGGTTGGCGGTTGGCGGCTGAGCTACCGTTACCGTCAGCGAGCCACCCGTTACCGTGCCTGGGCAGATGGTTGCGCTGTTATCCGTTACTCCCGTCAGCGTGTAAACGGTCGTTATAACAGGGTTAACGACGATGTTGGCCACGAAAGGAGCTGCCGGCGTGCCGCTGTTGCCAACTGCACCAACCGTTACCGTACGTGGCGTTACGCCTTCGATGAAACTGACATTCCACGGGCCGTTACCGACCAGGTTCACTGCCAGGTTGCTGGGCTGACCCAGGCACTGCGTAAGACTGTTCGATACGAAGCTTACGCTCGGTGCGTTGATCGTCGTGATCGTTACCGTACCGACAGCCGGAGCTACACAGCCGTTGCCATCCTGTACGCGAACCAGTTCGTAAACCGTAGTCGTCGTCGGGCGGACATTCCACAGCAGCGGAGTCGAACCCGACTGCGTGGCGTTGCCCAGCGTCTGGGTTTGCTCGGCACCGCCGTTTTCACGGTAGGTAACCGTCCAGGGGCCGCGGCCCGAGAATACGATACCGATAGCCGTTTGCTGGCCGGAACAAATCGTGGCATTGCCTGTCGAGAGCGTGGCTGTCGGCAGCGGGTTGATCTGTACCGTAGCGTTGCCGCTGACGAGCGTCGAGGTGCACTGGCCGCTGAACGATACGCTTTCGAGGCGGTAGGTTACCGAACCCAGTTGGTTCGGCGTTACAACCAGCGTGTAGGGGTTGGTCGTGATGCCAGCCACCGTTTGCGGCGGGTTGTTGTTTTCACGGTAAACCAGATCCCACGGACCCGATCCCGTGAATGTTACTTGCAGGTTCAGCGGTTGGCCGAGGCAGCCAATTTGCTGGCCACCCGACAGCACAGCCGAGGGAGCAGCCGATACAATCACAGCAACGCTCGAACCAACACCGCTCGGGTTGCTGGTGCAGCCAAAGCGGTCAGTTACCGAAAGGATTGCAATCTGGCTGTTGCCCAGAAGAGTTTCTTCGATCACGAACTCGCCCGAAGTCTGGCTGGGCAGACCCAGCGAAATTTGCTTCGTCTGAGCCGGACCAAAGCCGCTGATCTGGTAGGTTACGAACCAGGGGCCGTTACCCGTCAGTACGATCGGCAGGCGAAGCGGATTGCCTTGGCAAACCGAAACGGGGCTGGGCGAGTTGAACGCCGCTGTAGGATTCGGATTAACCGTTACGACAGTCGGTACACCCAGAGCCGAATTCGTGCACGTCGAGTTGGGCGACGAGCCGTCCGATACGGTCGTCAGAGCATACGTGGTAGTAGCCGACGGACGCACCGTCCAGCTGACGATGTGGCCATTGCGTGGGTCAGTAATGTTACCTACGATGACCGGCGTCTGGGCAATACCATTAGCTGTGTAGGCAATCGTCCACGGACCACGGCCCGTAACGAAGGCTTGCAGCGTAACGGGTTGACCTTCGCAGATGGTCGTCGGAGGCGTGATGAGGCTGGCCGTCGGCAGCGGGTTGACCGTTACCGTGCGCGGGTTGCCAATGGTCAGGCCGTTGCATGCTGGAACATTGCCATCCGTAACCGAAGTCAGGTTAAAGACAGTAGTTCCGGTGGGGCTAACTGGAATGTTGAACTGGGCCGGGCCACGCTGGTTGAACTGACCCACCGTGATGAGCGGCTGGGGAACACCATTTTGCGTGTGGCCGAAGGTCCATGGGCCTACGCCGTTGACTTCAACCGTCAGCGTAGCTACTCCACCTACGCAGATCTCGGGATCTACCCCTACGAAACCGATGCTTGGAGCGGGGTTAACGTTGACGATAGCATTGCTGTTGATATTGAGGTTCGAGCAACCATCGCCATCCTCGACACCGCGGATGATGATCGAGTTGGCACCGTTCAACAAGCCTGTTACCGGCAGGTTGACGATCGAGCCTGAAGCCGCACCGATGCCAATGGTCTGGAAGCGGTCTACGCCGTTAACCGTGAAGCGAACCGTCCAAGGGTTGTCGCCTTGAACGAGAACCGGAATGTTAACCGGATTCGTGCCTTCGCATACGTTGATGGTATTAGTCGTGAAGGTTGCGTTCGGCGTTTCTTTCCAAACGATGTCTACGTCGACGTTACCTGCTGGCTGGTTGTCGCAGCCATTGGCATCGATAACGCGGGTCAGACGAACCGGGAAGCGGCCCTGCGGACACTGAACCGGGTTGATGACGTTGGGGAAGATGGTGAAGAAGCGCGTTACGCCGTTGCGCGGGTCGTTGGTCGATCCCAGCTGCGAAGTCGTGAAGCGCGAGGTACCGATGGTATACTCGACAATCCATGGGCCTTGACCGGTGAGCAGCACATCGAGTTGAACCGGTGCGCACGAGCAGGCTTCGAGCGACGTGTTTTGAGCGACTACAAACGTAGCTGTCGGATCGGGACGAACCGTTCCCATAACCGTACCACTGCCTACAACCGTACCGGTACAGGTATTGACACCGTAATCCACACCCAGCAGTTCAACCGTAAACATCTCGTCGTCGAGCGTCGAGTTGTTAGGTCCAGGAATTTGCAGCGTGAAGGGGTTCTGGTTGGTCGTTACTTCCATCATCGGACCGGTTGAGTTAACACGGTACATGAAACGCCAGGGACCAATGCCCGTGAAATCAACGCGGAAGTTGGCCAGCTCATCGATGCAGACCGGTGCGGGCGCACCCGAGATGGCTGCAGTCGGAGTCGGACGAACCAGGATGTCGCGCTGAACGCCAAGGTTGGCCGTTTCCGAGCAACCCGTTACGTCGTTGATGCGGACAATGCGGTAGATGCGATCCTGAGCGGCGATTGCCGACGGAGTGATCGTGATTGTGAAGTTGGTGCCCGGGCCATCGACCGTGATCGGAGCCAGCGGGTTACCGTTCTCAGTTACGAAAATCGTGTAAGGGGCACGGCCACCCGTAATCGTCAGGTTGAAGTCAACCGACTGACCTTCGCAGATGGTCGTCTGTGAGGGAGTACCGAGAGCCGCAACAATGTTGCAGCTGTTCTCAGCGATCGTCAGGCTGTCGTTGAGGGCGCGGCGGTTGGCCACCGGCTCATCGTTCAGGAAGCCGATAACCGTGATCAGGCGCGGGTTGATGATCTGCGAAACCGTTGCCGGCTGCAGGCCTGTCCACTGCGCATTGTTCTTGTTGGCGTTCCAGTTCCAAGGGCGCGAAAGCAGTACCGAGTTATTGTTGTCCTCGCGCTGATACCAGAAGAGCTGGACGTTACGCGAACCGGGGGTGTAGTTGTTCTCGGTTGTGATCGTCCACTTACGGTTGACCGAGCGGCGATTGTTCGATACAACCGTCCAGAGGTCGGGGTTGTTCGGATTGAGCAGCTGGTAGCCGGGGCCGATTCGATCTGGACCAGCAATCCGCTTAACCCGAACGTTACCTAAGTTATCGCCACCGGCACCCAGGAAGAAGCCCATGTTGCCGAAGTTGTTAGCTTGGCCGGAACCAACGCGGCGGTTGGCCACCAGGATACCACGAACATAGCGGTCTTGCTCCGTTGCAACGGTCGTCGGTTGCTCGCATACCGTACCTTCAAACTCCAGTTCCTTCAGGAACAAAGCATTGGCATAGGTTTCGATGTAACCGTTACCCACGCGTGGGCCGAGGTTAATGCAGCTGTTATTCACATTGACCGGGCAAGCCAGGTTGATGTTGCGGGCGATGAAGTTGGTAACGAGGTTGACGCGGCTGCCGTTGAAGACATGGATGTCGCGAACCTTAGCGTTGATGTTGACGAAGTCCGTCTCGGCGTTGAGCAGGATGTCCTTCGTGATGAAGAGGTCTTCGAACTCGAAAGCCCGAACGTCACGCAGGTTGATTTCGTCGCCAGCTTTGGCGAAGTTGTGAGCGGCTTGCGGTTGGCAGGCAGCCGTACCCGGCGACGAAATGCGTACATAGTACGATTTACGCGTGTTATCCTGATAGCCCCAAGTAGCGCAGTCCATGTTCAGGTTCGTGCGAACGCCCGGCGTGAGCAGGCCCACGAAGTTCTCGTAGTAGTTCGCACTGTTGATGGTGGGGTTCCAGACTGGGCCACGGTCTTCCTCGTCGTCTGGCAGCGAGATGCCAGCCAGCCACGGGCTGTAGTGTACCTTGTCGGTGTTGAACGGCTCGACCCGCAGGCGCACGCGTCCGGGAGCCGTAGCTACGTTAAAAGCATGCTCGGGCCCCAAGTCTGCATTCCACCAGTTGGCGCGGGCATCTACGTTGCCCGTACCACGCCAGCCACAGATCAGACCGGCATCAGTTGCTGTGTTGGCATAGGTGTATTGGAGGAAGCTGGGATGAGCATTAACCGTGAGCGTCGTCGCCGTAAAAGGCTGTTCCAAGTGGAACAGGTTGTAGTTGATTTTCAGATTCGACGGCGTGTTGAAGTTACCCAATACATTCGGGTCTTCGCGCAGGAAGACAGCCGCGTTACGTGCATTCTTGATGTGGTTGTACGACACCAGAATATTGTTCGACTGGTTGTTGTCGAGGAAGAGCGTGATAGCACCTTCCACATCATTGGGAACCGGCAAGGGCAAGCCAAGGACAGCATTCTGCCCCGCATGGAACGTCGAGAGGTTGGATTGGTCGATGGTATTGCGGCGAACCACGATGTTGTTGACATTGCGGTTCGTTATGCCCCGGTCGGTGATGAAAATAGCCGAGTTGTCGGAGCGGTAAATGTAGTTGCTCGTAATCCAGAGGCTGTCGGCACCCGAAGGACGGCAGCCGATCACAGCTATACCGTAGCTGAGCGGCAGGCGGATGGGGGCACTGCTGGGCACATCGTATTCGATAACGGTAGGGTCGCCTTCGATGTAGTTGTTGCGAACCCAAGTCGAGCGGTCGCAGTTCTCGAGCGAAATGGCGGCCGAGCTGGCAAATTGCTCCGTGTAAGCGAAGCGTCCGATGATGTTCTCGAACTTGTTGCCTTCGATGGTCAGTGGAGCCGTGTGATTTTCAATCGTAACAAAAGCACCACCCGTGAAGATGTTGCCAGGGCCTGATACCGAGTTACCGTTGCCCGGTACATTCATCGTCCGGATGATATTGTTGCGGATGATGATTTCCTGGCTCGTAGGCTCTTGAGCATTACTGATCGCTTGCGACTGGTAGACATAGAAAGTCAGCCCCTCGATCGTAGCTTTTTTGTTCAGGATCGTGAACAATGGGCCGGGCTGGTTCGAGTTCTGCGTCGGGTTGCCTAAGAAGCGGCCTTTAACAACCTTGGCTTCTTTGTTGATGCGATTGGCGTTAGGTACATTTACGTCACGCGTCGAGCTGCAGCTTGCGCTCACATCGGCCTGCGGGCCGCGGATCGTCAGCGACTTGTTGATCGTGACCAGGTCTTGGTAGGTACCGGCCAGCACCTGCAGCGTATCGTTGTCTTTCGACAGTGCCACTCCTTTGCTGATGTAGCCTTCGACACCGGGGCCACTGACAGGAGGAATCGGGTTCATGTCCGGGACAATCGAGTGGTTTTCCGGACTTAGGTCGGTTTCTGCCAGCGAACGAAGCAATTCCTTGACGATGTAAGTCTTGGGCGTCGTGTTGTTGAAACCCCAAGAAGCAGTATCGTAGGGAGCAGTTACATCGTCAAGGATGTCGTCAGGGCTTTGGCTGCCGTTGGGGCCCTTGCCACGCAACCAAGGGCTGTAGAAGATGCTCAGCTCTTGAATAGTATTGCCAAAGCGAAGCTCTTGGTTGCCCGGAGCCGAATTATACGAAAAGAGTGGTGCAGCACCGCCTGCATCGAGGTGATGCGGTCCACGCTCGTCACCCCACCAGTTACCACCAGCATCGACTCGGCTGATCTGTGGCGAAAAGATATTTGCATTGTTATTGCGGATACCGGCCGTGCGGTTACCAATGAAGATGTTATGGATCGCACGGAAGTTACGCAGGTCGAAGGGCGTGTCGCCCGTGTAGACCAGACCCGATACGTTGTTGGCGTTGAATACGTTGTTGCTTACGTTGATCTCCGCGTTAGGCAGGTCGGCCCTGTCGCTGCTGATGTTTACTTCCACGCCACCAAAGTCGGTACCTCCCGAAGTGTTGTTGCCGGCAAGGCTGTTGTGAACCACATCAATCCAGCGCGAGGTCAGCGTTTCGATCGGGTTGTTGGCAGCGTCCAAGATGTCGTCGCTCAGGATTTGGATACCCGACTGGATGGCATTCGTTACAAGGTTTTTGCGCACAATTACGCGATTGTTTACGCGATTGTTGACCGTACCCCGAACCCCGAAGAGGCGGATACCGACCGTCATGGTAGGCAGGCCGGCGCGGTTGGCGTTGGCCCCCAGAATGGCGTTGCCTTGAATACGTACGGTACCGTCCACGTTTTGAAGCACCAGGCCGGCACTCAGCAGCGGGCGGTTAGCGAGATCGTTACCAACGACGTTGCGCACGAGGTTGTCCTCGATGATCGTTTCGGCGCGTTGAATCTGGCAGCCGCCTGTGGCACGGTCTACGTTGTTGTAAATACCTACAATACCATCGTCGGCAGTGTTACCGAAGGTCGTACCCACCGTTTCGATGATGTTGTGGCGGATGCGGATGCGGCTGGGGTAGCGGCGGTTGGGATCAGAAGGCACAAACTCGGGGAACTGCACCGAGCAGGTGTACGCCTGATCAACATCGCCGCCGTCGTAGCGGATGGCTTGGTTGTTGGTGTTGCGAATGCGCAGGCCCATGATCTCGATGTCTACACCTTCGCCGATGGTGATGCCGGCATCACCCGAAACCTGCTGAATTTCAGCCTCGTTGTTGGGGTCGCGCAGGTTAGTAGCTGTAACCGGGCTGGTCGGGATGAAGCGAACGCCGTTGTACAGTACGTACGGGCCTTTGAGGATCAGCTTGACCCCGCCCGGGCACACGGCGCAGGAGAGCTGCTGACTGGGCCAGCCGGTGGGCACGACCACGTTCTGGTTGTAGAAGCCGGCGGCGATGTCCAGAATGAGTGTGTCCCCGTTCCGAATGTTGCTCGGGGGGTTGTTCACTGCGAACTGGATCGTCCGGTATGCCGTGGTCGGGGTCTGGCCATTGAAGGCATCGTTACCCGTGCCCGCATTGATGTAGCGGGTAAAGACCGTGGCATGCGCGACTCCGCTCAACAAGAACAACAGGCACACCAGCCGGAGGGCCACATGCGCCGTCATTTTTGTGAGTTTAGGAATACTTCTCTGCATAGGAAACGGAAAAAAAATGTGTGAGTGATTTTTTAATACGTGGGATGAGTTAACCTGCAAAGGTCGAAAGGATTTCAAGCTTACTGGTTGGTTTTAGCATTTTACGGTTCAGCATCCGCAGTTAACGGACAGTCATCAGAATCGATTGAGTACGCAACGTCGGCACAACAGACATCAACCCGGCACGCCTTTGGGCTTGCACAGGCCGGCTGCACCGCAAAACAACACCCTCCCCCGCTCCTGCAGAACGTGAAGGATCGCCCAGGCTCCCGAAGAGCCCGCCACTGGACTTGCGTCCGTCGCAACTGTATACTAAAGGTAAATCAACGCACGAAGCAGAGCCTGCCAGAACGAAAGCAGAAACCCAGCAGCACCCCTTTGCTTGCAGCCACACATACCTTGCCGCGTGCCGACTGGTACTCAGCACAGACTTTTCAGAGCCCCGGGTAAACACTTTCATTGAGCGTAGTACACTCATTGGCATACGTGCTGCAAACTTACGAAAATTAGCTGTTCGCACAATCGGCAAAGCTTAAGCCAATTTGATGCAACATCGCCCCTCATCCATTCGTAACTGATCTTCGTATCGACCCGCAGGCTAGGCCCGCCGGATGGGCCGCACCTGCTGGGCCAGGCTGGCATCCGAAAAAAGCTTGCGATACGTGATGTAACTGGGCCCCGGAGGCGCACCCGTAGCCTCGAGCGTAGCTTCCATTGCGGGGTTGAAATCGCCCACCCAGCTCAGTTCCACCTCCCGAAAGCCCATTGCCTGTACGTCGCCGTAGGTTAGAATCGTCATGCCCGCCTCCAGCCCGTAACGTTGAAACGCAGGCCGAACCCCCATGATCACCGCCCGTGCCCGCGTCAGAAGACCCCGCCGCCGGTACCAAGCAAACTGATTGCGCCGCCTCCACAAAAACTCCACCATCCCCCGGAAACCCAAACGGCCCCGATAAGGCTTGAAAATCTGGTTCAAATCCGGCAGTGCAATCAAAAACGCCGCCGGCACATCGCGCACATAGGCGAAAATGCACAGCTCCTCGACCAGAATCTCCTTTAATTGAGCCAGCATCGCCTCGAGCTGCGCCTCGGTCATGGGTACAAACTGCGGGTGGTCCTGCCAGGCATCATTATATATGGTCAGAAAATCGCGGCCATAGCGGGCCATCCGCGCCCGCCGCAGGCACTCGAAGCGAACCCCCTCCTTGTTGTGCACCCACTCGCCAATTTTTCGAAAGCGTTCGGGCGGCGGCTGCGTCAGGTCCAGTCGGCGGGTGTGCTGCCGGAAATAAGGCCGGAAGCCATAACCCTCAAACAAATCCACATAGGCCGGCGGGTTGTAGGGCATGCCATAAAATGGCTGACAGAATCCCTCGGTAAGCAGCCCCCAGAAGCGGTCGTTCTCGCCAAAGTTGATGGGGCCATCCATGGCCTCCATGCCTCGGGCCGCCAGCCAGTGGCGAGCCACATCGAAAAGCTGACCCGCAGCCACGGGGTCGATCACGCACTCGAAAAAACCGATACCCCCCGTAGGCTGCTCGAACTGGTGGGCACGTGCCCCATGGATAAAGGCCGCAATCCGTCCGGCAGGCTGCCCCGCACCGTCGACCAGCACCCAGCGGCAGGCTTCGCCCCGCGCAAACAGCGGATTCTTCCGCGGATCGAATACCGCCCGAATCTCCAGATCGAGCGGGCAGACCCAGTGCGGATCCTCGGCGTAGAGGCGACGGGCACAATCGAGAAAGAGCTGTTCCGTGCGTCTGTTCTGCACCTCAACAAGTCGATAGGCCATAGCCTGCCAAGTTATGCGACTTTCACCGAGAAACCAATCAGCCCGCATAACAGCCTGATTTAAAAATAAAAATTTAAATTAAAAAATTTTAATAAAATATTATAATTAAAAAGTTATTTAAATAAAATAAAAAAACTAAAAAATGATCTTTTGAAGCCTTGAATTAAACACAACGGTCAAGGGCAGCAAGAAACCGATCCGAAATCAAAGCCCCGCGGGGTGCGAAATGGCCCCTATCTTTGCACGCCTGATCCCTGTTGTGCATGGATGCCCTGCTGGCTCTTTTTCAGCGCGAAGTGGCCGCGTTTTTCAACTCACTGGTCGCCTACCTGGTAGTGGGGGTGTTTCTAGTAGGTGTAGGATTATTTTTCTGGATTTTTCCGGGCAATATCCTCGACACGGGTGCGGCCACGCTCGACGCGCTCTTTGCCTTTGGTCCCTGGTTCATGCTGCTGCTCATTCCCGCCATCACGATGCGGGCCTTTTCGGAGGAATTCCGCAGCGGAACCTGGGAATGGCTCGTTACCCGGCCTGTGCGCTCGTGGCAAATTCTGGCAGGCAAGTATGCGGCAGCTGTGTTTCTGGTACTAGTATCGGTGCTGCCCACGCTGCTGTTCTTCGCTTCGGTCTACTACCTGGCCCAGCCCACCGGCGGGGTCGATACAGGAGCTATTATTGGAGCCTATCTCGGCCTCATTGGAATCGGGGCGGTGTTCGCCGCCATCGGTCTCTTCGCCTCCACGCTCACCGACAACCAGATCGTGGCTTTTGTGCTGGGGGTCTTCCTGTGCTTTTTTCTCTACGCCGGCTTCGATTTGCTGGCCGAACTGCCGGTCTTCGGTTCGATCAACGAAGTGCTCCTGCTCATTGGCCTGCAGGAGCACTACCGCAGCATCAGCCGTGGCGTGGTCGACACCCGCGATGTGGTCTATTTCCTGAGCGTGATCGGCCTTTTTCTGGCCTACAGCCAGCTGGCCCTGACGCTGCGCCGAACCTGAACGAACGGCTCGTTCACCGCGAGACTTTCAGTCGTTGGGTGCTCCGCGGTCGATCCACGCTTTGATACGGACGCGGTCGCAGGCAGGAAGCTGCCCCACCGGGGGCATGGGGTAAGGCCCCGTGTAGTCGATCGAAGGCCAGAGCCTGCCGTTATCGACATACTGCCGGACGTGCTCGTAGGTATCGAGCCGCACATCGCCCGAGGGAAACTGCTCGCCGTGGCACGAGAGGCACTGCCGCTGAAAAAGGGGCGCAACAGTACCGGCATAGGTAATGGTGTCCTCGCCGCAGGCGTTGGTGGCAGGAGGGGGGAAAAGCTGCTCTTCGTTTTCGGAGGCGCAGGCCACCAAGCCCGCAACAGCAGCCCAGAGTAAACAGACAGACAGTCGAAAAAGCATGGGTCAAGATCAAGGGGGGGCACTGGTCGGAGACCCGTTGCCTGCAGATTGAAAAACGTTGAACTTTTTACTAACTTACAAGACAATTAAGACAACTACATCGGTTCCGTGCAAGGATGATCCATTCGTTGGCCACCCTGATCCTGCTGGCATCTAGCGTACAACATGCATACATCGCGCTCAAATGCTGGCAGTCGCGTCAGGCAATTGGCATGCGGGCATTCAGCCTGACGACCGCAATGCTGGCCCTCTGGGCTTTCATCTACTACCTGGAGTGGATGGCCTCCGACTGGATGAGCAAAACCGCGCTGCTGCACGGGCGGATAGTGGCCGCGTATGCCACATCATTTTTTGTCATCTTCTGCTTCGAGTACATCGGCCAAGCTAGAGTGTTTCACCGACCATGGGTGGCTTGGGCCAACTGGGCCAACCCGATATTCTGGACGGTGGCGTTTGCGCTCAACCCCTGGACCGAGTGGGTCTTCAGCTGGTCGAACACCGATGCTGCCCTCGGAACCAGCTCGGTAGTCTATCAGACACCCTATTACGTATTCCGTGCGTCGATCATCGGGCACAGCCTCGTAGGGGGAATCCCGCTCTTGCGGACCTACGCACGGTCGGGCAGCTCGTTTCGAAGCCAGACCCTGGTGCTGGTGCTGGCTCTGGCACTCATCTGGGGAGTCGAGCTGGCGGACTGGCTCGTGCAGCCACTGATCGATCCCGTGCCGTTTTTGCTGGCTTTTACCGGTGCTTTTTACGTTTACCAGCTGCAGCGGGGGGGAGTACTGGGCATCATCCCGCTGCGACGCGAGACCCTGCTCGAAAACCTTCAGCTGGGCCTGATCGTTTTCGATGCGTACCGGCGGGTCGTCGAAATCAATTCGGAAGCCTCACACCTGCTGCGAGTCAGCCGACTCGACCTGCAGGGCCGGCACTGGGGCGAGAAGCTCGAAACGCTGTTCGAAAATGAGCGATTAACGTGGGGCGATCGCGAAGAGCGACGCGAGCTACGCATACACGAACGCTGGCTCGAGGTACGGCTCAAGCCCTTGCACGCCGATGGAGGCTCCCGGATAGGCTGGCTCATGACCTTGCGCGACACCACCGAGCAACAGACCAGCCTCGAGCTTATCCGCCAGAACGAGCAGCGGCTCAAAGTTCATTTGCAGCTCACCCCCTTGGCCTATCTGGAGCTGGACCCCGAGCTGCGGGTGCGCGACTGCAACGAATCGGCAGCCCGTGCTTTTGGCTGGCCGGCCGACCAGCTGATCGGTCAGTCTGCCATCGAAGCCCTTTTTAGCAAGAACGACCGCCCGGTGGCCCGCGAGCTTTTCGGACAGGTGCTGGCCCAGGAACTGAACATCAACTGCGCCTTCGTCAACCAGCGGGCCGAGGGCCAGCGGGTGGTCTGCGACTGGTATAACACGCCCCTGCTTGACGAAAAGGGCCAGACTGTCGGCGTGGCCAGCCTGGTACTCGATGTAACGGAATCGTGTCTGGCCATCGCCGAGATGCTGAGCAAAACTACCGAGCTGCAGACCATCCTGCGGGCTTTGCCCGACCTCTACTTCCGCATCGACTACGAGGGTACCTACCTCGAATGCAAGGCCACCGAAACCGACGAGCTGCTCATGCCCACGCAGCAGATTCTGGGCACCAAGCTCGCCGACAACTTGCCACCCGACATAGCTCACCGATCGCTCGAAGCCGTCCGCAAAGCCTGCAACTTCAATGTCAATCAAACATTTGAATACGAACTCGAAGTCAAGGGCCAGACCCATTACTACGAAGCCCGCATCAGCCCCCTCAACCGCAACGAGTGCGTGGCTCTGGTGCGCAACATCAGCGACCTGAAACAGGCGCAGCTTGAACTC
Organism: uncultured Bacteroidia bacterium; assembly: GCA_937936615.1. Taxonomy (GTDB): domain Bacteria; phylum Bacteroidota; class Bacteroidia; order J057; family CALDDN01; genus CALDDN01. Next base: position 8,288 of record CALDDN010000080.1, on the reverse strand, counting down.
ATCACCAAAAACGAGGTGCTCGATGCCTACAGCCAGCACCTCAAGCGCATCCAGCACATCAGCTCGAGCAGCTTCAGCAAGTACCGCCACAAGTTCGCGCCCCTGTTCCAGGATTTCCTCGAAACGGGATGCGACATCTTCGGCATGGAACACGGCCTGGTGAGCCGCGTGCAGAACGACACCTACTGGATTTTCTCGGCCCATTCGAGTCTGGATTTCGACATCGGCCACCGCTTCGAGCTGCGCGATACGCTCTGCAGGCGCGTCATACGCACCGAGCAGCCTCTCTATCTGAGTTACCCGTATTCGCGCCAGCACCTGGGCCGCGAGGATGTGTTCGCCTACCTGTCGGCTCCCATCTTCGTGGGAGGACGCATCTTTGGTACCCTCTCGTTCTTCTCGACCGAACCCTACAGCCGCGACATCCAGTCCTATCACTTTGAAATTCTGGAACTGCTGGCCGATCTGATCGGCAAGTACATCGCCCTGCAGCGCGAAGAGCAAAGCCGCCAGGCCGCCGAAAAAGAGCTGCTCAACAGCCAGAAACGTTACCAGGGGCTGGTCGAAGCACAAAGCGACCTCATCCTGCGCTTCAGCCCCAAACTGCGCATCACCTTTGCCAACCGCGCGTTCTTTGAATGCTTCGGCCTCGACCGCGCCACCGGTCCCTACAGCGAACCATTCCGCCGCCAGGAACAGTTGCTAGCCGGCCTCATTGAACAGCAGTACAAGCACCTGCATGCCCCGCCCCACCGCGTCGAATTCGAACAGATACTCGAGACCCCGCGGGGCGACCGCTGGTTCAGCTACGAGATAATCGCCCTGGTCGACGAACTGGGCGAAGCGAGCGAGTACCAGCTGGTGCTGCGCGACCTGACCGACCGCCGCCAGGCCCAGGAACGCATCGCCTTTCAAGCCAACCTGCTCGACCAGGTGAGCAGTGCCGTGATCGCCCTCGACCTCAAAGGCCGCATCAACTACTGGAACCGCTCGGCCGAGCAGCTGCTGGGCTGGCCCGCCGAGGCAGTACTCCACCGGCCCATCGACAGTCCCGAGCTACCGCCTTCCTTTGCGCAGCTCTTCGGACGGGCGGTGGGCCGCATCCAGCGCGATTTCAGTTACGAGGGCGAGGCCTTACTCGAAAACCGCAGCGGGCAGGAAGTGCCGGTACTCGCATCGCTGGGGCTGGTGCTGGGCCAGAATCAGGAACCGGTGGCCATTGTAGGTATTCTGGTGGACATTACCGAGCGCAAAGAAGCCGAAAACGAGCTGCTGCGAGCTAAAACCGCTGCCGAAGAAGCCACCGCCGCCAAAACCAATTTCCTGGCTGTCATGAGCCACGAAATCCGCACGCCCCTCAACGCGGTCATCGGCCTGACGGGCCTGCTCAACCAGGCCAACCTCACGGCCGAGCAGGCCGATACCATCCGCACCATCCGCCAGAGTGGCGAAACGCTGCTCTCGCTGCTCAACAACATCCTCGATTTCACCAAGATCGAGTCGGGTAAAATGGAACTGAGCCTGCAGCCCTGCAGCCTGGTCGAGCTGGTCGAAGGGGTACTCGAACTGATGCAGGGCCAGGCCCGCAGCCAGGACATCCGCCTCTATGCCCTGCTGCCCGACGACCTGCCTCCAAGTCTGAACCTCGACGGCCCCAAGCTTCAGCAGGTGCTGCTCAATCTGGTATCCAATGCGATCAAGTTTACGGCTGAGGGCTACGTAGCCGTCTCGGTGGGCTGGGAAACAGGCGAGCAGCCCACGCTGCGCTTCAGCGTCCGCGATACAGGCATCGGCATCCCGCCCGAACGGGCCGACCGGCTCTTTCAGGTCTTCAGCCAGCTCGATTCGAGTTCCAAACGCCGCTACACAGGCACAGGCCTGGGTCTGGCCATCTGCAAACGCCTGGTCGAAATGATGGGAGGCCAGATCGGACTCGATGCCGTAACGGGCAAGGGAGCGCAGTTCAGCTTCACGCTGCCCCTGCCGCCCGATACGCAACGCCCCCTGCCCGACCGCCCGTGGACAGGCCAGCGCGTCTGGATTGTCGATGACCAACCCACAGGCCGCCAGCGTTGGCTGACGCAGGCCGCCCTGCTGGGCCTCGAAGCGCAGGCACCTACCCGGTGGTCGATGCCCGAAGGCTTCGATCAGGTCTGGATCAACTACAGCTGCTGGACCGAGGCACGAGACCGCGAGCTGGCCAGCCAAAACCTGCCCTACCTGGTCTATGAAACCCCGCCCGACGAACGCCCCAACGACCCCCGCTGGCTGCCGACACCCGTACGCTGGAGTGCCTTCGTGGCCGCCCTGCGGAGGCTGACCCAACCCGACTCGGTGCCGGCAGCAGCCCGACCCGCCACCCCCACCAGCAGCATCGACGGCAGCCTGCACGACCGCTTCCCGCTGCGCATCCTCGTGGCCGAAGACCACCCCATCAACCAGAAGCTCATCCTGCTGCTGCTGCAGCGCATGGGCTACGAACCCGACCTGGCCGCCAACGGTCGGGAAGTACTCGAAGCCCTGGCCCGCCAGCCCTACGACCTGATCTTCATGGACATTCAAATGCCCGAAATGGACGGCATCGAAGCGGCCCAGCACATCATTGCCCAGGAACCCGACCCGCTGCGCCGGCCCGCCATCGTGGCAATGACGGCCAACGCCTTCGGTAGCGAACGCGAACACTGCCTGCGCCTGGGCTTCAGCGACTACCTGACCAAGCCCATCCGCATGGAACTGGTGCAGAAAGCGATCGAAACAATCGGCCGCCAGCGGCTGGCCGAAGTGGGCTGAAAAACTGGCACGGCATATACGCGAATCAAAAAAACAGGTGCAGGCTATTGATTGCCCGTGCTTTTGAACCCACCACACCGGCAGGCAGCTCCCGCCAGACAACCCGAAGCAGCAACCGATCCAGAATCGACAGCCACAGATTATTCAAATAAAATTATTTTGGTTTTTTAATTCGCTCTTTATCTAATCGACAATAGGCTTAAATGAAATAACAAAAAAATAAAACACATAAATTTAAAAAACGAGTTCTATTCAAACTAAGCTAATAACAAAAAAGACCAAAGGAATTTTTTTCAAGGAAAATTTTTAATTTGGCCGTGTTCATACGTTTATCAAAAACCAAAGCAAATATATACTTTTATACTTTTTTTAGAATACCAAATTTTTATGCACAAAAAATTGTAAACCAAGAAACAATACAATCCAAGATGCGAATTCGATTTCAATTCACACACAACAGCAGGCTCATTGATTACAACTACCAGTACGACCTGGCCCGTCAGATTCACAAATGGCTCGGGGTCGAGAATCAGTGGCACGGTCGGGTAAACAACCCGCTTTCCTTTGGGAACCTCTCGCACCTGAAGCCCTCGGGCAAAGGCTTGGTTCCCGTCAGCGATCCCGTCAACTGGTGGGTTGGCTCGTGGGACGGTCGCCTGCTCAAGGATTTGATTCGTGGTGTGAATGCCAATCCGTCAGGCCCGCTGGGGTTTCGCGTACAGGCCCTGCAGCTCGTACCTGAGCCTTCCTTCGGCAACACCAGCCTCTTCTGGCTTGAAACCCCGCTGGTGCTACGCCTCAAACGCGAGAATCAGGCCGATCGCTACGTGATCTATTCCGATCCGGAAGCCGACGAGCTGCTGCGCAGCAACCTGCTCCAGAAACTGGCGCAGCATCAAGTCGCCGTCGATCCTGAAGCGGTGCGCATTCATTTCCACCGGCACTACGCCAAAGCCAAAACCCGCCTCGTGCGCCTGCGCCGGCAGGGCAAGGACATCAGCGTTCGGGGGTCGATCTGTCCAGTTGTCGTGGAAGGGCCGCCCGAAGTACATCGCTTTATCTGGGCTGCGGGCCTGGGGGCAAGCACCGGTATCGGATTTGGCGGGGTTGCGTTAGGCACGCGCTAATTTCAACTAAACTCATTTACAAGAGATCATGTACTACGTCGTGCGATACACCGGCCCGATGGGCTACATCAAACCCTGGACGGCCGTTCGCGATTCGCTTACGTTCAGCGAAAAATTTTTGTCGCCTGCTACCGTTGCGGGCATGAGCCAGAAGCTTTTCGGTCTTGGTCAGGACCAGCGCATCGCCCGCTACCGCCTGTGTTTCGATGCCTACAGCGTGCAGCAGGAACAGACCTGGTCACCGGAACACAAATGGGAAGCCAAAACCGAGTCGATAAACCGCGGCCAGTCGATACTCGAACGCGGCATCCTGCTCAATCCGGAACTGATTCTGGCATTCGACACCCTGCAGGATGCTGAGGTGGCTTACGAACAGCACCTGTGCCTGTGCCGCAACGAAGATCTGGTCTTCCCTGATGCCGAATTCGGCATTCAAGCCCTGACACCGACCGACTTTGAAAGTCTGACTGGCTTCGAGCTGGTGGCCAGTGACTCCGATTCGGGTGTGCCGGTGGGCCGCAACCGCTTCATCGAAGGTCATCCTATGACTTACGGCCAGCTCGTTGTGCGAGGCAATCCGGTACGGATGGCCTTTTAGCGGCTTAAATCACTCCTTCAATCAAAACTTCTATTTCAAGCTTCAATCATGACAGGCGTTTTATTGGCCAAGAGCGAAGACGGCTACCACGAGGAAGTATTGCTCGTCGATCACCTGCGGCAGGTGGCTGCTGCTGCCCAGCACCTGGCCAGAGGGGTTGGACTCGATCCGGAAACTGCCCGACTGGGCGGCTGGCTGCACGACATCGGCAAGGCGCATCCGGTATTCCAGCGACGCATCCGCAAGGAAAAATCCCTCGAAGACAACTCGTATCCGTTCCGGCACGAAATCGCCTCCCTCTATTTTCTTCCGCTTTTCGCGGAATCGCTCTGGCCGGCCCTCTGCGAAATGGTCGTAGCCCACCACAAATGTGTAATCGATGACCGGCGCGAACTGGGCTTGCTCGACTTCTACGAAAAGAAGGGTTCGCGTTCCCGAAAAGCCATTTTCAAGTTTCACTTCGATCCTTGGGACGAATGGCAGGCCGATGCCTTGGAGGTGTTGGCCGCGTGTGAGGGCATTTGCGTACGCAGCCTTGCTGCTGACGAAGCCCATGCAGCATTGGATTGGTGCGTCCAATACTGCACTGAAAAACAGAACGAAACGTCGTGGAGCCGCTGGCGGGGCCTGCTCATGGCCGCCGACCACATGATTTCGGCTTTGCCCAATTTAGACAACGAGAAGCTGCGGCGGCTGTTTCGAGCTCCTGATTTGAGGGTATTCGAAAGCAGGTCGAAAAATTCCGATCCGCAGCTCTATCCCCTTTCGAGCAAGGCGGCCGATTCGCCCAAGCCCCATACGCTGGTCGTAGCTCCGACGGGTGCCGGCAAAACCGACTACCTGTTCCGCCGCTGTCGGGGGCGGGTGTTCTACCTGCTGCCCTTTCAGGCTTCGATCAACGCGATGTACGAGCGATTGAAAGAGCTGTTGCCCGAAGGCACGGATATTCGCCTGCTGCATGCCGCTTCCAAGCTCGTGAAGCCCGACCAGAGCGATACCGATAAAAGCCAGTTTGAGGAGGAAGCTGCCTTGCAACCTTTTGTGGGAGCGGCCATCAAGGTCATGACCCCCCACCAGTTGGCTAAAATCGTGTTCGCAGGAAAAGGCTTCGAGGCGCAGCTCCTCGACATAGAAGGTGCCGATGTCATTCTCGATGAAATCCATACCTACTCCGAAGTTACCCAGGCCTTCGTTCTGGAACTGACGCGGGTACTGGTGCTCAACGGCTGCCGCGTTCATATCGGGACGGCAACCATGCCGACCCCGCTCTACGAGCGGCTGCTGGAGCTGCTCGGCGGTACCGAACGGACGCATGAAGTTCACCTGGAACTGGCCGAACTCGATACCTACAATCGGCACCGCGTACATAAGCTGACAGAACCTGATTCGGCCTTTTCGATCGCAGCCAAGGCGGTCGAAAAGGCCGAAAAAGTGCTGCTCGTCTACAACACGGTCAAGGGGGCACAGGATGCCTACCGCAAGTTGCGGGAAGCGCATCCCAGCACGCCCGCCCTGCTGATCCACAGCCGTTTCAAGCGCGGGCATCGGGCGGAATTAGAAGCCCGACTGAAAAACGAATTTGACAATAAGCCCGGCCCGTGCTTCGTGGTTTCGACGCAGGTCGTGGAGGTAAGTCTGGACATCAGTTTCGACCGGATGATTACGGAGGCGGCTCCTCTGGATGCGCTGATCCAACGGTTCGGACGGGTGAACCGCCGGCGGACGCGCGAAATCCTGGAAGCAGGCAAATTGGCACCGGTGCACGTGATTGCTCCTTCGGGTTCGCAGCGGCCCTACGATGGGGAGGTGGTACGGTCCAGCTATGCGGCCTTGCCCGATGGCGAGGTTCTGCGGGCGGCGGACTTGCAGGCGATGCTGGACGGGGTGTATCCGGAACTTAAGGTGCAGCAGATTGCGGCTCACGTACAGTGGGAGTCAGACGGGGTTCGGCTGCCTCCCCTGTACCACATTGGCAAGCCGGTATTGATGGACCTGCTGGAGCTCGATGGTGCGGTCTGCATTCAGGAGGGCGATTGCAGTACTTACGAAACAGGTACCTGGGAAGAGCGGTCGGCTTTGGAAATACCGGTGAGTGGCAAGCTCATGTGGGTACATCGGGACAAGTACATACAAATCGAGGTCGGTTCGCAGCCCTTTGTGGTGCCCGATTCCGATTACAGCTCAGAATTTGGCTTGGAATTTAAGGAGCCGAACCCTTTTATGTGATTCGATAAAAGATCAGTAACAGTACATTAACTATGTATAAACTATGTATACGGTAGAAATCGGACGGGCTTTTCTAGAGCTCTACAACCAAAAAATGGGTGCTAATCTGAGTGCACGGGCATTCTTCGACGAGGTGATGTGGCCCGTGTTTTTTAATAGTGAGGATAGTAAACACTTGATGCAGGTTACTAACAGTGACTTCTTTCAGAATTATACTAAACAGGCCGAAGAAAAAGGCATCCCGCTTCCAATATATCGACGAAGTATTCTGCATGAAAAAATATCTATAATTGATTCGAATCATCAAGGCAAGAGAATAGACCCCGATGCTTATCAACTAATAAACGTCAAGAAAACGTACACACTTTCTGGGGCCATTGCAGTAGGGTATTGGGCAGGGGAACGGGGTGGTCAAGTCAGTGATCTGAAACAAGACCCGAATTCGGAAGAAATATACTGCTCGTGGATTGGGGCAGGGCTAAGCTTGGGTTTTGGAGGTGGCTTCGATTTTCTAATCGAAGATCCAGTTATCCTTTGGCACACCTATTTGGGATGGCCATACTACCGAATGCTGATTGAAGAAACCCCGGAGCTCAAGGGCCGTCAAATAGAAGGCTGGAATGGCATTTGGTTTACCTACGGCCAAATTGGGAATGAGAACGCTGCGGCCAGTTGGGCTTCAGTTTCCCGAAAATTATCTGAATGTATCAAGGACGGCACTCCGAAAATGCTGGAGCGTCCGGATTGGCCCCAGCAACTATTTAGCTTGAGTGCTTGCCAAGCACTCAAGTCAACAGATCAGTTTGTGGCTCAAGGCTTTTCCATGGGCGATACGAACAAAACCTTGGGCTTTGTTCCCATTATGCTGCCCGAAGTCCGGACTTTGGGCGATATGTGGGAGTATCTGCTGGGTTTGAACAATGAACTGTACAGCGACCAAGCTGCAATGCAGATCGAGAAGCACCTGAAGCTGGAATACTCACTTACTCAGGCCGTGCAGACGGGGGGCTTGGGGCTGCGGGCTTTGGCACCGAAGGATGTAGCCCTGATTATGGGGCAATCCAGCAAGACCGACAAGAATACCTTGGAACAATTGGAAAAAATAGCTGCAAAAAATAAAAACCTTTACCTCTATCAACTAACCTGGATTCTATCAATGGCACAAATCACCCTGCCCAACAACGAGGAACTGCTCGAAATCGCGGAACTCTTCTCGAAAGAGCTTGAGTCTTACAGCAATCGCGGCACAGATAAAGACAGTACGGCAAGCGAAAAAGAAAATAATATCAAAGCACTTTTCGATGCTACGCATAAAGCAGCTTTTATTCGTGCGTTAGCCGTAATCATCGGGGATCGAAGAGATGAGCCCGCCGAGATTTACAACCGAATCAAACAGATGGTTACTGTATTACCAATGGATCACTATCGGCTGTTTGTCGCGGTACTTCGGTGCAGCTATGTTTATTGCAAATCTGGCGGCAAGCTTACGGTTCAAGCCTGATTATGTCTACCCACTTCTAAACCCATTTTTAAGCAATTGATAAAAA
>CALDDN010000079.1 GCA_937936615.1 uncultured Bacteroidia bacterium | reverse complement strand
GGGGCCGCCCGTGAGCCGCCACACCCCCGCCAGCACCAGCGGAAAGAGGGTGGGGTGGCCGGCATCGTAGCGGTCGCGGATGAGAGGAAAGGGCGACTCGGCGGCGTAGAGCTGCAGGGCGGGCCGGGCCGTGTTGGGAATGGCATCGCCGTGGAAGGGGTCGTCGAGGCAGACAAGCGCGACTCCCAAAGGCAGCAGGGCCGCTCCAGCAAGCAGAACACGGGCGGCGGCCCTCATGCGGCGGGCTGCTGGGCGGCGGCCTTGCGCCGCTGCAGGAAGCCGTAAACGTAGTAGCCGCTAGCACCCAGGCAGGCCAGCGACATAGCCGAAAAGACCAGTACGCGCCGCGCCCGCTTTTCGGGGTCATCGACCTTGCGCGAAGAAAAGGCCATCGAAGCCGTCAGGATGCCAAAGAGCAGCGTCAGAACCACCACCACGTGGGCCGCCGTTTTCTTTTCCTTGCGCAGGGCATCGGTCGTGAGCAGGAGCATGAGGCCGAAAAAGGGAGCGATGAGGGCCGTTGCGGGCCGTTCGGGGTTGGTCAGGTAGCTGTACATCCCGGCCAGCAGCACGACCAAAGCCACGCCGATATTGATCTGCCAGGCGGGTATGAGTTTGGATTTCATCTTATGATTTTTTATGATTTTGATTTTTTATGATTTGAATCGGTCGGTTAATTTAATTCGGGAGAGTCTTTAGTTATAGAGAGATAGATAGGATTTTGACGTGATTACTTCGCATTTCTAGGTCTTGAAAAGACTGCCAGAGTCTGAGGCTGATGTCAAGCATTTCCGATTTTTTAGAAACGACTTTAGTTCCGCGTTTCATGCGAGCCAAACGATGACCTGTGCCGCGGTTATCTCGATCGAGAGCCTTGAAAATCCAGAATTTATTCTTTTTCTTTCCGATGAAATGGCGCATTTCGTCTATTTCCACTACATTCACGCTCGGATTAAAGCTTGGCTACGGCAGGCTTTTTCCGGACTCACGAATGTATGTAAATGCTTGTGCTGGAGCGGTTCAGAAATTCAGCGATCTGACCGAATGACATGGCTCCGCGCAAGCAGAGCATGAGGGCCATCGATTTGATCTTTTCCAGGTGGGGTTTGCGTCGGCGATCGCCTTCGGTAAAGGAAGCCCCGCAGGCTTTGTAGCAATAACGCTGCTTGTCGCCTTTCATTCCATTTCGAACGTATATTTCGAAATCGCATTTTTACAGGCAAGCATGATGCAAAAATCAGATCAATGAACTTGTACAAACAAATTAAAATAAAAGATGACAAAAAAATCTCTCTATAGCTAAAGACTCTCAATTCGGATGCCTTTTCCCGGGGAATCGATCTGGCTGATCGGACCTGCCCCTTGAAAACAATAGAAATTATTGAATAAAAAGGCACCTTTTCCCATAGAAGAAGAGTACCCGTTTTTTGATTCACAATTTTTGACTGATTCCTGACGCACGGCCTTCCGCCCAGCCGCTCCTCCAGGTCGAGGCCATGCCAACGGGCCTAACGAAAGTCAACCCGATCGTGGCTAGCTTTGCAGAACCAGACTTCCGCCGCACCGCTCATGCGCCCAGACCCGCCCCCACGCTGGCAGTACCGGTTCCGAAACTTTGAACGGGCCTACAACCTGCTGCGGGAGCCTTTCGCCAGCAAAAACTTGAGCACCCTAGAAAAAGAGGGAGTGATCCAGCGTTTCGAATATACGCTCGAATTGGCCTGGAAGCTCCTGAAGGATTACCTGGAACATCAGGGCCTGACGCTGCCCGAAATCACCCCTCGGCGCGTAATTCGCGCCGCCTTTGAATCGGGCCTCATCGCCGAGGGCGACGCGTGGCAGCGGGCCATCGACGACCGCAACAAAATGGCTCACACCTACGATCTCCCCGCGATGGAGCAGGTTATCGACAACATCCGCCGCGACTACCTGGCCCTTCTGGGGGCACTTTACGAACGCCTGGCCCCCGAGGCCGACTCCGCATGAACCGTGCCCAACACCACGGCTTGAGCCAGCAGGAGCTGGAAACCCTGCACCACTACCTGGCACCCTTTGCCGAGCAGATCGAGCGGGTGGCCGTGTTTGGCTCGCGGGCTTCGGGCACGCACCGGCCGGCTTCGGACATCGACTTGGTTGTCTACGGGCCGGTGGATGCGCAAACCTTGGACCGGCTTTACAGCCAGTTCATCGACAGCAACCTGCCCTTGCGCGTCGACCTGGTGGCGTATGAGCACATCACCAACCCAGCCCTGAAGCAGCACATCGACCGCACGGCGCAGCTGCTGTTTTCGCAGCCGGATTTGAAGACCGATCCCCGGTCCGAATCCATGCCCCCACCAGGATGAACAGGCCGCGGCTGCTGGCCCGGGCAAGGTGCAACTGAAACGATCCGGAACCTGAACCGGCAGGTAATGGCTTGCCGAGCCCTCAGCCCAGCCGCTCCTCCAGGTCGAGGCCATGCCGACGGGCGGTGTCGCGGGCGATCTCGTAGCCCGCATCGAGGTGCCGCAGCACACCCATCGCGGGGTCGTTATGCAGGACGCGGCGCAGGCGGCATTCGGCGGCCTCGGTGCCGTCGGCTACGGTAACTTGCCCCGCGTGGATCGAATAGCCGATGCCCACGCCCCCGCCGTGGTGCAGCGATACCCAGCTGGCCCCACCCGCCGTGTTGATGAGCGCGTTCAGGATGGGCCAGTCGGCCACGGCATCCGAGCCGTCGCGCATGGCTTCGGTCTCGCGGTTGGGCGAGGCCACCGAACCCGTGTCCAAGTGGTCGCGTCCGATGACGATGGGGGCCGAGACCTCGCCCCGCCGCACCAGGTCGTTGAACAGCACGCCGGCGGCCTCGCGCTCGCCCTGCCCCAGCCAGCAGATGCGGGCGGGCAAGCCCTGGAAGGCGATGCGCTCGCGGGCCAGCGTCAGCCACCGCCGCAGCGACTCGTTTTCGGGGAAGAGCTCGAGAAGGGCCGCGTCCGTACGGTAGATGTCCTGCGGATCGCCCGAGAGGGCCACCCAGCGGAAGGGGCCTTTGCCCTCGCAGAAGAGCGGACGGATGTAAGCGGGCACAAAGCCCGGAAAATCGAAGGCGTTGGTTACGCCCTGGGTCAGGGCCTGGCCACGCAGGTTGTTACCGTAGTCGAAGGTAACGGCTCCGCGCCGCTGCAGTTCGAGCATCTGACGCACGTGGCGGGCCATGGTCTGCAGCGAGCGGGCGATGTAGTGGTCGGGATCGGTCTGGCGCAGCGTTTGGGCCTGTTCGAGGGTCAGGTTTTCGGGGAAATAGCCCATGAGGGCATCGTGGGCCGAAGTCTGGTCGGTGAGGGTGTCGGGGGTGAGGTTGCGGTCGATGAGGGCCTGGAGCAGGTCGACGGCGTTGCAGGCCACGGCAATGGAGACGGCCTCGCCGCGGGCTTTGGCCTCGAGGGCGCGGGCAATGCCCGTTTCGAGGTCGGGGGCGGCCTCGTCGAGGTAACGGGTGCGCAGGCGGAAGTCGATGCGGCTGGGGTCGAGTTCGGCGCAGAGGGCCACGCCGCCGTTCATGGTTATAGCCAGGGGCTGGGCACCGCCCATGCCGCCGAGGCCCGCCGTCACGTTGAGGGTTCCCTTGAGGCTGCCGCCGAAGTGCTGGCGGGCCAGCTCGGCAAAGGTCTCGTAGGTGCCCTGGACGATGCCCTGGGTGCCGATGTAAATCCAGGAGCCGGCCGTCATCTGGCCGTACATCATCAGGCCCTGGCGTTCGAGGTCGCGGAAGTGCTCCCAGGTGGCCCAGCGGGGCACGAGCATCGAGTTGGAGATGAGCACGCGGGGCGCGTCGGGGTGCGAGCGCAGGATGCCCACGGGCTTGCCCGACTGCACGAGCAGGGTCTCGTCGTCGTTCAGGTCCTGGAGTGCCCGCAGGATGCGGTCGAGGCTTTGGGGGTTGCGGGCGGCTTTGCCCGAGCCGCCGTAGACGACGAGGTCTTCGGGCCGTTCGGCCACCTCGGGGTCGAGGTTGTTGAGGAGCATGCGGTAGGCGGCTTCCTGTACCCAGCCCTTGCAGTGCAGGGTGGTGCCGCGGGGTGCGCCCGTCAGGTGCGGGGTCGTTTTCGTTTCCATCGAACAATAGAGGCGTTACCTTGGCTTAACGGAAAGGCGGGGCGGGGGGTTTCGTGTGGGGGAATTTGCTAGCTTGCAACCAAACAATCTACCATAAGTAAAATATGAAAGCTTTTCTATTGCTTGTTACCCTTTGTGGAGTGGTCATTTGCACGGGCTTTGAAACTAAGTCAAGGCAAAAATTTATATCTACGGGTGCAGAGGGTGATTCCCAGCGGGCTAAAGGAGCAAACGAATTGAACAAGCCATTGAATCATGCACAGTTTTTTCGAAAAGTATTAGAACGCAAACATAAATACATAAAATACTTGTCTGGAACAATTGCTGGAGCAAAGGTTCATATGGCACTGTACTTCGAACCTGCCTCCCGCAATAACGACTCTATCTTGAATACATTTCAGCAAATGTACAATGTATTTGGCTACTATTACTATGAAAACCAAAATATACCGCTGACCCTTAGCGGAATTTTTAATCACCAAACGAAGCAACTTAATTTGACGGAGCGAAATCTAGTAGAAAAAGATCTTTATTTTGATATTTTTGGCCGCCAAAGTGAAAGTGATCTGATTTTCAAGGGCCAGTTTACTCAAACATCGTATTCGGGGACTCTTCTTAATGAAGAAGAGGAGAGCCGTGATTTTAATTTAAAACTCGATAACAGTCATAATTGGCTAAGTCTCTGGCGTATAAAGGATCATGGTGTAATTTATGTTTTTGATGAAAAGGGTAATCCTAAGGCTTCCGATGAGTGGGATGGCAGCGGAATGGCATCATCTGTCTATAAACAAGTACATTTCATCCTCATAAACGACTTGGTTTATTTACATACGGAAAACAACCAACTGACCCATTCGTGGTCAGGGGCACCGGCTTGCATAACACAGCCAATTAATATTACGGGCGCGAAAACACTTGACTTGTATTTTACATACGAGGACGGAGAGCACTGTAAAATCAGTTATACGATTAGTTCTAACTCCTTAAAAGCAACCGAAGCCAAGAATTCAGCCTGTTTTACTCAAAAGAATAGCATTCGAAACCCTGAATGGCCAATTCGTATCTATCCAGGCTATGGCGGAACTTACTATCCCTTGCCCTGAATTGGCATAAACTACTTTTTATTTTTTATCAAAGCCCATGATCGAACCGACGTTCCAGTATTTGGACCGAATCGCCACCGTCGGATGAATATTCGATTCTCAGGTGAAGCTTTTTATTTGTTAGGCGTTTGATTTGCCAAATATCAGTTGATCCATCCGGATGATCCATTTGGATTTTCGTGCTGTCGGCAATGAACCGCCACTTAGTCCAGCTATGTTGGGTCTTGTTTTGCAGTTCTTCGTCATCACATGCCAACGAACCATACCAATAACTCATCCGACCGTTGGCACCGAAAATCCAAGCATCATCCTGAATGCAAGCCGCCTGTTCCTTCAGATTTACTTTCGCCTCGGATATTTTTTTAGCTGTAGCAGTTCCCGCCAAACTTGCCGTACCTCTTTCACGATAATACCATCGCTTATCGCCTTCACCAACTAAATTATCATACTTGTTTGCACCACCAGAGCATGAACTCAAGATAAACAATAGCAACCAACAGGAACACAGAAGAAAAACACAGTATAGCTTCATGGCTTCGAAACAGACGTTTTGAAAATGCGATCGCTCAGACTAAAATTAGAAATACACAAATCTATTTAAAAATTAAGTAGATCTCTAAAGGGATTAGTGGATAAACTTATAAGATTCATTACAAATAATGCCCCTTGCTTAGTAGGCAAGCTCGCGATACACCCGACACAAAATAAAGCAGCCCCACCTAGGCCAGTCAAGTTCCTGACTTTGGCAATACTCTTTGTCCTCTCGTGTCCCGGAACAGATACGGATTCCCCGCTCAGCCTGCCCGGTGCTCGACCCAAGGCCTGAATCCCTTTTTTTCCCTAAATTTCCTCGTCAATCGACCGCCGCCATGTACGAATCGATCCCCATCCTCGATCTCAACGACTTCACCCAGGGGACGCCCGAGCAGCGGGCCGCTTTCGTCCGCGACCTGGGCCGCGCCTACGAAGAGATCGGCTTCATTGCCGTCAAAAACCACGGCCTGAGCGACGAGCTGCAAAGCCGGCTCTACGCCGCCGTGCAGGCATTTTTTGCCCTGCCGCCGGAAGTCAAACTCCAGTACGACGGCTCGGCCATCGCCGGCCAGCGGGGCTATACTCCCCCCTTCCGCGAGAAAGCCAAAGACGCCCGGACGCCCGACATCAAGGAATTTTACCACGTGGGCCAGGAACTGCCCGAAAACCACCCCTTCCGAGGCACGCCCGCCTACCCCGACAACATCTTTCCCGATGCGCACGTGCCCGACTTCCGGGCCGCAACCACCGAAGCCTACCGCCGCCTCGAAGCCGCCGGACGCCAGCTCCTGCGGGCCATTGCCCTGTACCTCGAACTGGACGAAGACTACTTCGAAGACAAAGTCGAAGCAGGCAACTCCATCCTGCGGCCCCTGCACTACTTCCCCATCGAGAACCCCGACGCCCTGCCGCCCGATGCCGTGCGGGCCGCCGCCCACGAAGACATCAACCTCATCACCCTGCTCATGGGGGCCAGTGCCGAAGGCCTAGAAGTTCTGCGCCGCGACGGCACGTGGCTGGCCGTTACCGCCATACCCGAGGCTGTCGTCGTCAACGTAGGCGACATGCTCCAGCGGCTGACCAACAACCGCCTGCGCTCGACAACCCACCGCGTCGTCAACCCGCCCCGCGAGCTGATACACACCTCGCGCTTCTCGATTCCGTTTTTCATGCACCCGCGCAGCGACATGGACCTGACCTGCCTGCCCTCGTGCGTCACGGAAGCAAACCCCAAAGCCTACCCCGATGCCACGGCCGGCGAGTACCTCACCGAGCGGCTGCGCGAACTGGGCCTGCTGGCCTGAATGCTGGCTGCTGCTGCTGCTGCTGACACTGCCCAGCCCGGCGGCCGCGTGGCAGGCCCCCCGCTTTCTGGCCGACTGGGCGACGCGCCTCGAAACGGGACGCGCCCGAGGCCAGCTGCTCCTTCGTTTCGAATCGGCCGACCTGTGGTTCGCCACCCAGAACGGCCGCTGCACCGCCGAGCTTGAGCTGCGCATCGAAGCCCGCACCCCCACCGGCTTTACCCCCTGGGCCGGGCGATTTCGCCGCAGCCTCACCGACGACGAGCAGCCCACCCACCGCCTCGACTTCAGCCCCGAGCTGCCGCCCGGCACCTACGAGCTGCGCATCGCCGCCAGCGATCTGCGCGGCGGTGGTCTCTGGACCCGCAGCCTGACCGTGGTAGTCGAAGGCTGGCGCGGCAGCTGGCAGCTGGGCGGTCTGCTGCTCACCGACCCGGAATCGGGCGGAACGTGGACAGGCGAAGTGGCCCCCGACGGCCGGCCCTGGCTTGGCTGGCAGACCCAGCTGCACGCGCCCAAAACCCGTCCCCTGCAACTCGAAACGGTGCTTTTCCGCCGCGAAAGCGACATCGCCAGCGAACTGGCCCGGCCTTTTCGGGCTGTGCTCGAGCAGCGCGAGGTCTTCACGGCACGGGCAGGCGTGCAGCCCCTGCGCCGCAGCCTGCGCACCGCCGGCCTCGAGGCGGGCGAGTACCTGCTGGTCGTACAGGTCTGGGAGGGCGACCGGCGGGTGGCCGAACAAAGCCGGCGGGTGGTGCTGCGCTGGCCAGGCGTGAGAGCGGTGCTGGCGCAGATCGAAACGGCCCTCGACCAGCTGGAAGCCGTGGCAGCACCGGTGGTGGTGGCGCGGCTTCGGGCGGCGGGCGGTGCCGAAGCCCAGCGGGCCGCTCTGCTGGCCTACTGGGCCGCACACGCCACCGACCCCGCCGCCTATCCCACCGAAGCCCTGGAACGCTATTATCAGCAGGTAGCTGCTGCCGACAGCCTCTGGGCCGAAGGCCAGCGTCCGGGCTGGCAGACCGACCGCGGACGGGCCTGGCTCCGGTATGGGCCGCCGGCCCGCCGCCAGCTAACCGCTACGATCGACCGCTGGTATTACCCCAGACTGCGGCTGGTGCTGGTTTTCCGGCGGCAGGGTGTCAGCTGGCAGGCAGCCTGAGGCGGTGGGGCTTCGCCGCAACCGAACTGCCCTCCTTATCCGCCTCGACATGTGATGCGGGGCATGCTCCCGAAGGGCTTTACGAAAACCAGCTATCGGGCCTGATTGACTGAATGCTGAAAATTCAATAAAACGACATCTGCATGGAAGACGTATTTCGAGTCGAGTGGCAAGGTAACAAGGTGGTTATGCCACCGGAAGAAGTGAAACATGCAATCAGGGTTCTACGCAAAAAGGCTGGCGATCCTATAATCGGAATCGATGGTTCCGGTCAATTCATACGGGCCAATCTTACTGACAGACTGAATGATGGATTCATGGAGCTTAGGGTTAGCGGTTACGAGCCTTCTTCGACCGAATCGCCTGTTGAAATCCATATCATCATTCCATTGCTTGCTAACAGGGATCGCCTGGAATGGATGGTTGAGAAAGCCACGGAGTTAGGGGTTACTCGTATGGTTGTTTGTCGCTATGAACGAACCGAGTCAAAAGGTCTTAACATGAAACGAATTGACAAATTAATCTGGGCCGGCATGAAGCAATGCCAGAGGTCAAAAGTTCCGGAAATAATGGAGTCGAATTCACTTGATGAAGCTCTTCATTTGATAAACTTAAATTCAGCTCTTCTTGCTTGTACATGCGAAGAAGTAGATTCCAAAGTACAATTGAAACAGGTTCAATACCAGAATATGGGTATATGTTGGCTGATCGGCCCCGAAGGAGATTTGAGTTCTCGAGAAATTTGTCAGCTTAGTCAAGCGGGGGCTACGTGGGTAGATTTAGGCAAGGTGCGTTTACGTGCTGAAACAGCAGCTATTCACGTGCTTTCATACACTAAAGCAATCTATGCTTTCTAAAAAACGGCCTTTATTAAGATAGACAGGACATCGAAGCCGGCCCGGCACCTGTTTACAAAGTTCGGAAGACCGGCTGCCAACCCGCTGGCGGGTGGCCGATCAGGCGGCGTGGCAGGCCCGATGCGCCGCCAAAGGAAAGGATGTACGATCAGAAGGTCGCACGGCGTTGAGACCGTAACCGACAATGGCTAACTTTGCGTTCATGCACGTGCTGGTATGGGGACTGGCGGTTCTGGGGCTGTTGATGACGGGCTGCGCCGACACCGGCGGGCGCGATCGCGGCGATGAGCCCGCACCCTCGACCCTCGACCTGGTAGCCGGCTCCTTCAGCCGCCCCTGGCGCATCGGCGACATCCGCTCGACCGACCCCAGCGGCCTGATTGTCAAGTTCCGCTACCGCCGCACCGAGGGCAGCTGCCAGTTCGACGACGTGTGGACCTTCTTTCGCGATGGCCGCCTGAGTTTCGACCCCGGGGCCTCGCTCTGCTACGTGGGCGAGACGGGCTTCACGGGCCGCTGGCAGCTGCTCGACAACGACACGCGCCTGGCCGTCGAAACCGACGAACGGGCCGATACCTTCAACTTCCGCACCGCCCGCAACGAGCTGCTGCTCACCGATGCCGACGGCTGGATTTACCGCTTCGAGACGGCCCAATAAGTGTTCAATCGCCCGCCCGGCCTGTACGTATTTTAGACGTGTTTACTTTATCCAAAATCTGAGGCTTGCAAGCCGCCCCCGCCCATGAGTCAGTCCCTGGCACTCGATATCCGAGAGGTTGTGAAGCAATTTGGCAGCCTGCGGGCCAACGACGGCATCAGCCTGCAAGTGCCCACCGGTACGATCTTTGGCCTGCTCGGTCCCAACGGGGCCGGCAAAACGACCCTCATCCGCATGATCACGCGCATTACCATCCCCGACAGCGGGGACATTATCTTTTTTGGCGAACGCCTCGAAGACCGGCACCAACGCCAGATGGGCTACCTGCCCGAAGAACGCGGCCTCTACAAGAAAATGGCCGTGCTCGAACAGCTGGTCTACCTGCTGGAACTCAAGGGGCTGAAGGCCGCCGAAGCCGAACGCGAGTCGATGCAGTGGCTCGAGCGCTTTGGTCTGGCCGACCGTGCCCAGAGCAAGGTTCAGGAACTCTCGAAGGGCAACCAGCAAAAAGTGCAGTTCATCGCCACGATCGCCCACCGCCCGCGGCTGCTCATCCTCGATGAGCCTTTTTCGGGCCTCGACCCCATCAATACGCAGTTGATCGAAGATGTGATCCGCGAATTTCGGGCGGCGGGCACGCCCGTCATCTTTTCGACCCACCGCATGGAGCAGGTCGAGCAGATTTGCGAGGAAATCGCCCTCATCAATGCAGGGCGGGTGGTGCTGGCGGGCGAGATGCGGGCCGTGCGCCGCCAGTACCGCAGCGGCGAGCTGCACTTCGAATTCGACCAGCCCATCGAGGAGCTGGAGCTGCCGGCCGAGGTGCGGGTCTTCGACCGCGGTCGCTACCACCTGAACCTGGCCCTGCCCGCAGGCCGGTCGGTCAACGAATTCATCGCCTGGCTCAACGAGCGCAACCACGTGCTCCGCTACGAGGAAGTCAGCCCCAGCCTGCAGCAGATTTTCATCGAGGTGGTGCAGCGCACCGCTCACCCAAGCCCTGTCGCCCTATGAACCCCAATTTCTGGATTGTCTTCCGGCGCGAAGTCCGCGTGCGGGTGCGCAACAAGCTCTTTCTGATCGCCACGCTGGGCACCCCCCTGCTGCTGGTGGCGGTGATGACCATTCCGGCCTTGGTAAGTTCGCAGACCGAAACCGAGAGTTACGAAATAATAGTCGTCGACCCGACGGGTCGCATTTTGCCCGAGCTGCAGAAAGCCCAGGAACCGAGCATGCGCTTTGCAGCAGCCACCCAGCCCGTCGAAGCCCTCAAACGCAGCCTCGTCGACCAGAAAGGAAAGGCGGTGCTGGTGCTGGCCGACGACCTGAGCCGCAGCAATTTCCACGCCGTGTTTCATTCGTCGCAGGCTCCGAGCCTCAAATTCGAGCGCACCCTCGCCAAGAAACTCGACCGCATCCTGCACGAGCAGCGGCTCCTCGACGCGGGCCTGAACCTCGAAACGGTCCGGGCCGCCGAAGTGAACGTCGACCTGACCACACGCAAGATCACCCGCGAGGGCGACGAGGCCGCCAGCTCGGCCTGGGGCTTCATCCTGGGCTATGGCATGGGGTTCATCTCCTTCATGATGGTTTTCATTTATGGCGGCCTGCTGATGAAAGGGGTCATGGAAGAAAAAACCAACCGCATCGTCGAGGTGATGGTCTCGTCGGTGCGGCCCTTCGATCTGATGCTGGGCAAGGTGCTGGGCATCGCGGCGGTGGGGCTGATCCAGTTTGCGATCTGGGTAGGGCTGATCGGGTTGCTGCTGGTGGTGGGGGGGGCGATCCTGGGGCTTTCGGGTGCGGAACTGGCGGCCGCCCAAGCCGACGGCCCCACGCCCGAGCAGCAGGAAATGGCCGCCCAAATCGCCGCCGGCCTCGGCCAGTTCAAGCCCGCACTCATCGGCTGGTTCCTGTTCTATTTTCTGGGGGGCTACCTGCTCTACGGCTGCCTGTTTGCGGCCGTGGGCGCGTCGATCGACCAGGAAGCCGATGCCGGCCCCCTGACCACGATCATCTCGATACCGGCCTACATTCCCATTCTGCTCATCGGGGCGGTGATGAACAACCCCGATGGCCCGCTGGCGGTGTGGCTCTCGGTGCTGCCCTTCTCGTCCTCGACAATCATGATGGCCCGCATGGCCCTGGTGGATGTGCCGGTGTGGCAGGTCGCGCTCTCGGCCTTGCTGCTGGCAGGCAGCATCGTAGGTTCGGTGGGGGTGGCCGCCCGCATCTACCGTGTGGGGCTGCTCATGTACGGCAAAAAGCTTACCTTCGGCGAGCTGGCACGCTGGGTGCGGGCCAGCTGAAGCAGCCAGATACCAACGCATGCGCAAGAACTGCTCTCCTATCGGTCGATAGGCCGGCACCTTACCGAAAAGGCCGAAAGCCAGCCCAAGGCTCGATCTATTTCAGTACATTTTATTTTCGTCATATATACAAAATATAAAAACTATTCCAACTCATTTCACAGCCAATCCTCAGGCCGACCGGCCCCGCAAAGCCTGCCAGTCCACCAGCCGAAGTACCAGCACCAGCCCCGCCAGCACCAGCCCCGATGCCAGCACCCAGCCCCACCACGCCCCACCCACCAGCCGGCTGCCCCCCAGCACCAGCCCACTGACACCCGCCGCCAGCACCACGCGCCCCAGCACGCCCCACGGCATCCGGAGTACCCCCGCCCGAACCACCAGCACCCCATAGCCTGCTGACAGAAAACCCAGAGCCACCACCAGCACCACCGCCGGTGCCAGCGGTCCCCACACCGGAATGAGCAGCGCATTGAGCACCAGACTCAGGCCGGCCGCTAGCACCAGCAGCCGGTTGACCCCCCCCTCACGGCCCGTAGCCGTCAGCCAGGTCGAAAAGATGTTGAACAGGCCATTGACCGCCAAGGCCAAGGCCAGCACCCGCAGCGTGGCGGCCATCTGTGCGATCTCGATCGGGCTGCTGCCCCCGAACAGAAAAAAAAGCCGCTCGGCTTCCCAGCCAATGAAGGCCGCCACCCAGAGCACCGGCAGGGCCACCACCGCCAGCCCCGCCTCGAGCAGGCCCTGTGCCCGCTCGGGCGGCTGGGGCTGCGCAAAGCGGGCAAAAAGCACCGGCAGCACCGTCCACAGGTACATCGAAAAAGCCCCGTACCAGCGGAAAGCACCGGCATAGAGGCCGCTGGCTGCCTCGCCCGCCAGCGGATCGAGCAGCACCTGCCCCACCCGCTCGGTCAGACTCGAGAGCACAAAGAGCAGGGCAAAGGGCCAGCCCCCCGCCGCCACCACCCGCAGCCCGCTCCCCTTGAAGCGGATACGCACCCGTCCAAACCGCCGCCACACCAACGCTCCAAGACCTGCAGCCGTCAGCAGCGTTACACCCGTCAAGGCCACCGCGTAGGCTTCGATGCCAAAGCCGCGGATGAAAAGCAGCCCCAGCACGCCCAGAAATACCAGCTTGTCGAGTACCGAGGCCAGCCCGTCCCAGCCAAAAAGCTGGTGCGCCTGCAGGGCACTGCGCCACAGCAGCACATAGCTCAAGCCGATGTGGATCAGAGCGGCAGCGGCCAGCAGCACCGCATCACCCGCCTGCAGATCGAACATCAGCAGGGCCAGTAGGCCCAAGACCAGCAAGTAGACGAGCACCAGCAGCCCCTTGAGGCCCAGCACCTGCCCCATGAAGCGGCCGTAGAGGTGGGAACGGGCAGCCACCTGCCGGGTCAACAGCTGGTTGGTGCCCAGGTCGATGAGGGGGGAAGCGATGTAAGCCAGTGCCATCAGGGCCGCAAAGCGGCCCCAGGCCGCGTGGCCCAGGTGATCCTGAGCGGCGTTCTCGGCCAGAATCCAGACCGGCTTCGAGATCAGGTTGAGCAGCAGCAGCCCGCTGAGCTGGCGCAGCAGCCGACCCATCATGGCCGCACCACTCGTTGACGGATCAGCCGGTCGTATACAGCAGGCGGCCGATCCCTGCGGAAGCTGTTGGAATCGACGGCTTTTCTAAAATATGACAAGTGAAATGGAAAATAAAGAATCGAAACCAAGCACGTGATCAGACCGGCCCGGCTAGCTGAAGCGGACGAGCAAGGCCCCCTTTTCGACAGCCTGACCGGCAGCTGCAGGAATTTCGGCCACGGTGCCCGGGGCGGCAGCCTTGAGGACGTTCTCCATTTTCATGGCCTCGAGCACGAGCAGGCTCTGCCCCGCTTCGACAGCCTGCCCCGCTTCGACAAGCACGGCCTTGACCAGTCCGGGCATCGGGGCCTTGAGGTCGGCGGCTTTGCGCTGGGCCGTAGCATCGACCCCGATCAGGCGCAGGTACCGCAGGGTCTGGCTTTCGACGCGCAGGCTCAGGGTCTGGCTGCCCACGCGCAGACGCAGGCGGCCCGCCTCGGCATCGAGGCTCAGGAGCCAGGCATCGTGGGTAGCGGTCGCCGTGTGGAGCCGCCAGTGCCAGGGGCTGAGCCGTTCGATGCGGCCGCGGAGGCCCTGAGCAAGCCAGTAATCGTTGCCCTGCTGGTGAACCTCGTAAGTGGAACCGGGCGGCTGATCGAGAATGATTCGGGTCATGGCGGGTAGGCGGTCTTGTACGCTGCGTAGTTAAGCCCGATTGCGCGAAAAAACAAGTCCGGACAGCCGAAAAGACCGCCACAAAAAAGCCGCTGCCCGAGGGCAGCGGCATAAGGGTTTGGTCGAAGAATCGATCGGAAGCTAGAAGGCCGAGGTGTTGCGCTGGCTCACCTGGCCGGCCTGTCCGCCCCAGCGCAGCGTCAGCGAGGCACTCAGGATGCGGCCGAAGCCATAGAAGACCAGAGCCGTGGCGCGGTCGCTGTTGATGCCGTCCTGGGCTTCGTTGAGGTACTGCTTGTCGAAAAGGTTCTGGCACTGGAGCTTGAAGGTGGCCAGCTGCTTGCCGATGGCGAAGTTGTAGCCCACGTAGGCATCGACAAGCGTAAAGTCGGGCAGCCGCCAGGGCTGGGCGCGGTTGTCGGGGTTGCTACGCTGCGTTACGTCGAGGTTGGCGTAGAGCTGGGCGTAGTGGAAAACATCGACGCTGAAAAAGAAATCCTGACCCCTGCGCAGGGTGCCCGAAAGGCCCAGCGAGGTTTGGGGCGAGTTGCCGATGCGCAGGTCTTTGGAGTAGATGTTGACCTCGGTGAAGTTCGTGCGGGTGAAGTCGGCGATGGTGGCCGAGACGTCGGACACGTACCGCCAGTCGCCGATCGAGGCAAAGGCGTTGAAGCTCAGGAAGCTGGTCGCGTTCCAGGCTGCTTCCAGTTCGAAACCGTAGTGCTGGGCGGCCAGCCCGCTGATGAGGGCCGAAATCTCGTTGCCGTTGGCATCGAAGCCCCGCTCCAGGTTGATGGTTTTGTCGCTGAAGCGCGTGAAGTAGACGTTGGGTTTGAACGCAAACTTGGGGCTTTGGTAGGTTACACCGATTTCGGTCGAGAAAATCTTCTCGTTGACGATGTTTTCGGCCGCTTCGTTATTGAAGCGGAAGATGTTGCCGAAGAAGGGTGCCCGCGTGAAGTAGCCGATGTTGCCGTAGAAAGAGAGCACCCGGCTGGGCCGCAGCGTTACGCCGCCTTTGATCGAGCCGGCGGGGATGCTTTGGGGGTCGGAGAGCTTGTCGTCTTCGTTGGTGTAGAGGAAGTAGTCGCGGCGTTGCAGGCGGGTGTTCGAGGCACTGGCCGAGGCAAACGCACTGAAAAACTCGGTGTTGTACTCGGCCTGACCGAAAGCACCGGCCCACGAGATGTAGGCGCGTTTGTGCTGCCAGAGCTTGTCGCCCGTGCGCAGGGCACGCACCGGTGCATTGCGATCCGAGCGGTCGAGCAGAAAATCGCCCCCGAACAGGTGCTGCAGCGCAAAGAACTGGTCGCCCTCGTAGTGGCGCAGGTCCAGACCGCCCGTCAGCGTAACCTCATCGCTAAGCTTGTGCGTTGCGCTGCTGATGGCACCGACCCAGTACTGGTCGAGGCGGAAATCGATGCTGTAGAACTGCGCGTTGCGGCCTGTAACGTTTTCACCGAAGCTCGTGGTGAAACTGGTATCGGCCTGCTGCAGGTTGATCGAGCGCATCAGCTCGTAGTCGTAGAGGCCCTGGTCGCGGGTGCGCGGCCCGAAAGGCGTGAAGTTGCCCCCACCCGTACCCAGGGAGTAGTAGGCCGACGTATTGATCTGCGTACGATCCGAAACGCTCCAGTAGTGGTTGAGGGCAAACTGGGGCTTGTGGTAGAAGTTATGGCCGCGGATCACCTGCCCGTCCAGGTAGCCCCAGTTGGGGTTGTAGCGGTTGCCGTAGCGTTCGTACGTCGTGAGGGGTGAGCCGACGAGGCGTTCGCCGTGCTCCTGCGGGGCCCCCATGGCCGTAAAGACCAGCAGGTGTTTGCTCCCGATTTCCTTGGATATGGACAGGAAATAGGACCAGAAGTCGATGTCGAGCTTGTCGATGTAGCCCGGACCGCTGATGCGGCTGCCCTGGAACGAAATGGCCCAGCCGTCCTCGGTGCGGCCCGAACTGACCATCACCGAGGCGCGGTTCTGGTAGCTGCCGATGCGGGCACTCTTGTCGGGCGTGTAGACCGAAGTCTCGTACGAGACAGCTCCGCCGGGCTCGATATCGGTCGTGCGGGTGATGATGTTCATGGTGCCGCCCACGCTGTTGATGGCCAGGCGCGAGACCCCCATCCCCCGCTGAATCTGCACCTCGCGCGTTACGTCGGTCAGGCCCATCCAGTTGACCCAGTAGAGCTTGCCGAACTCCATGTCGTTGATGGGAATGCCGTTGATGAGGATGGCCATGTTTTCCTGCTCGAAGCCGCGGATGGCCACGCGCGAGTCGCCGAAGCCACCCCCCACGCGCGACACATAGACACTGGGGCTGAATTTGGCCACAGCGGGGAAATCCTCGCTTGTCGTATACTTTTCGGCGATGCGGGCCTCGGTGATGCGCGTAGTGGCCACGGGGGTCAGGTTGCCCCGCGATGCCGAAGCGATGACCTTCACTTCCTCGATACCGACGGCGTTCTTTTCGAGCTTGATGGTTCCCAGATCAATACCCTGGCCGGCCCCTACCGTGAGCTGGTACTCACGGCTGATGTAGCCCACATACGAAACCTTGACATCGATCTTGCCGGCCCGCACGTTGGTCAGACGGAAGTTGCCATCGAGGTCGGTGTAGGCCCCGCGGGTGCGGCTCTGGTCGCTTTCGGCCTCTTCAAGTTGGCGCAGCACGACCGTGGCTCCGATCAAGGCCTCGCTGTCGTCGGCATCGAGGATGCGGCCCGTAATGATGCCGCCCTGGTAGGTAGGCTGCGGCGTGGCATCCGCAGGCGGCGCAGCCTGTTTGCGCGGCTCGGTCGAGCGGGGACGTACTGGCTGATCGGTCTGCGAGGGGCGGCCCAAGCGACCTTTACGGCGCACATCGTCCTGGGCGAGAGTCTGCTGGGTTGCCGCTGCCAGCAGCAGGCCCCAAACGATCAGTAGTTGAAGTAGTTTCATGATATAGCCAAATTTTCGTTTTTGAAGCACTAAAGAGGCCTTGAGCCTACTCAATCACAAATAAAAGCCTAATGAAGATGCGTGAAACCTGGAAAGATTAAGCCTAAATTAAATTAGTTTAAGATTTAGCCCATTTAATTAAGACCAATTAATTAATAAAGTGATATAGTAATGTATTTTGGTGCAGCAGCGGCATACGCCCGATGTTCTGTAGGAGCGGGCCAACGGGCAGCCGAGAAGCGATCCTGAGTAATTGGCAGGCGTGAACAGTCCTGCTGGCCGGACACACCCTGACACAGAGTCAAGCCCATGCGTCGGGCAGACTTTTTGCAAAAGATTGACCGAGCTTGGCAGCCGCACGCCCTCCAAGGCCCTGTCGCCGGAAATCCATCAAAAAAGCACGTACTTTGCACCGCCAGTTTTGAAATGCACCTGAGCCGGCTTCGTTCGCACATCGGTCTGTGCCAGACTTGGGTCTGGGCGGCG
>CALDDN010000078.1 GCA_937936615.1 uncultured Bacteroidia bacterium | reverse complement strand
AGTACTGTAGAAAGGAGATCATCCAGCCGCACCTTCCGGTACGGCTACCTTGTTACGACTTAGCCCCAGTTACCGATTTCGCCTTAGGCAGAGTTTTGAGGATCCGACTTCAGGCGCCCTCAGCTTCCATGGCTTGACGGGCGGTGTGTACAAGGCCCGGGAACGTATTCACCGCGCCATTGCTGATGCGCGATTACTAGCGATTCCGACTTCACGGAGTCGAGTTGCAGACTCCGATCCGAACTGAGACCGGTTTTGGGGATTGGCGGGGCCTCGCGGCTTAGCGTCCTGTTGTACCGGCCATTGTAGCACGTGTGTAGCCCTGGGCGTAAGGGCCATGATGACTTGACGTCGTCCCCTCCTTCCTCACTATTTGCATAGGCAGTCTGAATAGAGTGCCCAACTGAATGGTGGCAACTATCCACAGGGGTTGCGCTCGTTGCGGGACTTAACCCAACACCTCACGGCACGAGCTGACGACAGCCGTGCAGCACCTTGTTTTGCGCCCCGAAGGGAGGGTGCATTTCTGCACCGGTCGCTCACATTCTAGCCCAGGTAAGGTTCCTCGCGTATCATCGAATTAAACCACATGCTCCACCGCTTGTGCGGGCCCCCGTCAATTCCTTTGAGTTTCAACCTTGCGATCGTACTTCCCAGGTGGGATACTTAACGCTTTTGCTAAGACCCGCGTCCCGGGGGACGCAGATCGAGTATCCATCGTTTAGGGCATGGACTACCAGGGTATCTAATCCTGTTTGCTCCCCATGCTTTCGTGCCTGAGCGTCAGCGGCGACCCAGTGACTTGCCTTCGCAATTGGTGTTCTGAGTGATCTCTACGCATTTCACCGCTACACCACTCATTCCGGCCACCTCGATCGCGCTCAAGAACGGACGTATCGGTAACAGCGCTGCAGGTTGAGCCTGAGCATTTCATCACCGACTGACCGTCCCGCCTACGCACCCTTTAAACCCAGTGAATCCGGACAACGCTTGCACCCTACGTATTACCGCGGCTGCTGGCACGTAGTTAGCCGGTGCTTATTCCTCGGATACCTTCAGGCGGGGCTGTTGCCCTGCTTTATTCTCCGATAAAAGAAGTTTACAATCCTGTGGACCTTCATCCTTCACGCGGCATGGCTGGGTCAGGCTTTCGCCCATTGCCCAATATTCCCTACTGCTGCCTCCCGTAGGAGTCGGGCCCGTGTCTCAGTGCCCGTGTGGCTGATCATCCTCTCAGACCAGCTACCGATCGTTGACTTGGTAGGCCGTTACCCTACCAACTATCTAATCGGACGCATGCCCATCCGAAGGCGGATTGCTCCTTTAACAACTATGGCCATGCGGCCCCGCTGCATTATGGGGTATTAGCAGTCCTTTCGAACTGTTGTCCCCCTCCCTCGGGCAGGTTGCATACGCGTTACGCACCCGTCCGCCACTGGTGTTGCCACCCGTTCGACTTGCATGTATTAGGCCTGCCGCTAGCGTTCATCCTGAGCCAGGATCAAACTCTCCATAGTAAAGTCATTGACTTGAGCCGAATCACATGGCAGTTGTAACACTACCTTCCCTTTTTGTGCTGTCCCTAACCTCAAAGAACGGTCTCTGTCAGCCTTTCGGCAAAAGAGGATACAAAGATGCACCGTCTTTTTGGACTGCGCAAGTGATAGGCCCTCTTTTTTTGATTTTTTTTTGATTTCATTTTGCACAATGCCTTTTTAGTGCCCAATCTGCTGCTGTGTAAAACGTATCCAGCAGCCCCTGCCCTCCGGCCCTTACCTTTGCAACCAACGATCGTTACCTTGACATGGCCATCCTCCATCACCCCTGGCACCACGTGCCCACCGGCCCCGAAAGCCCCCGCGTCGTCAACGCCATCATCGAAATCCCCCGCGGCAGTAAGGCCAAATTCGAAATCGACAAAACCACTGGTATCATCAAACTCGACCGCGTCCTCTTCTCCGCCGTTCATTACCCCGCCAATTACGGCTTCATCCCCCAGACCCTCTCCGAGGACAACGACCCCCTCGATGTCCTCGTCTTCTGCCAGATCGACCTGCCGCCCCGTTCCCTCGTCGAAGCCCGCGTCATCGGGGTCATGGGCATGGTCGATCAAAATGAGATCGACCACAAGATCATTGCCGTAGCCCTGCGCGACGTCTCGATGGCTCATATCGGCACGCTCGACGAGCTGCCCCGCCACCTCCAACTCGAAATGACCCGCTTTTTTGAGGATTACAAAAAACTGGAGCGCGAGGACCCGGGCGTGGTCGTCGAACAGTTCAACGGAACCGAGGCCGCCTACGCCATCATCGAAGCCGACCGCCAACGTTACCGCGAGTACTTCGCTGCCCAGATGCACGTATGAAGCACCGCGCCCGGGTTCCTGCTCTGCTGCTGGCACTGGCCCTGCTGGCGGGCCTCGCCGGCGTTTACCGTGCCCAGCTCCCCCCCGACTCGACCCTCCACCCGCCTGTTCTGCCCGACTCGCAGCCTGCGGGGGCTGCTGAACTGCCTCCTGACTCGACCGCGCCGCCGCCCGCCGCCCAGGAACTGCGTTTCCCCCTCGACCGCTACCTGGGTCTGACGGGCACCTACGGCGAGCTGCGCGAACACCATTTCCACTTCGGCCTCGACCTGCGCGTTACCGGCTGGGGCGTACCCGTCTACGCCGCCGCCGATGGCTTCGTCTCCCGCGCTCGTGTCTGGTTCAACGGCTACGGCAAAGCCCTTTACATTCGCCACCCCGACGGTACGAGCACCTGCTATGCCCACCTCGAACGCTTCGGCCCGGGCCTCGACGAGCGCATGGTGCAGGCCCAGCGGGCCAGCAAGCAGTTCATTCAGGACCTCTTCTTCAAGCCCAACGAAATCCGTGTGACCAAGGGCCAGCTCGTGGGCTATGCCGGCAGCACCGGTGGCAGCACCGGCCCCCACCTGCATTTCGAGGTGCGCGACGCCTGGGAACGGCCCCTCAACCCCATGCCCTGGCTCCGCACTCAGATCAGCGACCACATCGCCCCCTTCATCTCGCGCCTGGCCCTCATGCCCCTCGATGCCTCGGCCCGGGTCGAGGGCCGCTTCGAACGCTGGATATATTATCCGCAGCCCCAGGGTCAGTCGTACCGCGTGCCTCAGGAAATCCGCGTCTGGGGGCCGGTCGGCCTCGAATACACGGCCTACGACCGCCAGAACGGTGCCCCCAACTACAACGGCATCTACGCGGCCGACCTTTACCTCGACGATACCCTCATCCATCGCTTTCAGGCCGACCGCTACACCTTTGACGACAGCCGCTACGTGCTCCAGCACAAAGACCACTGCTACTACCGCCAGACGGGCGGCTACCTGAGCAAAGCCTACATCGACGACGGCAACCTGGCCCCCCTCTATCCCGAGCACCGCCGCCGCGGCATCATCCACCTGCGCGACGACCGGCCCCACCGCCTGCGTCTCGACATCCGCGACTGGCACGGCAACCGCTGCCACGCCCATCTGACGATTCGGCGGGCTGTCCCCCCGCCTGCCCAGCCTGCCCCCCGAACGGGTCGCCCGCCCACCTTCCGTCTTGTGCGCCAGACCTTGATGCTCGAGTCGGACTGGCCCGAGCCTGCCGTCCGTATCGACTACGCCGACGGTACCAGCGAGGAACTGGCCCCCGCCTACACGTACAAGGGGCGCACTACTACGCTGCTCCCCATCCGGGCGGGCAAGGTGCCGCGGCGGGCCGTCTTTCCCGACGGACAGGAGCTTGAACTGCCGATTGCAGCGGTAGGCCTGCCCTCCGGTGGCCAGTCGGTCGAAGGGGCAGGCGGCCTGCGGGCGTGGATCGGCGCGGGCGTGCTCTTCGATACGACCGCCCTCGTTACGCAGGCCAGCCCGCCCACGCGCTTCCCTTCGGCCTGCTCGCCCCTGTGCACGCTGGGCGAAATTGGCATCGGCGTCATGAAGCCCCTGAGCCTGCGCGTGGCCGCCGACCGCAACACCGACCGCTACCCCGCCCACCAACGCCAGCTCATCGAAATCAAGCCCGACGGCAGCCTCAACCGCTTTTCGGTCGATGCACAGGGGGCCACGCTGGCTAAGCGGCTGGGCACCTACTGCCTGCTGGGCGATGATGAGCCGCCCCAGCTGCGCCCTACCAATTTCAAGCCCGACCAGCCCGTGAGCCGCCGCCTGCGTTTCCTTGCTTTCCGTGCGTGGGACGACATCGCCGAAATCAACCCTTGGCAGGTGTCGGCCACCCTCAACGGGCAGTGGGCCTTGGCCGAGTACTACGACTTTCCGCAGCTGCTGCACGTACCCCTGCACACAATTGCCGGCGACGGCCCCCACGAGCTGAGCATTCGCCTGGTCGATTATGCGGGCAACAGCCGTACGTTCCGGTATACGCTGCGGCTTGTACCCTGAGTGGGCACATCTAAGTTTGTTTTGTCAAATGAATTCCAATGTCAGTTCCAAAAAACGGGCAACATAAACCGGCCCACAGGCATTGAGGTTTTATATACGGGAAAGGCGGCTGTCTGGTGGACTTGGTAGGGGGCCAAGGTGCGGAACCGATCGCCTGCCGCCCGCCCCAACTTGGCCCGCGAAGATTCGCCCCTGGAACCGATGCCACACTTCCTGCCGCAAACGCTCAATCGGCTTGAGTTCCTTTGCATAAATTTTGTTTTTATGGCACTTTTTATTTTAAAATAATAACTACTCAGCGGAGAATTTGGGAAGATATTGGCCAAACGAGGGCTGAATAGTTGCCGGTTTATTTTTTAGATCAAATCAAAAAAGATTCCAATGATTTTTTACCACCCTTTGGGTGGCTCCGTCCAGCGGAAGCGTCCGTGTTCGTCGATGCGGTAGCGGGTACCTTCGAGCATCCACTGGCGGGTGGGGGCTGCCGGTTTGTTGCTCGACCATTCGAGGGCAGTTTCCATTGTCGTGAGACTGCCCCCCGTGTGCCAGGCCAGACTCAGGTAGTCGGGATGGATGGCCCGCCCCTCGGTACGGCAGAGGATGACGTGAACAGGCCGTTTGAGCCGTGGCAGCAGGGCTATATCGCGAATCCCCGCGCCGTTGTCGGCCACGAGGATCAGGCTTTCGTAGGCTGTATCGGGCAGCTGCTGCTGGGCCAGCAGCAGCGCCTCAAGGTCATTTTCCTGAAGGTCGCCACCGTCACCGGCAGCCATGACAGCTTCCAGACCTGCAAGCAGGCGTTCGGGGTCGTCGAAACGCAGGCGGTAGACACCGCCTGTCTGGCCGGTGGGCTTGGGGTTGCGGGGGCGGCGCAGGTCGTCGCCGTCGTTGAAGGCCACCAGCCCCACTACGCGGCCGGCGTTGGCTTCCAGAGCCAGCCAGCGCAGCACCTGCGCCCCATAAGGGTACATGCTCGAAGTCCAGTCGAGCACCACCAGCAGGCGGCCCCAGTCGGGACGCCGATCGAGGGTGCGGAAGATGAGCGAATCGGGCAGCGGTGCCCGTCCACCCGCCCAGGCCCGCACCCGTCCCATCTGGTACTCGATGATGCGGGGCCAGTCGATGCGTCCGCTCAGGGGATCGACGCTCTCGTCGGCCAGCGTCGGCAGGGGATCGTAGTAGAGAATGGCCCCGTGGAAAAGGCGGCGGGCGCAGCTGTCGCTGGTGCAGGTGCCGTGGGCCACAAGCCGCCAGCTGATAGCAGGATCGCCCAGGCGTGGGTCCAGCGCGACGAGCGAGTCGATGCGCCGGGCCATGAGCCGCCCATAGGGAGTAATCCACTGGGCGGTATCGCGGGGGTAGCGGCTGTAGATCAGGTCGACACGCCAGGGCCGGCGGTCGCGCTGGAGGGCAGCGTTCCACGCCTCGGGGTTCTGGATGCGGGCCTGAGCGTAACCGAACTCCAGCCGAACGGCCGGGCTGTAGGGGTCGAGGCGCAGCGTATCCTGCACCTCGACGGGTATCAGCCGTCCCCCTACCCGCAAAGCTGTCGGCTGCGCCAGCAGCGCGGGCGGACAGCTCCAGAACAAGGCAAGGTGCAGAAAAAGCAAAAACGATGCAGCAGAAGACATGGGCCGGTATGGAATGCGTCTGGAGCGGATTCTACGGAAGAGTCCGGCGTGAAGTCAGGCCGGACTCAGGAACCCAACAGCCTCCAGACGCCGGTGAAGCCTGAAAGGCAAGGAAACTACTCCAGCAGGGCCGAGGTACCGATGCGGTCGGCTCCGGCTGCGAGAAATTGCAGGGCCGTTTCGGCATCGCGGATGCCGCCCGAGGCCTTGATGCGTACAGCGGGCGGCAGCAGCTCACGCAGACGGCGCACCTCCTCGAGGCGGGCACCGATTGCTGCGGTACCCGTCGAGGTTTTGACGTAGTCGATGCCGAACCAGGCGGCCAGCTGGCAAAGCCCTTCCAGCTCGGCGGGCTGGCGGTGGCCGCTTTCGACGATCATCTTAAGGGTCAGGCCCGCCTGACGGCAGAACTGGCTCAGGGCTTGGGCTTCGGCTTCGACCTTGTCCCAGTCGGCGGCGGCGACGGCGGGGCGGTTGACCACGTAATCAATCTCCTGCACCCCTGCATGAGCCAATCCCTCGGTCTGGGCCAGTTTGACGGCTGGATCGTGATCGCCGGTAGGGAAGCCTACTACCGAGGCGACGCGCACGCCTGAGTGGGCCAGCAGTTCGGCTGCACGGGCCGCATGGTAGGGCAGCACACAGACGGCGGCATAGCCCCGTTGCCGGGCCGTAGCGCACAGTTCCCCGATGCGTGGGGGGGCGGCATCGGGATCGAGGAGGGTATAGTCGATGTGGGGGGCCAGGTTCATGGGGACGGGATCAGCGGCGGATGGCTTTGCCTTTAGCTTGCTGGCGTTCCAGCTCGCGGCGTTCGCGGCGCGAAAGGGGGCGTTGGGGGGCCTGCTCATCGCTGCTGGCGGCTACGGGCAGAGGCTGCTCGCCGCGCTGGCTGCGCGGTTTCCAGGGCGTGTCGCTGTGCTGGGCCTTCATCCGGGAGAAGTCGTCGCGTTGGGGCGGGGCCTGGGGCCGCGCTTCTTCGTGCTGCTGGGCAATCTGGGCCTTGGTCAGCATGGAGAGAATCTGCTGGTAGGTATCGATGAGCATGTTCTTGAACAGCTCGTAGGCCTCGTGCTTGTAGATGAGCAGGGGGTCTTTCTGCTCGATGGTGGCTGTCTGGACGGACTGTTTAAGCTCGTCCATTTCGCGCAGGTGGTTTTTCCACTGTTCGTCGATGATACCGAGGCAGACGTGTTTCTCGAATTCGTCGATCAGGTACTGGCCGTTGGTTTCGATGAGGCGGTCGATGTCCAGGTGCATGCGCAGCATGCGCACGTTGTCGGTCATCACGATTTCGACCAGCTTGTACTGGCTGTTGGCGGCGCGTACTTCGCGCATGTGCTCGGCGACGGCCTGGGCAATGGCGTTTTGCTTGCGCTGGTACTGCTCGCGTGTTCCGTGAAAGAGTTTTTCGACGACCTGGCGGGCGTTGAGCTTGTCGAGATCGTGCTCGGTGATCTCGAGGTCGTAGCCCAGGTAGCGGATGGCTTCGAGGCGCAGGTTGTCGATGTCGCGCTGGTTCCAGTTACGGTCGACGATCTGTTCGCAGAGGTCGGCGAGCATGTTGTCGATGTCGTTTTTGACGCGGTCGCCAAAGAGGGCGTTGCGGCGGCGGCTGTAGATGACCTCGCGCTGCATGTTCATCACGTCGTCGTATTCGAGCAGCCGCTTGCGCATGGCGAAGTTGTTTTCCTCCACCTTTTTCTGGGCGTTGCCGATCGAGCGGGTGATGACGGGGTGCTGGATGACTTCGCCTTCTTTGATCTTCATGAAGTCCATGACCTTGGCCATGCGGTCGGAACCGAAGAGGCGCATGAGGTCGTCCTCGAGGCTGATGAAAAACTGCGAGGAACCCGGGTCGCCCTGGCGGCCGGCGCGGCCACGCAGCTGGCGGTCGATTCGGCGCGAGTCGTGGCGTTCGGAGCCGATGATGGCCAGGCCGCCAGCCTCGCGCACCCCGGGGCCCAGTTTGATGTCCGTACCGCGGCCGGCCATGTTGGTGGCAATGGTGATGGCACCGGCCTGGCCGGCCTGGGCGACGATTTCGGCTTCGCGGGCGTTCTCTTTGGCGTTGAGCACGTTGAGTACGACGGCCCCTTCAGGGTTTTCTTTTCCTTTTTTGTAATCGTAAACGGGAATATTCTGGCTGCGGTAGTACTGGCGCAGCATGCGGCTGAGCAGTTCCGACACCTCGACCGAGGTCGTACCTACGAGGGTAGGACGGCCTGCCAGACGCATCTTCTCAATTTCCTGAATGATGGCGTTGTATTTTTCCCGTTTGGTGCGGAAGATCAGGTCGTCGGCATCGATGCGGGCGATGGGTTTGTTTGTCGGCACGACGACCACATCGAGTTTGTATATCTGGTAAAACTCGTTGGCTTCGGTTTCCGCCGTACCGGTCATGCCCGAGAGCTTGAAGTACATGCGGAAGAAGTTCTGGAGGGTAACGGTGGCGTAGGTCTGGGTCGATTCCTCGATCTTGACGTTTTCCTTGGCTTCGATGGCCTGGTGCAGGCCGTCGGAGTAGCGGCGGCCGGGCAGCACGCGGCCCGTGTTCTCGTCGACGATCATGACCTTGCCTTCGTTGACGATGTAGTCGACGTCGCGTTCGAAGAGGGTATAGGCTTTGAGCAGCTGCTGGATGGAGTGCAGCAGTTCCGATTTCTGGGCGTAGTCGCGCACGAGGGCTTCTTTGCGGGCCAGCCGTTCGTTGGGTGGCAGGCTCGGGTCGCCTTCCAGTTCCGAGAGGGCCGAGGTGATGTCGGGTAGCAGGAACAGATCGGGGTCCTCGCCGGCACGGGCCAGGTGTTCGCGGCCTTTTTCGGTCAGCTCGATCTGGTTGTTTTTTTCGTCGATGGTGAAATAGAGCTCATCGACGGCTAGGTGCATGTTCTTCTCTTTGTCCTGCAGGTAGTAGGCTTCGGTCTTGAGCAGAATCTGTTTGATGCCTGGCTCGCTCAGGTATTTGATGAGGGGGTTGTGCTTGGGCAGGCCTTTGAAGGCGCGGAAGAGCTGGAGGCCGCCTTCTTTTTCGTTGTCCTTGCCTTCGGCGATCAGTTTTTTGGCTTCGTTGAGCAGGTTGTTGACCAGGGTCAGCTGGGCGCGGTAGAGCGACTGGATGCGGGGATTGAGCTCGCGGAACTGCTTTTCGTCGTCG
Source organism: uncultured Bacteroidia bacterium (assembly GCA_937936615.1). Classification (GTDB taxonomy): domain Bacteria; phylum Bacteroidota; class Bacteroidia; order J057; family CALDDN01; genus CALDDN01. The sequence continues at coordinate 26,640 of CALDDN010000078.1, read as the reverse complement.
CCCTGCTGGGCTACAGGGCCACTGATGATGAGCGGGGTTCGGGCTTCGTCGATGAGCACCGAGTCGATTTCGTCGACAATGGCATAGAAAAGCTCGCGCTGGCACAGGTGTTCGGGGTGCGTGACCATGTTGTCGCGCAGGTAGTCGAAGCCGTACTCGTTGTTGGTGCCGTAGACGATGTCGGCGGCGTAGGCACGGCGGCGGGCATCGGAGTTGGGCGGGTGCACGTCGATGCAGTCGACCCGCAGGCCGTGAAATTCGAAGATGGGGCCGTTCCACTCGCTGTCGCGGCGGGCCAGGTAGTCGTTGACCGTTACCAGGTGCACGCCCAGCCCGGTCAGGGCATTGAGGTAGGCCGGCAGGGTCGAAACGAGCGTTTTACCCTCGCCCGTGGCCATTTCGGCGATCTTGCCCTGATGGAGGACGGCCCCCCCGATGAGCTGCACGTCGTAGTGCACCATGTCCCAGGTGATCTCGTGGTCGGTTACCTGCCAGCGGTTGCTCCAGATGGCGCGGTCGCCTTCGATGCGGATATGTTTTTTGCGGGCGGCCAGCTCGCGGTCCCAGTCGGTGGCTTCGACGACGAGCTGCCCATTTTCGGCCAGCCGGCGGCAGGTTTCCTTCACGACCGCAAACGCTTCGGGCATCAGGTGGGTGAGCATCTCGTTGAGGCCCTGATTGCGCTGCTTTTTGAGGCGGTCGGCTTCGTCGAACAGGCCTTTGAGGCGGTCGATCTGCTGCTGGGCGATGGCCTGCTGCACCTGCTCGCGGTTTTGCTCGAGAGCCCGGCTGATGTCGGCCACGTGATCGGCCAGTGCCTTGCGGAACTCGTCCGTTTTCTGGCGCAGTTCCGTATCGCTGAGCTGGCGCAGGGCCGGCTCAAAACTCTTTACCTGATCGACGATGGGCCAGAGTTCGCTCAGGTCTTTGTCTTTTTTGCTGGTAAAAAAACGGGAGAGCAGCTTAAGCATGGGCAGAGGGAGTGTATGGGGGCGCGGGCTGCGCCCAAGTAGGCAACAAAAATACGAAGCTTTGGCGCAGGCTTCGGGTATAAAAACAGTTCAAGACCCGTGCCCAAGGGCGCAGGTGCCAAAAGGTCAGGCGCAGGGTGCCGCACTGACCGGCTCCCTCAGTCGAGGATGCGCTCGCGTTCGCGGGCACCGGGTTTCTGCCCGTAAAGCTCCCAGTACGTTTCGGCGATGGTGTCGGGGTCGAACTTGGTACCCGGTTCGACGAAGCCGCAGACTGTAACCGTGGCCACGTGGATGTTGACGGGGGCCAGTTCGGCGTGCAGGCTATAGGTCAGGTTGCGCAGAGCTGCCTTGCCCGCCCCCAGCGATGCATAGGGCGGCATCGGTTCGATCGCGAAACCGCCGCCGGTAAAGAGGATGGTCCCCGCCTTCTGCTGCTGCATGGCGGGCAGCACCTGATGCACGGCATGCAGCGCACCGGCTGCATTCGTACGCAGGTCCTCGATCAGGTCATCGGCGGTCAGCTCGCTGGGTTTGGCCTTGCGCAGCTGGGCGGCGTTGTAGACCAGTACTCGGCTAGGCCCCAGGGTGTTGTGAATCTGCTTGAAAACCTGAGTGATGGCGGCGAAATCGGCGGCATCGGCCACAAAGCCATGGGCCTCGAAGCCCATGGCCGCCATTTTCTGAACGTAATCATCCAGTTTGTCGGGCGAGCGGGCTATAAGGGCTACGCGGAAGCCCTCGGTTGCAAAGCGAAAGGCGACCGAGAGGCCGATGCCGGGGCCTGCGCCCACGATCACACAGAGCGGTTCCATACCAGGGGGAAGGTGGGCTTGGCTTATTTCTGCAGGTAAGCGACGATGTCTTTGATGTACTGGTCGCGGTTATTTTCGAAGGTGTTGTCGTTTTTGACGTTCGGAATGACGTGGATGCTCACCAGGGTTTTGTTTTTCTTCTGCAGTTCCTTGTAGACCTTTTCATTGAGGCCGGGTTCGGCACCGCCGCAGATGATCTGCACGCCGCGAATGGTGGTAGGGTTGCCGTCGAGGGCAAAGGTCGGCTCGTGTTTCTTGTCGTAGCCGAAGTCGGGCAGTTTGACGTTGATGCCTTGTGCTGCCAGAATCTGCTTCGTCTGGGCCAGCGAAGTAAAGGGGGAATCGGCCACAATCTTTTTTACTTTCTTGTGATGCCAGCCCACCCCGAAGCTCAGGCCCGCTCCGATGCCGAAGCCGTAGAGGTGGATGTTGCCCGTGTACTTGGCCCCCACGTGGTCGATGACCGCCTGCAGGTCGGTGGTGAACTCGGGGTAGATGTACATGGCTTCGTCGATCTCGAAATCGGAACTTTCGCCAAAGCCGCGGTAATCGTAAATCAGCACGTTGAAGCCGTAGGAGGTCAGCTGCGTAACGCGCGGTAGCACGTCGGCCATGTTACCCTCGCCGTTGTGGCTCAGGATGATGTGCTCGAAGGCACGGGCCTTGTCGGTGGGGAAATACCAGGCCTTGAGCGTGGCCCCGTCGGGTGTGCTGATGCTTTGCTCCTCGTACTTGATCTGGTATTTTTCGGGCCGAACCTTGTATTCCTTGCTTGGCTTGAGGGCCAGCGCGACCGGCACCAAGGTCGGCACCAGCAGAACCGTCAGCAGCAGGCGAAACATTGCTTTCATCGTTTTTTTCCAATTTATAGACTGAGTCAGCAAAGGCTATAGGTGCACAAAGCTAACGAAAAGTGGGAAATGCCCAAGGCAACCCTGCAACCTGCCCCCGCCTGTCGGCTGATGCAAGCACACAGCCAAGCAGACTGTACTTTATTTTAATATTCACCTCATTGGATCAGAATTTATTATCACTTCGATAACCCATCACCAGAAATCATCCAGTCCATGGACACGGTTACACTCGACGACTTCCAGCGCATCGATATCCGCGTGGGCACCGTGCGCGAGGTGCGCCCCTTTCCCGAAGCCCGCAAACCTGCGTGGCAGCTCGTCATCGACTTCGGGCCGGCAATCGGGCTGCGGCAGTCCTCGGCCCAGCTGACGGTGCGCTACCAGCCCGCCAACCTCGTGGGCCGTCAGGTGCTGGCCGTTGTCAATTTCCCGCCCCGCCAGATCGGTCCCTTCCGCTCCGAGGTACTCGTTCTGGGGCTGGACGACGGCGCGGGCGGCATCGCCCTGGTCGTACCCGATGGCCCCGTGCCCGATGGACACCGCCTCCATTGAAGCGGAACGGCCCGCCCCCCAGCGGCGTTTTAGCCCTAACATTCACCTATGCCATGGCAGCTCAACCTCTAGCCGCGGGCACCCCCGCACCCGATTTTACCGCCACCGACCAGCACGGCAACCCCGTGCGCCTCAGCGATTTCAAAGGCCAGAAACTGGTGCTTTATTTCTACCCCAAAGACGATACCCCGGGCTGCACCAAAGAGGCCTGCAACCTGCGCGACAACTACGACGCCCTGCGGGCCGCAGGCTATGCCATCCTCGGTGTAAGCGTCGATGATCAGGCCTCGCACCAGAAATTCATCCAAAAATACAGCCTGCCCTTCCCTCTGCTGGCCGATACCGACCATGCCATCGTCGAAGCCTACGGCGTCTGGGGTGAAAAAAACATGTACGGCAAAAAATTCATGGGCACCAGCCGCGTAACCTATATCATCGATGCCCAAGGCATTATTACACACGTTTTCAAAAAAGTAGATACCGAAAACCACGCCGCCCAAATCCTCGCCCTGGGGTGAAAATCGTTTCCTGGAACGTGAACGGCCTGCGGGCCGTGCTGGGCAAAGGCTTCCTCGACTACCTGGCCCGCGAAGCCCCCGACATCGTCTGCCTGCAGGAAACCAAAATCGACGCCTCGCTCGTCGATGCGCTGCGGAAGGCCCTGCCCGGCTGGCACGCCCACTTCCACTGTGCCCAACGCAAGGGCTACAGCGGAGTGGCCATCCTGAGCCGAACCAAGCCCCTGGAAGTGCGGGTCGGCTGCAGCCACCCCGCCTACGATGCCGAAGGCCGCTGCCTGCGGGCCGACTTCGACGGGCTGTCGATTGTCAACACCTATTACCCCTCGGGTTCGGCAGGCGACCTGCGCCAGCAGGTCAAGGAAGCATTTCTCGCCTACCTCTACGACTGGCTGGGGCCACAGCTCGAGGCGCAGCCGGCCCTGCTCCACGTGGGCGACTTCAACATCTGCCACCGTGAGATCGACATCCACCACCCCGAACGCCACACCGGCGTTTCGGGCTTCCTGCCTCAGGAGCGGGAGTGGATGAGCCGGCTGCTGGCAGCGGGATTCATCGATACTTTCCGGCACTTCGAGGCCGGCGGCGACCGCTACTCGTGGTGGAGTTACCGCGCGGGTGCACGAGGCAAAAACCTGGGCTGGCGCATCGACTACCAGCTGGCCGGCGCCGCGCTGCTGCCGCGCCTGCGGGCGGCGGCTTTACGGCCCGAGGTATCGGGATCGGATCACTGCCCGACGGTGCTCGAACTAAGCTGAGCACCTTTGTGCTCCAGAACAACAAAGAGCCTAATAACAGAAACAAACTACAATTTTAATTCGCCTGTCAAATCAATTCAAGCATTCTTATTATCAAATCTGGTTTTGAAATGCCCCTGTTTGGATTTTTATGTCATCGTAAAATGCCGGGCCATGAGCTGCAAGTGCGCTCCTCATCGCATGATATTTATCTCCAGGCTCAAGCAAAGCAATAAAAAGTGATAAACAGCTTCTTGGCCTGATCGCATTGCGTCAAAGTCCAACAGGGCTGAACAGATACGATTTCAGGATTTTCTGAACCGAAGAGTCTGGCCCTTCAGGCACAAAAAAAGGCCGTGCGGTTCTTGTCTCGCACGGCCCGGAAATTCGGTTTAAATCGGAAGCTCAGGCTCCCTGCTTCTTGCTGTGCGAACAGCCGCCGCCAGCGGGCTTCGAGTGGCTGCAGGCCGGCTTCTCTTCGTTCGAGACCAGCTCGTACTTCCACTTGCTTTCTTTCAGGGCCGAATGGATGGCCGAGCAGCAGCCCAGTTCCGCCTTGTTGTAGGCGATTTTCACCGTGCCGGTCTGCGTATCCGTTTCCACGTTTTTGACCCCTTTGAGTGAAGCCAGGTCGTTTTTGAGGGCTTCCGCTTTCTTCTCCGAGCCTTTCACCTTTTTGACCTGCAGGGTCATGAGCGAAAGCTCGGTTGTGCCGCCATGCGCATGTCCGTGCGGACCGCAGGCCCATGCAGTTGTCGTGCTTCCAGCCGGAACCACCACCAGAGCAAAGAGGAGGGCTACCAAGAGATTTTTCATATGATTAAGCAATCAGGGTTAATACTCGATTAGACGCAAAAGCAGGCAAATTTAGTGCAAAACTTCCACAAGTACAAGCGCAGAGCTTAGCGAAGAACCGTAACCGTGCCCACATACTGGATGCCGCCAATTTCGATCACCACCACAAACACGCCTTCGGGCACCTGCTCGCCCTCGTAGCGGCCGTCCCAGCTCACCTTCAGGTCGCGGCTCTCGAAGACGCGGTTGCCCCAGCGATCGAAGATCATCACCCGCTCGATGCAGCCCCAGTACTCGCCGGGCAGCACAAAGGCTTCGTTGATCCCGTCGCCGTTGGGCGTGAAGACGTTGGGCAGGCTCAGGCGGTCGTAGTCGGCGTTGCCCAGCTCGTAGGTCAGTTCCAGCGTGTCGGTGCAGCCGGCCTCGCTGATGGCCACCAGCCGCAGTCGGTAGGCCCGTTCCCGCGTCAGGGGAACTTTGGGCTGGAAGGCATCCGACGTGCTGCCGTCGGGCAGCAGCCAACGGTAGCGCAGGCCGTTCGACGAGCTGTTGTTCAGTTCCAGGTAGCCGCCGCAGAGGTTGGCTTTGGCTCCGAACCGAGCCTGGGGCAGTTCGCCAAACTCGAAGCTGGCTTCAGCCGCAGTTTCGCAGGGCGTGCCCCCGTCCACGATCAGGCGGGCCGTGTAGCGGCCGGGGCCGGCGTAGCGGTGGCTGGCGGACGCACCATCGCGTGTAGTGCCGTCGCCCGTTTCCCAGCGGAAAGTCTGGCCGGCCGTGCTTTGGGCCTGCAGCCGCACCTCAAAGCGGCACGGGTCGAGTTCGTAAGCGATGCGGGCCTCGTCGGCCGGGCCGACGCGCAGTTCCTGTTCGCTGCTGTCGGCGCAGCCCGCCGCCGTAACGGCCGTCAGGCGCACGCGCCAGCTCCCCGCCCGCGGGAAACGATGCGTCCAGAGCGATTCCTCCGACACCGTGCCGTCGCTCAGCGTCCAGCGCACTGCCGCGGCACCCGTCGACCGGTCGCGCAGCACCACCTCGGGGCTGCAGGGTTCCTGCAACGCATCGAAAGCGGCTACCGGCAGCGGGAAGACCTCCACTTCGGCCACGCGCTCGTCGAAACAGGGGTTGTCGCCATCGACGCGCAGGCGAATGCGGTGCCGCCCCAAGCCACTGAGCCGAAAATCGAGCGTCGGCAGCACCGAGCGCACCGTGTCGTTGACATACCAGGCGTAGCGCACCGCGCTGCCGTAGTCGGCCCGCGCCTGCAGGCGGTTGCTGCACAGCGATGTGGGCACCTCCCACGTGCCCGAGGGCAGGCCGCTGATGCGCAGGGTCTCTCGGTAGACATCCTCACAGCCCGCAGCCGAGCGTGCCCTCAGGCTCACGGTGTAGGTACCGCTTGTTTCGTAGCTGTGTGTAGGGTTGGCTTCGTTGGAACGGCTGCCGTCGCCGAAGTCCCAGGCGTAGCTCACGGTGTTGCGGCACAGCTGCTCGAACTGTACAGGCAGCTGGCAAGGCTCGCGCCGCGAGCGGAAGGCTGCCTGCGGCCCCTCGAGGAGGGTAAAGGTCTCGCTGCGGCGGGCTTCGCAGGGCGTGCCGCCTTCGGCCACCAGGGTAACCGTATACTGGCCCGCCTGCCGGTAAGTGTGGCTGAGCTGCGGGGCGTTGGCTACGGCTGCACTGCCGTCGCCCAGCGTCCACGTCCAGTTGTCGGCTCGCTGGGTGTTGGCCTGCGCCCGAATCGACAGGCGGCAGGTGTCGATCTGCAGGCTGAAATCGGCCACAGCAGGCAGGCGAACCCTTACCTGCTGTTCGGCGGTGTCGCGGCAGCCGCCCGTGCCCTCGGCAATCAGGCGGATGGTATAGTTCCCGGGGGCGGTGTAGCGGTGGGTGGGTTGGCTGCGGTCGCTTGTGGTGCCATCGCCGAAGCTCCAGAGCGAACGGGTAGCGAGCTGGCTGCGGTTGGTCAGCGTCAGCTCGCCCGCGCAGGGCGGCACTTGGGCTGTGAAGGCCGCTACCGGCACCTGCTCGACGTGCACCGTCTGGCTGGCTGTGCGCTCGCAGGCTGAGTTCGGGTCCAGCGTCAGGCGCACCGTGTACGTACCGGCCCGTGCGTAGCGGTGCGAGGGCAGAGCCTCGCTGCTGAAGGTGCCGTCGCCCAGATTCCAGCGTAGGCCAAAATGAGGACTTTCGCCCGTCGTCTGCAGGCTCAGACGGTCGCTGCAGGCGGGCACCTCGGCCGTGAAGGCGGGCTGGCGTGGCGCGGTAACGACGACCTCGGTCGAATCGCTGCGGGGGCAGGGGCCGTCGGGGCCAGTCGTCAGGCGGATGAGGTAGCGGCCCGCCGTCGGGTAGGCCAGTGCCGGTTGCCGCTCGGTGCTGGTACGCCCGTCGCCGAAATCCCAGCGGTACGCAGCCGGACCGGTAGTCTGGTTGGTCAAGCGCACCGCCGTTCGGCAAAAGGACGTATCGGCTCGGAAGCGGGCCTCGATGGGCAGTACCACATCGACCAGCTGTTCGGTGGTGTCGGCGCAACCCTGAGCCGTGCGGGACACCAGACTCACGCGGTAGCTGCCAGCCCGGCTATAGGTGTGCTCGAACTGCGGGTCGGTTCGGGTGCTCGTGCGCCCGTCGCCGAAATTCCAGAGGTAGTCCGTGGCGTGCTGGCTGGCTTGACGCAGCGTTGCCACCGGCGAACAGGGTGCCGTTTCGACCGCAAAAGCCGCTACCGGCACACGGTACAGGTCGATGCGCTGGGTGCGGCTGCTGGCGCAGCCGTCGGAGCTTAAGGCCGCAAGTCGGATTTCGTAACTGCCCGGATCGCTGTACGTGTGGCGTAGCGCATTCGTATTTTCATATACATTTCCATCTCCCGTTTCCCAGATCAATTGATTGAACCCGCTTGAGGTCGAATTCAAAACAACCCAACTGCGGCAGGGCGACCAGTTGATCCGGAAGTCGGCCCGAGGCAGGGTAGGGATAACAACCGAGGCGGTGGCGGTATCGGCACAGCCGCTCCGCAGGCCGATGAGACGCACCGCGTAGGTGCCCGCCGCCGCATAGGTGTAGGTGGGGCTGGGATCGTTGCGGCGGGTGGTGCCGTCGCCGAAGGTCCAGAGCTGCTCATCGGTTCGGGTACCCGTGGTGCGGAAGCGCACCTCGCGGGTACAGGGGATGCGCTCGGCCACCAGGCCAATATCAGGCAGGGTGTCGAGTACCAGCGTTTGGGTCTGTGTGCTGGGGCAGCCCCCCTGCGGGTCGGCCGTCAGGCGCACGTCGTAGGTTCCTGGCCCCGGGAAGGTGATCGTACCCGGCTCTTCGGTCGTTACTTCCGATCCGAAACCGAAATTCCAGTTGAAAGCACTTGCATTCAAACTTTCATTCAATAAACGAACCCGATACGAACAGAGGATGCGCTCGGCGCGGAAGCGGGCTTGGGGCAGCACGGGTACCCGCACCTCGACCGTCGAAGTAGCCTGACAGGCGTCGCCCGTGCGGATGAGGGTAACGCGGGCCGTGTAGCTACCCGGGGCCGCGTAGGTGTGTACCGGCTCCCGAACGTTGCGTAGGGTGGTGCCGTCGCCAAAGTCCCAGATGACCTCGTCGCCACCGAAGAGGTCGCCGCCAAAACGCACCGTGGGCGAGCAGTCGAGGGGTGTGGCTGTGGCCCGGGCTGCCGGAACGGGCTGGAAGCGCAGCAGCAGCGTCAGCAGATCGGGGCACTCGGAATCTGGATTGGCGATGAGCGTAACCTCATAGAGGCCCGGCCCGCCAAAATCGGCTTCCACGTTGCTTGCACGCTGCTGCCCCAGCGGTCCCAAATCCCAGAGGTAGTCGCTGGCCCGCTCGCTGGTGTTGATCAGGCGCACGCGGTAGGTGCACGGTTCGTATTCGATGTTGAAACTGGCGCGGGGCAGCGGCGGGATCGTTACGCTCACTTCCGAGGTGTCGATGCAGGCGTTGCCCGCCCGTGTACCAATGAGGCGGACGGTGTAGGTGCCGGGCGCGGCGTAGGTGTGGGAGGGGTTGGCTGCGGTCGAGGTGTTGCCGTCGCCAAACTCCCACCGCCACCGGTCGACCCCCGTGCGGCTGGATTGAAACTCGACGCGGGGGCTGCAAGGCTCGCGCTGAACCTGCGCCCGTACGCGGGGCAGCGTATCGAGGCGCAGTTCGATTTCGCTTAAATCGGGGCAGAGCGAGTCGGGGTTGGCCGTGAGGGAAATGCGGTAGAGGCCCGGCCCACCGAAGTCGATTTCAGGCGAAACGTCGGTGCGGATGTTGCCCCGCCCGTCGTCCCAGCGGTAGGTACTGGCTCCGCTGCTCGTGTTGACCAGCCGCACGCGGTAGCTGCACGGAATGTACTGGGGCACGAAGCTGGCCCGCGGCAGGTTGGGTATCACCACCGGCACGAGGGCCGTATCGGCACAGGCATTGCCTGCTCGGCGGCCAATCAGGCGGGCGGTGTAGCGGCCCGAGGCAGCGTAGGTGTAGGTGGGATTCGCCGAGTTGGATGTGTTGCCGTCGCCAAACTCCCAGCGCAGGTTATCGACTCCTGAGGCTTCGCTAAAGAAGCTTACCTGCCGTGAGCAGCCCGGGGGGGTGTGGCGGGCCCTTACCGTGGGCAGCGTATCGAGGCGCAAGCGCAGGGCCACCGTATCGGGGCACAGCGAATCGGCGTTGGCGATGAGGCGAATATCAAACAGGCCCGGCCGTCCGAAATCGACGACGGGCGACACCTCGGTGCGGCGGCCCACCCCTTCGATGTCCCAGCGGTAGGACTGGCCGTCGCGGGTGGTGTTGAACAGCTCGACGGTGTAGCTGCAGGGGCGGTAGCGGGGCAGAAAGCCCGCATCGGCCAAATGCGGAATGTATAGATTCAAGTACGCTGTGTCGGCGCAGGCATTGCCATCGCGTCGGCCAATGAGCGTCACGCGGTAGCGGCCCGAACCGGCGTAGGTGTGCGTGGGGTTGCGAAGCATTGAGGTATTGCCGTCGCCAAACTGCCAGAACAGACTCGTAACGCCCCGCGTTTGGGCACGGAAGCGCACCTGGCGGCTGCACGACAGCGTATCGTTGAGGGCACGCACCTGCGGCAGGGTATCGATGCGGACGAGCATCTCGAGCACGTCGGGGCATTCGCCGGTGGGGTCGGCGGTCAGGCGCACGGGCCAGAGGCCCGGCCCGGGAAATACAACCCGCGGTTCGGCTTCGGTCGATTGGCCGGCCACGCCAAAATTCCAGGCGAAGCTTTGGGCATCGGTGCTTTGGTTGCGGAAGCGCAGTTCATACGAACAGGGAGTATACTCGGGCAAAAAAGCCGCCCGCGGCAGCACGGGAATCCGCACATCGAGGAAGGCCGTATCGGCACAAAAGGCATCGCCCGGGTTGGCGATGTAAGTAACACGGTAGGTGCCGGGCCTGCTGTAAGTGAACTGCGGATTGGGCAGGCCGCTGACTGTAGGCCCCTCCCCGAAGTGCCAGCGGTGTGTCTGGGTGTTCTCGCTCTGGCTCGAAAAGCGGCGCGTACGCGAGCATACGGTCGGATCGACGCTGATGCGTGCCCGAGCGGGCGGGCTGATCTGCACGGTGCGCTCGCGGATATCGGGGCAGGGTGTTTCGGCGTTGACCGTCAGGCGGATGGCATAGGTACCGGCTGCGGCAAAGCGTACGCTGCCCGGCTCGGCCGCGGTCGAGGTCTGGCCGTTGCCAAAGTCCCAGAAGTAGCTCTCGGCCCGATCCGAGCGGTTACGCAGGGGCACCGTGAAATTGCAGCGTACGACGCTGGCCTCGAAATCGGCCCGCGCTGGATCGACGATACGTACTTGTGCCGTGGCCGTGTCGCGGCAGTCATTTTTGCCCGTAGCTATCAGGCGCACCGTGTAAGTGCCCGCGGCGGTGTAGGTGTAGGCGGGCTGCTGGCCCTCGCGGGCGGGGCTGCCATCGCCAAAAGTCCACTGAAAACGGTTGGCCCCGCTGCTGCGGTTGACGGGCTGCACCTGCCGCGAGCACTGGACGGGTACGAGGCTGAAATCGGCAGCGGGCAGCGGCTCGACGATCACCGTCTGCGTCAGGCTGTCGGGGCAGGCCGAACGCGGATTGAGGATCAGCGTAACGCGGTAGGTGCCTGCCTGCGCGTACACGTGGCGGGGGTTCTCGCTCGTAGCGGTGTTGCCGTCGCCAAAGAGCCAGAGCCGACCCTCGACGACGCGGCCTGTGCTGCGGTCGCGGCACTCGATGGCCAGGTTGCAGCCCGACTGCTCGACCGTGAAAGCCGGTGCAATGGGTGGCGGTATCGTGACGGTAATCTGGGTCGAATCGGCGCAGCTGGTGTTGGGGTCGGCCGTCAGGCGGATGGTTACCGACTGGCCCCGCCCCACCACGAAGGGGGCCGGTTCGAAACCCGAAAACGTCTGGTTACCGATGCGCCAGCGGTAGGTGCTGCCGGTGGACTGGTTGCGCAGCGTTACCAGGCCCGAACACGAATCGACCTGCGCAGCGATCAAGGCCCGCGACTGCGCCCGCACCGTGAAGGTCTGGAAAGTAGTATCGATACCGCGGCAGATGGAGTTCTGGTTGATGGCAATGAGGCGGATGCGGTAAGTGCCCGGTCGGGTGTAGGTGTGGGTGGGGTTTTGCTGGGTACTGCCCGGGCTGCCGTCGCCAAAATCCCACTGGAACTGCTGGCCGTTGCGGGTGGCGTTCTGGAAATTGACGGTCAGGGGTGCGCAGCCCTCGGCGGGCGGCACAAAGGCCGCTGTAGGCGATTCCTGGAAATCGAACTTGAAGCTGCCGTTGTTGCAGTTGTCGGAGGGGTTGCGGCGCGACCAGGCCCCAGGGGTGGTCGGGAAATCCTCGCTCGAAATGGGCCGCCCGAGCTTGCAGTTGGCGCAGACCGAGTGGTAGACGATGCCCCGCTTGTCGAAGCGGCTGGTGCCGCCGTCGACGTGGTCTTCGGCCTGCCGCCCGCCAAAGTAGGTGCCGTAGTGCAGCCGCTGCCCGTCGCGCAGAACACACATGAGGTAAAAGCCCGAGCCGTTGGTCGTGCGCTGAAAAGCGTCGGGCGTAATGGGCATTTCGGTGTTGTCGCCCGAACGGATGCCCTCCTGCCCTACGGGATTGAGGTTGCGGGCGTTGGAGCCCCAGCCTGCCACATAGATGTTCTCGCACTCGTCGATGAGGAAAGCCGTCGGCGTGATGTCGGGCCGCGGGCGCGTGGCGATGCCCGACCCAAAGCGGAACGAGTAGACCAGCTGCCGCAGGTTGGGGCTGAGTTTGGCTACAAACTGCTTGCCGTTAGGTACGTTGTAGGCGGTACCTCGGGCCGGAAAGTCGCCCGTTGTCTGGCCCGTGCAGTAGACGTTGCCCGCCCCGTCCAGTTCGATGAAATAGACCTGATCGTAGCGGTCGGTGCCTACGTAGGTGCCGTCGATGATCCCGTTGCCCTCGCGGTGGATGCGGTAGATAAAGCCATCGGCCGTTCCGCCCGGTGCCGCCGACTGCCAGCCCTGGACCATGCCCGGCAGGTCGCGGCTCGAGGTGCCTCCCCCGATCAGAATATGCCCCTGCGCATCGGCTTCGATCGAATAGCCCGCATCGAAGCCCGATCCACCGATGTACGTCGACCACAGCAGGCTGGTGCAGGTGGGGTTGAATTTGAAGACTACGGCATCCTGACTGCCGCCCAGCTGCCGCCGGATGGCGTTGGGAGTCGTGGGGAAGTCTCGCGAATTGCTGCTCGAAGCCACGTAGATATTGTCCTGCGCATCGAGGTAGACGTCGCCCCGGCCATCGTCGGCGTAGAAGTAATAGAGCGGGTTGTCTCGGACTTCGTTGACCCCGTCGTTGTCGCTGCCCCCGATCAGGGTCGAGGCCAGCAGCTGGCCCCCGTTGGCCGAAACGCGGCAGACTACGATATCGATCTCGCCTAACCGCTGCCGCTGAAAGGCCCCCTGCGTCGTCGGGAAGTTGCCCGAGCGGGTGGTACCCATCAAAAAAAGTTCGCCCCGTCCGTTGACGATCAGGCTGTGGGGCTGCTCGTTGTCGTTGCCGCCGATAAAAGTCGCGTACTCGATGCGGGTGCCTGTCGGGTTGTACTTGACCAGAGCCATGTCCGAAGCGTAGCGCAGCGAGACATCGCGGGGCTGGTTCTGACCGCCGGCAAAGCGCAGCTGCAGCGCACCCGTCGTAACGGGGTAGCCCGAGCCGTCGCCCGATTGCGGGCTTTGGATGATGCCGCCCGAATAGAGCGCACCGGCCCCGTCAAAAGTCGCCGTCATGCCCCAGTTGTCGTCCCGCGAGCCGGTCAGGGTCGAAAAGACCAGAATCGGGTCGATGATCAGGGGCAGGCGCGGATCGTAGTCCGAATCCAGCGCAAAGCCGATGCTGCCATCGGCCTGCTGGATGAAGCGGCAATCGACCGCCCGCACCCCGTCGCCTGCGGGCTGGTAGGCCAGCGGAATCTGTTCGACCACCTCGCCCACCGAAGTCTGCAGGTGCAGGAAGCCCTGTTCATCGATCCAAAGGCCGTCCACCCCCGCGTAATCCAGCCGGATGTTCCGCACATCGGCTTTGGGATGAACGATGAAATCGTATTTCAACGAGGACCCGTCGCCGTAGAGTTTCAGGTCGATGCCCGCATACAGGTTGCTGTACTGCACGGCCTGAAACGCCCGCACACCACTGGCCCAGCGGCTGGGGTCATGGCCCAGGAAGTAATTTTCGCGGAAATCGAAGGCCTCTTCGCCCACCGGCTTCGCCGCTGCATTGGCTCCCCGGAAGCTCATGTCGTAGACGTGCGCATCGAGCAGCTGGAAGGGCAGCCTGGCGGGGTCGCCCGGGTGCAGCTGGGCGATCTGCTCGGGTTTCAGGAGCAGGTAGCGCAGCCGCCCCGCCTCGACGAAGACCGTGGCTCCTGCGCCCGCCCGCAGGCGGTAACGCACGTTGGGGTGCCACTGGCCCTTGTTTTCGACGAAGCGGAGGCTGGGCAGGCTGGCCGCCACCGCCTGCAGCCGTTCCGCTGCCGGGCCGGTACGGCTCGCTACTGGTTCGTGGCTGTGGTCGTGCGGGCCGTGGTGGGTATGGTTGCAGGTGTGCTGAGCCTGCAGCCTGTCCGGCCCGGCTCCGACTCCCAGCAGCAGGGCAAGCGTCCCGAAGGCAAAGTAGCGGTTAAGCATAAATCAGGCGGTCGGATTTGTCAGGTTGAGCGGTTGCAGAATCATCGTTTTTATCTTCGATTGGTTCGTTTGCTGGACAAATAGAAAAATGGTGGAGCGTGGTCAATTGTATTTGAGATTTATTCCAACAAATACACTGAAAGATAAGAAAATATAGAAAGCCAGTCCCACACTCCGAAGTCGGAGGCATTATGAACGCCGCACAATCTGTAACGGTGCCTCCCGGATTCTGCGGGCAAGGTTGAATTTAAGGCTTGTACCGTGCAAAATCAACAAGTCCGGTTTGCAGGGCATTCGCTTCCGGATCAGCGGTCAGAATTGCCCTCCCAACGGCTCAAAGCTTCAGGGCTTTGGTGCGAAAGACACGGCCCTGCGTCCACCATTCGATGAGGTACAGCCCGGCGGGCCAGCTCCGCGTATCGAGGTGGCTTTCGCTCGGTGTAATCCAGAGCCGCCCTTGGGTGTCGAGGATGCGTACCCTTGCCGCCTGGGCGGGCAGTTCCAGGTACTCGTCGAAAGGATTGGGCCAGAGGCCAGCCGCCGCGGCAGGGTGGACCTGGGGCCGGTCGACCTGCAGGAGGTTGCTCAGCCGCTGCTCGCCGTCGATCGTGTGAGCGACGACGCGGTACCAGGTGCGGCCTGCCAGCGGCTGCCGGTCGACGAATGTTCCATTGCAGGCACTGTCGGCGGCCAGGGGCTGCCAGTGTGTCAGGTCGGTGCTGCGCTGGGGCTGGCAGTCGCGCAGGTCCGTCGGAGTGCGCCAGCGCAGCCATACGCTCGATTCGTCGAGTTCGATCTCGGCCTCGAAGCGGTCGAGGGCCAGAGGCACGAGGCCGCAGACCAGAAAATCGGCCCGTACGGGCAGGTGATCCGAGAGCCGGTGCAGCACCTGCCGCAGCGGGTGCCCGCCGTCGAGCACCGATTTGTTAAAAAAGGTGCCATCCTGTCCCACGGTTTCGTAGCTGCCCGGTACGTAGCCCATGCGCTGGGTGCGGTCGAGGATGGCGCGGCTGCAGAGGATGTGATCGTAGCGGTCGTCGGAGCCGCCCGCTATGCCCAGATCGCTTTCCGAAGTGGTGCGCGTGCTCTGGGTGTGGATGTCGGCAAAAGCGGCGTTATTGTACCAGACGCCCGGCCGGTCGAGGGGGTCGACGAGCTGGCCGGCGGCGTTGTTCCAGACCAGCAGAGGCGCGTAGCCCGGGTCGAGGTGGCTGTTGCCGTTGAAATCGCCCATGAGGATCAGGTTTTCGATGGGGCCCTGCTGCGTGTGCCAGCGGTCGAGCAGGTCGAGGAAGAGCTGTATATCGGCACCGCGCTGGACCTCTTCAGCGGACGAGGAGCCGGCTTTCTGGTGGAGCACCCCCACAAACAGGAAGACCGTATCGGCCAGTGTGGCCAGGGTCTGCGACTTGAAATACAGTTTGTAGAGGTCGAGGCGGGGCCAGGTCAGGTTGGCCGTCTCATAGCGCAGGAAGCCCAGACGTGTGCTGTCGAAGCACAGGGCATTGACCAGCGGATGAAAGCTGGCGGTGTGAATGGGGGCGCAGTCGAAACGGGGTGGATTAGGCCCAGCATTGAGGACATTGGCCCGCAGGGCGGCGGCCAGCGTCGGTCCCTGCTGGGTATTGTTCCAGATTTCGTTGAAGCCGATGAGGTGGGGCCGCTGGTCGGCCAGCAGCTGCCGGAGCTGGTCGTCCTTGCAGGCCGGATCGCAGAAGCTGTTGTTGCGCCCGTAGAACAGCAGGTTGGTTACGAGCACGCGCAGCGTGTCGCAGGGCTGGGCCTGCAGAGCGGGGGCCAGGCTCCCTGCCAGTATCGACAGCAGTATGTACAGGCTGCGTTTCATCAGTTCGAAGTTATATGCTATTGATTGAGTGGAAGCAAGGCTGCAAAAAAAATGACGCCTAACTAATAAGGGCTTAACGCAAAAAGATTTGAAAAACTCAGGCCGTGATTCGTCTCGGGTAGTCCGGTTCGAGGGCTATTTAGAACCGTATTTTAAACTTGTATTTAAAAATAAAAATTTTTAAAATCAAACTTTATAAGTGTTTACCTCTTGGCGGTCTGCAAGAGGAAAGATGCTGCCCCCGATTCATCCGCAAGCCCCCTACCCTCGGCAGGCGAGTCTTTGGATTGTCTCGGTAGCTCTTCATTCAAAAGAAGAAGAACAAAGGCCTCACCAAGTCAGAAAAACCAAACCGAGAAGGGCTTCCTAGTGGTCTCAGATTAAGTCAGCTTTAGGTGAAGTGGCGGGTATTTAAGCTAATATAAAGGGGATGTGAAATTTGTCGAAAAATGCAACCGTTCGTCTAAAAATTGGCTTATATTGTGGCCTAAGCAAATAGCCCCTGCCAAAAACCATGAACAGGCTGCACCAACTAATTGCCTGCGGGTTGGCTCTTTGGAGCTTGCTTGGAATGGGGTTAGCCCAGACCCAGCCCGTCGCTCTTGCCCGACAGGAGGCAGGCACTCCCCTGCTGACTAACTTCGCCATTAAAGACTACAAGGCCGACCCGCAGAACTGGTGTGCTACCCGCGACGGACGGGGGCTGCTCTATGTAGGCAACTCGCGGGGCCTGCTCGAATACGACGGACGCAGCTGGCGACGCTATACCCTGCCGCGGGGCAGCACCGTGCGCTCGGTCTATTACGATTCGAGCAGCCAACGCCTCTACGTGGGGGGGCAGGGCGAGTTTGGCTTTTTTCTGCCCGATTCGGCAGGCAGGCTGCGCTATACCTCGATGGTCGAACGCCTGCCCGAAGCCGACCGCAATTTTCAGGATATCTGGACGATCATTCCCCTGCGCGATGGCCTCTATTTCTATTCCGATGCGGCCATTTTCCGCTTCCGTCCCAAAGAAAACAGGCCCTACATCTACCGCCCCAAGACCGATCAGCTCTTTTTTCTGGCCTATAAGGTTCACGACGAAATCTGGATTCACGAGCGTGCCAAAGGCCTCTGCCGGATTGTGGGCGACAGCATAAAGCCCCTGCCCGATGGCCAACGTTTCGCCAAAACGTTTATCGCAGTGGCCGCCCATCCGGGCGGTGGTGCGCTGGTGGCTACGCGCAAGGACGGTTTATTCCGCTACATCAATAACCGCTTCGAGCCATTCCCCGTGCAGTTTGGTCCGCTTATCGACCGGGCACGGATCTACACCCTGACGGCCTTGCCGCACGACGAGTTTGCGCTCACGACACTGGAGGACGGCGTCATCCTTTTCAACAGTCAGGGGGAGCTGATCCAGCACATCAACCGAAACACGGGGCTGCTCTCGGAAATGGTAAGCGATGTCTACGCCGATCCCGAAGGCAGTCTCTGGTTGATGCTCAACAATGGCATTGCTCGGGTGCTCTACCCGCATCCGCTTTCGGTGTATGGTCCGCTGCACAGCATCGAGGGCAACCAGCTGAGTATCAAACGCTTTCGAGGCCACCTCTACGTATCGAACTACGCGGGCGTTTTCCGTCTGGAACCGGGCACAGGCACTCAGCGGCCGGTTTTCCAGAAAGTGCGTGGCTTCGATTCGGAAGTCTTCGAGCTGTGTGTCATCGGCGACAGCCTTTTCGCACCCAGTGCCAACGGCTGTTTCCTGATCGATGGCCTCGAAAGCCGGCGCATCACCCACCTGCCCTCGGAAGTCATTATCCGTTCGAAACGGCATCCCGATCTTTATTACCTGGGTGGCTGGACAGCCTTTCTGGTGCTTCGGCGTACGGCCACGGGTTTCGAGCAGCTGGGCTTCATCGATACCTTGCGACTCAAGCAGACGCGCAGCCTCGTCGAAACCGACGATGGCACCCTCTGGGTGGCTACCAACAACGACGGGGTCTTCCGCCTGGACCTGCGCAGCGGCTACCGGCCCGACCCGCCCTGCCGCGTCTATCGAAAGCCCGATGGTCTGGGGGGCGACAAAGGCAACTACCTGGTAAGATACCGCAAATACGTGCTGGCCCTTACGTCGCTGGGCATACGGGCTTTTGTGCCCGCCAAAGACCAATTCGTTCCTTTTACCGAATTTGGTCTGGCTTATGCCGACTCGAGCCACGCCGTCCATCGTCTGATCGTAGTCAACGACGACCAAATCTGGCTTCAGGCCTACGAACGCGGTGAGTCGCATAACGATGGCTTTGTCTCCAAAACGCTGCACGGCAAGCGGATGGCTGGCGGTGGCTGGCGGCTCAGTTCCCATCCTTTCCAGATTCTGGGGGGCGACCACATGGTTCATGCCCTGCACATCGATCCCGATGGCACAGCGTGGATCGGTACCAACGACGGCCTCTGCTCCTATTCGTCCTATTTCAAGAACGACTACGACCGGCCTTTTGCCACAGTGCTGCGCCGCATCGTTCTGGACGAAGATTCGACCCTGTTTGAAGGGGTGTTGGCCGATACACCTCTGGTCTTCGACTGGCCCCACACGGGCAGCCGCCACCTACGTTTCGAGTATGCGGCCCTGAGCTTCGAGCAGCCCCAAGCCACCCAGTTCCAGCACTACCTGGTGGGCTACGACCAAAACTGGAGCCCCTGGACTGCAGATCCCTTCGTCATCTTCACCAACCTGCCACCGGGCGACTACGAGCTGCGCGTGCGCAGCCGCAACGTCTACGGTACGCTAGGGCAGGTGGCTGTCTGCCGCTTCACAATTGCCGCGCCCTGGTACCGCAGCTGGCTCGCCTACGGAGTCTATGGGCTGCTCTTTGGGGGCCTGATCTGGCTCTTCATCAAGGTTCGCGAGCGCAGTCTCAAGCGCGAGCGCAGCCTGCTGGCCCAGAAGATCATGGAGCGGACCGAAGAAATCCGCCAGCAGAAGATCGAACTGGAACAATCCTACGAGGAAATCCGCGCCAAAAACGACAAGATGCGCGAAGCCTACGAGGAAATCGAACTGCAGAACCGGATGATGGATTCGATCCATCAGGAGGTGATCCGGCGTAAAAATGAAGTCGAAGCGGCCCAAGCCGAACTCGAAGCCCGCAACCGGCAGATCGAAGCAGCAGCCGAAGAGCTGCGCCGCATGAACGACAAACTCCAGGACCGTACCGAAGAAGTACTGCTCCAGCAGGCGGCTCTGGCCAACGCCTTCGAGGAAGTCGTTTTCAAAACCGAGCAGAGCGAGGCCGCCCAGCGCGAGCTTTACCAGAAAAACGAGCAGCTGCGGGCCGTCAACGACGAGCTCAAGCTCCAGAAAGAGGCCCTCGAAAACGCCTTCGAAGAGCTGAACGCCAAAACCGAACAGCTGCACCAGGCCAACAACCAGCTCATCGAGCAGAAAGCCGAGCTGGAAAACGCCCTCGAGGAGCTGAACGCCAAATCGGAAATGCTCCACGACGTCAACCAGATGCTCGTGGCCCAGCAGGCCGAACTGCACGAGGTGCTCGAGGAACTGCGGGCCAAATCGGAAGAACTCGAAGCACAGGCCCTCGAAATCCAGCGTACCAACGATCAGCTCAACCGCAACAACGCCGAACTCGAGCGCAGCCGCGCCGAACTCGAAGCCGCCCTCTCGCACATCCAGTCGGCCCAGAGCCAGCTGGTCATGTCCGAAAAAATGGCCGTTCTCGGTAACCTGGTTGCGGGCGTGGCCCACGAGATCAATACCCCGATCGGCGCGATCAGCGCGGCGGCCAGCAACGCCGGAACCTCGCTGCCTACGCTGCTGCGCAGCCTGCCCGACTTCTTCCGCCAGCTCGACCCCAAGATTCAGGAACAGTTCTTCGAGCTGACCGAAAAAGCCATGGCCAGCGGCGGCATCGTGCTCAGCACCCGCGAGGAACGCCAGCTGCGCAAAGAAGTAACAGCCGAGCTCGAGGCCCTCGATGTGCCCAACGCCTCCAACCTGGCCAAAGACCTGATCCGCATGGGCATCTGCAGCGACCTCAAGTCAATGAAACGCCTGCTGCGCCACCCCCAGAGTACCGAGATCATCGAAACGGCATCGGCTATCGCCAAGTTGCGCCTCAATCTGGACAACATTCAGACCGCCGTCGCCAAGACCCAGAAGATCATCTTTGCCCTCAAGAGCTACGCCTACAAGCACTCGGCCGACGAGCTGGTACCCGCCGACCTGCGCGAGAACATCCGCACCGTCCTGGTCGTCTACCACAACATGCTCAAATACGGCATCCAGGTTACGACCGATTTTGCCGACGACATCCCGCAGGACATCTACTGCTATCCCGACGAGCTGACCCAAGTCTGGACCAACATCATCCACAACGCCATCTACGCCATGAACGAAGTGGGCACCCTTGATATCCGCGCGTGGGTCGAGGGCGGGCAGGTCCACGTCGCCATTACGGACAGCGGGCCGGGCATTCCGCCCGAGGCACAGCAGAAAATTTTCGAGGCCTTCTATACTACCAAGCCCAAAGGCGAGGGCACGGGTCTGGGGCTGCATCTGTGCAGCAAAATCATGCGCAAACACCACGGCAGCATCCGTGTCGACTCGGAACCGGGCCGTACGACCTTTACCGTGAGTTTCCCCCTCGACCTCAACCCCGACACCATCCGTCAGCGTCAGGCCGCTATGGCCGAAGTTGGCTGAGCCTTACCGATTCAAGGGCAGTGCCCAGGAAGCACATGTCGTCGATCTGGGGGCGGAGAGGGAGATCAGGTCGCCCGTCCCGAAGGGCCGCCCGCGTTGGGCGAAGTGCTTCCAGGCTAAAACGAAAAGTTACCGATCGAGGGATGTCTTTCAGGGCAGGGCTTCCAGCCGCCGAAGGCTTGCCCAGTGGTGGGTCAGCTCGCCCGTCTCGGTGTGGACGATGCCCGCAGCCGTCAGCCGGTCGATGCGTACCGACCCCGAGGCATGCAGGATGCATTCGGGGTCTTCGGCCACCCAGCCCACGTGGGTAACAGGGCCGCCGCTGCACTCACTGAAGAAGGCCAGATCGCCCGCCTGCCGGTGCGTGGGGTCGACAGGCCGGCCGTGCTGGGCCTGCTGGCTGGCGTTGCGGGGCAGCCACAGGCCCAGTCGACGCGCCACCAGCTGTGTAAAGCCCGAACAGTCGATGCCCAAGGCCGAGCAGCCTCCCCACAGGTAAGGGGTGCCCAGCAGAAGCCGCGCCTGCGCCAGCAGCACGTCCGCTGCCAATGCCAGAGGCGGTTCGAGGGCGGACGCTCCCCCGACCCACTGCCAGTGGAAGCCACCGACAGGTAGGACCTTACCCGCCGCATCGACGGGCACTGGGGCCAGCAGGCTGAGCCGCACCCGTGCCGCCTCCGACTCCAGAACCAGACCCTCGCGGGCCGCAAACCAATGGCTGAGGGTCGGGGGCCAGTCCGCGGGCTGTGGCCGGACGCTGCGGCGGTCGATCCAGCCCTGGTAGCCGTCGTAGAGGTGTTCGACGTGCAGCCAGTCGCTTTCGGAGGCCAGCAGCCGCACCCGGCTGCCAAAGTGCAGCTGGGTTTCGAGTTCGGCGCGGTGGCTGGGGGCGGCACGCAGCATGCCTAGACCGACAACAACCTGCCAGTCGGCAGGCAAGAAATTTTCCGGCGTGTGCATCGATGCAGGCGGGAGGCTCGGGGGCTTTGTCCCCAAGGTTGGGTTTCAGCTTTCGGTTGGTTTGTCGATGAGGATGAGCGGGTAATCGCCCCAGCGCCCAAAGAAGTGCGGGTAGCGGTCTTCGAGGCGCATCAGCCAGGCCACAAGCCGCCGCCCGCCCAGGGCTTTGTGCACATAAAGCCGCAGCACATACTTGTTGAGCGACCGCCAGCACACGAACTGCACCCGCTGGCCGAAGGGCAGCCTGCGCCACCAGCTTGGCCCGTGCACATGGAAGTAGAGCCGCTTGCGCTCGGGCCGCAGCCGTCCATAGAGCCGGGCCGCCGCGAAGCGCAGCAGGCGGTAGACCTGCACCGACCCCAGCAGCAGGTTGATGAGCCAGGCATGGTGGAACCAATTGTAGACGATGGCCACCCGCGCCCCGGGCTGGGCCACCCGGTAGAGTTCGAGTACAGCGGCCCGCTGCTCGGCAGCGGGGATGTGGTAGAGGGTATGCTGCGAGAGCACTGCATCGCAGCTGTTCGAGGCCAGCGGCAGGTTGGTCAGGTCGGCACAGACGAAGAGGCCACGCTGCTGCTCGAGGTTGGCCCGCGCCTGTACCAAGGCCCGGAACGACAGGTCGACGCAGACGCGCACTTCGTCGCCCCGCGAAAGAGCCAGGTATTCGGGCAGGCCGATAGGGCCTGAGGCGGCATCGAGGTAGTAGCGGCCGCCTCCCGTGAGGTAGTCGCCGGCCCGGCGGAACGATCGCCGGATGTAGTCTGCCGCTACGGGTCGGTAGTCGACCCACTGGCCCGTGTCGGCGTAGAGGGACTGCGCGTCTTCGGTCTGGATGTAGTTCAAGTCGTTGTAATAGGCGAAGACCTGGGCTTTGTCGCGGCTCATGTCGGGCAGGGGCTGTTCTGCGAGGGGCAGGCCGTAAACGGGCAGCAGGAGCATTACGCCCTGCACGATGGGCCATGCGAATGTTTGGGAGGCATTGACCAGCAGGGCTTCCACCTGTTGGGGGGTATAGTGGGGGTTGCTGCTGCGCTCGAGCCAGCGTTCGAGGGTGTGGGTGTGTAGGCTCAGGCTTTCGTGCGTGAGGGGGCAGCGCAGCAGGGCGCAGTCGTCGGGATGGAGGTCGCGATGGCTCATGTAGGCGGGATATGTGGGGCCGGTCGGGCAAAGCTGGCGATTGGATGTGCAGGGGCGCAGGTGAATGCGGATAGGCGGCTCGGGCTTTGGTGGCCGGGTGCCTACATCCGATCCGGTGCCTCGATGCCCAGAAGGCCCAGAACAGTTGCCAGATGCTGCCGCGTCAGTGCGGTAAGGAGCAAGCGGAAATCACGTTGGGCAACTGTGTCGGCTTTCAGTACGGGGGCTTCGGTGTAGAAGCGGCTGTAGGCCCGTGCCAGGTCGTAGGCGTAGTTGGCTACGACGGCGGGGCTGTAGTCGCGTACGGCCTCGGCGAGGGCATCGGGCCAGTGATAGAGCTGGCGCACCAGGTCGAGTTCGGCACCGGCCAGCGGCTCGGGGGCGGCTACGGGCTGGGGCCGGTAGCCCTGTTCGTCTGCTTTGCGCAGCAGGGCTGCCGTCCGGGCATGTGTGTACTGGATGAAGGTTCCGGTATGGCCTTTGAAATCGATCGAGTCCTCGGGGTTGAAAACCATGCGCCGGGCCGGATCGACTTTGAGCAGAAAATATTTGAGGGCCCCCAGCCCAAGGCTGTGGTGCAGGCTTTCGAGCGACTGCGCGTCGAGGCTTTCGGTTTTGCCCAGCTCGGCGGTGGCTGCGGCAGCGGTGGCGGTCATTTCGTCGAGCAGATCGTCGGCATCGACGACGGTGCCTTCGCGCGACTTCATGCGGCCCGTGGGCAGATCGACCATGCCATACGAGAGGTGGTACATGCCCTCGGCGTAGGGTTTGCCCAGGCGTTTGAGCGTGGCGATGAGCACCTTCATGTGGTAGTCCTGTTCGTTGCCGATGACGTAGATCGAGCGGTCGATGCCAAACTGCTGGTACTTGAGTTCGGCTGTGGCGAGGTCCTGGGTGATGTAGACCGAGGTTCCGTCGGAGCGCAGCACGAGCTTTTCGTCCAGTTTTTCGTCCGAGAGGTCGATCCAGACCGAGCCGTCGGGCTTACGGAAAAAGACTCCTTGTGCCAGGCCTTCCTCGACGATCTCGCGGCCCCGCAGGTAGGTTTCCGACTCGTAGTAATTGACATCGAACGGCGGCAGGCCCAGGCGGCGGAAGGTCTGCTCGAAACCGGCGTAAACCCAGGTATTCATCTGCCGCCAGGGTTCGACGACGGCGGGATCGCCTGCTTCCCATCGGCGGTAGAGTTCCTGGACTTCCTGCTGGAGGGGGGCCTGGGCTTTGGCCTGTTCTTCGTCCAGCCCCTGGGCTTTGAGCTGCTCGATCTGCTCGCGGAGCAGCTGGTCGAAACGGACGTAGTATTTGCCGGCGAGGTGGTCGCCTTTGAGGCCGCTCTGCTCGGGTGTTTGGCAGCCCTCGCGCTGCCAGGCCAGCAGGCTTTTGCAAATGTGGATGCCTTTGTCGTTGTAGAGGTTGGCCCGAATGGTGGTGAAGCCGGCGGCGGTCAGGATGCGGGTCAGGCTGTCGCCCAGAAAGAGGTTGCGCAGGTGGCCCAGGTGCAGGGGTTTGTTGGTGTTGGGCGAGGGAAATTCGAGCATGACCTTCTGGCCGCTGCCCAGGTCGAGGCGCAGGGCGGCTTCGGGTTCGGCGAGGGCGAAGTGGAGCCAGCGGCACCAGGCGGCGGGGGTGAGCGTCAGGTTGAGAAAGCCTTTGACGAGGTCGAAGGCCGCAAGCGTATCGGGCAGGCGGTCGAGCAGGTCCTGGCCCAGGGTCTGGCCGATGGCTTCGGGGCTGCCCAGGCGGTGCTTCATCAGCGGGAAAAGCACGAGGGTGTAGTCGCCGGTATGGTCGCGGCTGGTTCGCTGTACGACAAGGGTCGCAGGGTCGAGGGTCAGGCCGTAGCGGTCGGCCAGAGCCTGGGCGGATGCCTGCTGGAGCAGCGGGATGAGGCGTATGGGGCGCATGGCGGGTCGGATTTGGGGCTGCAAATTACGCAGGGCCGGTGGCAGGACTTGTTTAGCCACCAAAATACGCTATCTTGGCTCGCTGCATGGCTGTTAAGCTACCTTCCCTTGCATGGAAACCACTAATCTCTTACGTCTTTTCCGCCGCCTTTCGCGCCAGGTACTGCACGAGCTGATCGACATCAGAAGCGATGCTGCGGCCGACAAGACTGTCAAGGAAATCAGTGAAAGTATCCACTTCAAGGGGTATAATATTTGGATTCTGGTTTGCTCGGCGATGCTCGCTTCGATCGGGCTGGATGTCAATTCGGTAGCGGTCATCATCGGGGCGATGCTCATCTCGCCGCTCATGTCGCCGATTCTGGGGGTGGGTCTTGGGCTGGGCATTAATGACCGGATGCTGCTCTTCCGGGCTTTGTTCAATCTGGCGGTCTTCACGCTGGTGGCTTTTCTGACGGGCTGCATCTACTTTTTGATTACCCCCCTGGGCGAGCTGACTTCTGAAATGCAGGCCCGCACCACGCCCAACCTGCTCGATGTGATGGTAGCCTTCTTCGGGGGCGTGGCCGGCATCGTCGCCAACTCGCGCAACCAGGTCACGGTCGCCATTCCGGGCGTGGCCATTGCCACCGCCCTCATGCCGCCGCTCTGTACGTCGGCTTTTGGCTTCGTAACGGGCGACTGGTCGGTCTGGCTGGGTGCGCTCTACCTTTATGGGATCAATGCGATTTTCATCTCGCTGGCTACCTACCTGATCGTCAAGTACCTTCATTTTCCGCAGAAGAAATACGTTTCGCCCAGCGTGCAGCGCACCGTAACCCGTACGATTACGCTGGTGCTGCTGGTCTTTCTGGCTCCGAGCATCTACTTTCTGGTTCAGACCTGGCAGCAGCGGCGGGCCTACAATCAGGTGCGTTACATCATCGAAACGCGGGTTGCCTCCGAGCGCACAGAGGTGCTGAAGTGGGAACTGCTGCGGCGCGACAGCCTGACGATGGTCAAGGTTTTTCTGGCGGGGGCACCCTTGCCGCAGGATTCGATCCGGAGCTTTAACCGCCAGCTGCAGGCGGCCGGCCTCAAGAAGTACCGCTTCGTGGTCAAGCAGGTAAACGTCGACCCGTCTGGGCTGGAAGCCATAAAGAAAGAGCTCTCGCGCTCGCTGCTTTCGATCGCCGAGCAGGCCCCCGAACGCACGGAGCGCGATTTCGATCGGCCCGAAGCTGCTTCTGATGCGGTAGGGAGTCTGCAGCGCGAGCTTGGGGCACTTTTTCCGGATTTGGGGCCGGTGGCTTTCGGTACCCTCTACCAGCCGCGCGACAGCAGCGGGGTCGATACCCTGCCGACGCTTCAGCTGAGCTGGAAAGGGCGTCCCTACGTCAACCACGCTGCCGACGAGAAGCGCATCCGTGAATTTGTGCGTGCCCGCCTGGGGATCGATACGCTGATTGTGGTACGCCCCTGATTGGGTTTGACAGGTTTTTTTGTTTGTTGATTTTGCAGGGAGGGCTTGGATGCTTCGGATCGAAGCCTGTACGCTTCGCTGTGGACGATTGCCCGAGGTAGGGGCCTCTGTCGTAATCCCTATTGTAATGGAAGAGGGGCCCCTATATGCGCTAATCCTAATCCAAAATAATATGAAAATAATAACGTCGTAATCCCTATTGTAATGGAAGAGGGGC
>CALDDN010000077.1 GCA_937936615.1 uncultured Bacteroidia bacterium | reverse complement strand
GACCGCCTTCTGGGCATCGAGCGGCCCAGCTGGAAAAAATCGAAGCCTCAGCGCATTCTCCTCTCGGTGCTCGTTCTCAACCTCGTTTTTTCGGTCGACTCGGTGATAGCCGTTTCGGTGCTTACCGATGACATACCGGTGATGACACTGGCTCTCGGCCTGTCGCTGGGGCTGGTCTACACTTTCCAGCAGCGGATTGCCCGTTTCCTGCAGCGGCACCCGACGGTGCAGACGCTGGCGGTTGCATTTCTGGTGGTTTTTGGACTTTTTCTGCTGCTCGAAGGCTTTCACCTCCCCATTCCCAAGGGCTTTCTGTATTTTGCACTGGTCTTTTCGTTGTCCGTGGAACTGATCAACCTCTACGACCGGCGTACGCCCCAGCGACGCGGGTTTCCTTCCGAAGACCCCAATCCTTGACGCCGATGTTCAGAGCGATTTTTCGTGCCGGCTGGCTTGCGGGCTTGATTGGGTTGAGCGTTGTGGGCTGCGGCACTCCTCCGGGGCCCAAAGCCCAGCTCGAACGGCTGGAACGCGAGTGGCGTAAGGCTGAAACCCGAGGCCAGCCCATAGACCGGCAGCAGGTGCTGATGCTGGCCCGCACGGCCGACTTCTACGCCCGCCAGTATCCCAAGGCGGCCGATGCCCCCCGCTATGCTCTGCTGGCTGCCCGCCTGTTCGACGACTTGGGCCGGCATGGCGAAGCCTTGCTGGCCTGTGAACTGGTGCGCTTCCAGTTTGGCGACAGCCCCGAAGCGGCGGATGCTACCCTGCTCTTTGCTCAGGTGCTGCACCTGGATATCAACGACCGGCACCGTGCCGAACTGGCTTATGATGAGTTCCTGCGCCGCTGGCCCGAGCATCCGCAGCGACGCTTGGCCGAAGAAGCCCTGACCTTTTTCCGAACGCCTGTCGACAGCCTTCTGCCCGACTCGCTCCGTCGTCAGGAAAACAGATAGCTGGTTACTGAACCAGTCTGGCGAAGTAAGGATTTGAGAAACTTGTTTCCTGAATTCAAATGGTTTGAGTTTGCTTGGGCTTTACTCAAAAAAATACGTCCACCCCGAGGGTGGACGTTCAGATCAATGAGGCCAACTTGATTGGAGAGCAGGCAGCTGCTCAGGCGACTTGGTAGAAATCGAGCGATACATCCAGTCGGTTGAGGTTCATTACTACGAGGGTTGCCTGTGCTTCGCGGGCGCGGGCTACGGCCCGGGCCAGAGCCTGTGTGCTGCTCTCGTTCAGGTTCTCGTGGGCGACCAGGTCGATGACTTCGCCCTCCTGTTTAAGGGACTGGACGTACTGCTCGCGGATGCTGGCTGGCAGCACGCTCTGCGTCGTTACGAACGGGTAATACACAACATACTTTGGTTTCATAGCGTGATACAGTTAGATGATTTTGATTTCTGAGCTGCAAACTTATACCCTATAAACGAGACAGCCAAGCCATGGGTTACACGGCCTGAGGTTAATTTGTCCAGCAATTTTCGATTAATAGTCGTTTGGAGCCGATGGATGACCCGTAGCAGCCACTGAAGCTTCAGGCTAGGGGAGTACTTAATTCGACTTAGTTATGACCCGAGTTTCGAATTGGCTGGGATGTGGTTTCGCGCAGTTGGGGAAATCGACCGCTTCCGGCACCTTTGATAAAGTGAACAAAAATACGGCCAGTCTATCGGCAGCTGTATCGAATTCGCCAGCTTTGAGCCTTTCCGCGCAGGATTTTCTTTTCCACCTCGACAGGCAAGCCCTGGGCATCGAGCCGGTAGAAAAACACGCAGCTGGCTGTGCTGTCGATTTGCCCGTTGCGGAAGCGGGCCGTAACCTGTGCAGGCAGGTGGTTGCTCAAGGCCCAGGTCGGCTCGTCTGCCCACAACGAACCCAGTACATTGGGAATGGTGGTCGGCTGGTACTCGTAGCTGTAGAGTCTGGATTCTGCATCTTGCCGGTTATCGCGATACAGCTCCGAGCCGAGTAGCTGGCCGGCAGCATCGTAGGTCAGGTGTTCGGTGCGGGCAGTCAAGCCGTGTTCGGTCCGATCGATGATCCAGATTCGCTCGCTCAGTTGGCCGTCTGTGTTGTAGGCGCGTCGTTCGCGGGCATAGCTCTCGTCGAAATTGCCCGACCGCTGGGGCCAGCGTTCACGCAGGCTGATGCGGCCCGCTTCGTCGTAGGCATATCGTATCCGTTCCAGCGGTTGGCCGCCGACCAATCGGGTTTCGCGTTCGATCAGCCGGTTATTTTCGTACCGGAACCGGGTTTGAACGACTAACAGGCCTGTCGAATCGTAAACTTCGATGGAGCGCGGCTGTTCGCTGCGATCGCGGTAGAACCAGTCTGCTCGCAGACCGTTGCTCTCTACCCGCAAAGGGCGGCAAGCGGGGCGGTCGAGCGGTTGGCGGCAGCAGACCATACAGACCAGAATAATCAAGATCAAGGCCAGCCCAGATATGCGGTCCATTGCACGAAGTTAAACCATAATTTAAGCGACTGATTAAGCGACTGACCAAGAATTGCTGACTGGCTATGCTGACCTTTACCCTGAACGACCTGCTTAGTCCTGCTACCATTGAGGCCCTCTGGGGTCGATTGGGCAACTATGTCAAGGTTGAGCTTCTGCCTTTAGGCATCGATCAGTTGCGCTGGAAGCCCGCGCCCCAAAGCTGGAGCATTGCCGAGTGTGCCAGCCACCTGGTCGAGACGAACGGTTCGTACCTGCAACGTCTCGACAGCCGACTGGCCAAGCTCAAGCCTTTTGTTCGGCCTTACGCCCCCGGTTTGTTGGGCCGGTATTTCTATCGTATCATTCGTACCCAGGCTGACGGATTGCCACGCAAAAAATATCCTGCACCGGCTTTCATCCATCCAACCCAGGATGCCTATACGCGGCCACACCTCATTTTGGGCCAGCTGGTCGAACAGCTGGAACACTTTCGGCAGCTGACCGAGCGATCGGCGGACAAAGACTGGAACGGCACGCCCGTGCCGACCTCGCTTCATCCATTGATCCGCATTCGGTGGGGCTGTACCCTGCGCTTTCTGGCGGCTCACAACGAACGCCATTTGCTGCAGGCCCAGCGGGTGCGGCAGGCAACGGCTTTCCCGGCTTGAATGGTCGGCACGGTTGTTGTTAGTTTCGCGATGTGATTTCGATCAGCTGGCTTTGCAACTGGCGGCAATTCGTGGGCCTGCTGCTGCTCGTGCAGTTCGTCAACTTGTCGATCGATCTGCCCGATCAGCTCGTATACCGTAAACTCAGTTCCATTTACGGTTCCGAAAACATGGCTATCAACGAAATGGAATCGCTGCTCGAACTGGCCATCGAATGGGGCAGCCCAACCCCCGATGCTTTTCCTGAACACGACGAACAGGATGCCGAAGATCAAAAGCGGTGCCAGGTGCTGGCCTGGCACCCAACCCTAGTTTACATCTGGTGCCCCAGTCATACTCGTACACGACGCCCTGACCTGCATCAAGGCACTACCATAAAGGCCGAACAGAGAATCTTTTCTCCACCACCGGAAGCGTTTCTGCTCTAAAAGCAGATAAGCAAACAGCCGATAATCAATTATTCCGTCCGTGAGAAAGATCAACCCTCCAAGGCCAAACTCCCCATGCGATCCTGTTTCAGACACGCACTGTGTCATTTCCTAGGGCTGTTGCTGGTATCCTGTACCTTGGCACTGGCGCAGGTGGAAGAGAACCAGAATGATGCCTTCATTCCGCACGAAGATGAAGGCCCCCGCCAGCGACCGAAAGTCAACCACGCCGAACCGCTGTTCATCGATCTGATCCGCGACCTGGGTGCCCGCAAGGGTGAGCGCGAGTGGAACCTGGGTTTTGGCCACAACGACGTGCTCGATTACGACGAGTATACCGCACTCATTGAGTACGAATGGGCCGTCATCGACCGTCTGGGGCTGGAAATCGAGTTGCCTTTCACCTACAAAGCCAATAACGGCCGACCGACGGGCGAGGCTCCCGTTCGCGACCTGCGCCGCCAGCGCGGTATCGAGTCGCTTAAGTTGGCCGCGCAGTGGTCGTTCGCGGTTTTTCCTAAGGCTCAAACCACCCTGGCACTGGGCTATATCCATGAGTTTCTGATCCCCTCATTTCGGGATTTGGGGTCCCACAACCTGCATCAAGGTAACCTGTACAATCCGTTTTTTATTGGAGCCAAACACTGGGGCCGTGGTTTTCACAGCCTGGTCTATACGGGCCCGCGCTTCCACCACGACTGGGGTGGTTCCTGGCACCGGAACGGCGATTATCGCTTCGATACCGAGGGAATCCATAGCCCGGCTGCCTATGGGGCCTGGCACACCAGCTGGGAAATCAATACCAACCTGCATTACATGCTGCCGGGCACCCGCAACTTCGTCGGTGTGGAAATCAATCAGCTGGTAACAGCCCATGAACTCCATACCGTTTTGCGTCCGCAGATGCGTATCGTGCTTTCCGAGACTTTAATTCTCGGCCTGGTGGCATCGATTCCTCTCGACCGCCAGCACGAGGGCTTGGGGGCTTTTACCCGTCTGATCTACGAACCGCCCCATAAGCACCACCGCCCTCGCAAGCACTGAATCCCTCCGGTAAACCCGTAACCAAAAAGCCCACCGCAGACGGTGGGCTTTTTTTGATCTAAATTTTTAATGTTTGTTCATGTTTTTATATTTTTGCTCTATCACCTGATCTCATGATGGTCTGTTTGATTAAATAAGGTTTCATGATCTTGTTAGCTTATTTTGCGGCATTGGTAATGGGGGGCACTTTGGGGCTGCTGGGCGGTGGCGGTTCGATTCTGACGGTCCCCATTCTGGTTTATCTGCTGGGCATTCCACCGACCCAGGCCACGGGCTGGTCGCTGCTGGTAGTGGGGCTTACGGCAGCTGTAGGAGCTTTGGGGCCGCTGCGGGCAGGGCTTATTCCTTTGCGGACAGCCGCTCTCTTTGCCATCCCGTCCATAGCCCTCACTTTTACAACGCGTCGCCTGATCCTGCCGGCCCTGCCCGAGGTGCTGCTCCAAACCAGCGGGCTGCTGCTGACCAAAGATCTGGCTCTGATGCTGCTTTTCGCTGTCGTGATGCTGGTGGCGGCTTGGCGCATGATCCGTCCGGCTCCGTTGCGGGAAGTGGCTCCCGGTCCGCCCGACGCCCTGCGTCTGGGCCTTCAGGGCGCGGCTACAGGGCTGATAGCCGGGCTTGTCGGAGCCGGTGGCGGTTTTTTGATTGTGCCAGCATTGGTGCTGCTGGCGGGTCTGCCCATGAAAAACGCCGTTGGCACTTCGTTGCTCATCATTGCCCTGCAATCGCTCATTGGTTTTTTAGGGGACTTGGGCGCGGGTCAGGCCGTGAACTGGGAGCTGTTGCTGCCTTTGGTAGGTTGTGCGCTGGTTGGTGTGCTGGCAGGTAACCGCTTGGCCCGCAGCCTTTCGGGGCGGGGGCTTAAGGTAGCTTTTGGATGGTTTGTACTCGGAATGGGTACGCTCATCGTTCTGGTCGAGATAATTTGAACTATTAATCTATGAACAGGTGTTTCAATTCTTAAATGTGCCTATATTTGTCTATCCATTAACTCCAATTCAATAATTGCGCTATGTACATCCAGCAGCTTTATACCAACTGCCTGGCAGAGGCCGCCTACTACATCGAGTCAGACGGCGAAGCAGCCATCATCGACCCCCTGCGCGAGATCGAGCCTTACCTCGAACTGCTCGAAACACGTGGGGCTAAACTTCGCTACATCTTCGAGACCCATTTCCACGCCGATTTTGTGTCGGGGCACATCGATCTGGCTCGAAAAACTGGCGCGACAATCGTTTACGGACCAGGTGCCCAAGCCTACTACGAAATAACTGTTGCAACCGATGGCCAGGAATTTGAAATCGGTTCGGCTCGTCTGCGCGTCATTCACACACCCGGCCACACCCTCGAATCAAGCTGCTTTTTGCTTATCGATCCTCAAGGCATCGAACACGCCGTCTTTACAGGCGATACCCTCTTCATTGGCGATGTGGGCCGCCCCGACCTGGCGGTACGTTCGAACTTGACCAAAGAGCAGCTCGCCGAAATGCTCTACGATTCGATCCACACCAAGCTCATGCCCCTCAGCGACGAGATCATCGTTTATCCGGGGCACGGTGCCGGTTCGGCCTGCGGCAAGAGCATGTCCAAAGAAACCTTCGATACTTTGGGTAACCAGAAAAAGGTCAATTATGCTTTGCAGCCCATGAGCAAAGAAGAATTTGTCAAGACGGTACTCGAAGGTCAGGTTACCCCGCCCGCTTACTTCCCCGAAAACGCCAAAATCAATAAAGGTGGCTACGACCCCATCGATGAGGTCATGGAGCGCAACCTTACGAAGCTCTCGGCCGACCGCGTGGCCGACCTCATCGCTGAAGGGGTTCTGGTACTCGACACTCGGAGTACCGAGGATTTTGTCCGCGGACACATCCCCGGTTCGGTCAGTATTGGCCTCGACGGGCAGTTTGCGCCGTGGGTAGGTGCCGTGCTCGAATTCAACCGTCCCTTGGTGCTCGTCTGTGATCCGGGCCGCGAATCGGAAGCGGTGTTGCGTCTGGCCCGCATCGGCTTTGAACGGGTGCATGGCTACCTTGAAGGCGGGATTACAAGCTGGGCTGCCTCGGGCCGACCGGTGCACCAGCTCCGTACCATCGATGCCGCCAACCTGGCTCGTGAAATTGCCCAAGGCAGCCAGGTTATCGATGTCCGCCGCCCTGCCGAGTACGCCGGTGGCCACCTGGCCGGCGCACCCAACCTGCCCCTGGATGATTACCGCCAATGGATTGCCACTCTTGACCCCAACAAGCCTTACGTAGTGCACTGTGCGGGCGGCTATCGCAGCGTTATCATGGGTTCACTCATGCTGGCGGCTGGTTTCACGAATGTTACCAACGTTGCCGGCGGCTTCGGTGCCATGAAGCAGCAGGCTGAACTCCCGATCGAATCAACGGAAGCAGTGGTCTCCTGATCTCATATAACTCGAGTTGGGGCGAAGTCCATTCGCCCCTCTCCTGATTTTATTCCAAACTATTTTCCGCCATTTTAACCTAACCCCAAATTCAGGAATTAATACCGCTTCAAGTCCGTCTATTTTTCTTTATCAATCCATTATGACAGAAAATATCCCCATCGAAATTAACTGGGATCGGCTCGATCCGCAGAAGCTGGAGCGCATGGCCGATGTGCTGCGGGTACTGGCTCATCCCGTGCGTCTGCGCATCGTCGAACTGCTGTCCACTGGCTCGTTGAACGTGGGTCAAATCAAGCAACTGGTCGATGACGAAATGGACCACTCGCTCGTTTCACATCACCTGACACGCATGCGCCTGATGGGGCTGCTCAGCACGCGACGCAACGGTTCCTCCATCGAATACGCCCTGGTTGAGCCGGCACTGCTTCAAATCGTCAATTGTGCCCGATCCTGCGGGACGTAAGTCCTTTTTTGTCTTCATGTATTAAAATTTGTTTTTAACTAAATACAATTACATTCTCATGGGCTTTCTCTCTGCCTTGCTAGGCTTGAATCGCGCCAGCAACCTGCGCCCTGATCAGTTACCGGCTCTGCTTGCCCAGCACGAACGGGTCATCTGGCTCGATGTACGCACATCAGCCGAACACGCACAAGGCCATCTCCCCAAGTCCCAGCTCATTGACTTCATGGCCCCGGGATTTGCTCAGCAGATCGACCAGCTCGATCGCGAGGCCTTGATTTTGGTTTACTGCCGCAGCGGCAACCGCAGCGCAGCGGCTGTTTCGGTGCTCAAAGCTAACGGCTTTGAACACGTTTATAACTTGACCGGAGGCTACGCTACATGGAAAGCCGCCCTGAAATCGAGAACCTGAAAGCCACTGCCCCGCAGGGGCCGCAGTCCATCCTCGTGCCCGTCGATGGCAGCGAAGTCGCCCGCCATGCCAGCGATCTGGCTTTCCGGCTCGCGCAGCGCTGCGGTGCCCGTCTCCACCTGCTGCATGTCGTGCCTTTACCCCTCGGCGCAACGGCTGGTATTTTCGATGACAGCCTCGACCTCAAAGCTTGGGAACAGACCTGCCAGCAATCAGAAGTTCGCTATCGCGATTGGGCCAAGCCCTATGGCCCGGAAACCCAAGTACATGTTCGATCCGGAGAGTTGATCGGTGCGATTGCCGAAGTCTGTTCCTCGCAGGCAATCGAGCTGATTGTCATGGGTACGGCAGGCGACCACGGCTGGCACGAACGCCTCATTGGTTCCAATGCCGAACACGTTCTTCATGAGATCAGGGTACCGCTTTTGACTCTCAAATGCGACCGGAGCGATTTGTTGCTGCGCAATCTGTTGGTAATCAATGATTTTACGGAGCTTCCCGCTGGCCCTCTGCCAACTTTGCGCTGGTTCAGCGAGCTGGACGGTGCACAGGTTCATCTACTCAAGGTCGGGACGGCAGAACCTCAGCTCGATAAGCGAATGGCGGCTTTTGCCCGTCAGCAAGGGTTGGATCGCGTCGTACACCACGTCCTGCCCGGCACCGACGTCGAGGAAGCGGTAGTGCGCTTTGTGCAGCAGCACGAAATCGACCTCGTAGCCTTAGGTACGCGCGACCGCAGTTCATGGTACCGTCTGCTGCATGGCAGCATTTCCAGTCGCATCGTCAACCACCTGTTTAAACCTGTGCTGACCTTCCATCTTTGACTTTTTCCATTCATTCAGGATCGATTCAATATGACCTTCAGCCTATTTGTTGCCCAAGCGACCACCGCGCAGCCTTTGCCCTGGTACCTGGCGGGTGCTCTGATTGCCTTGGTACTCGTTGGTCTGCTATTTCTTGGTAGAACTTTGGGCATCTCTTCAAACATGCGTACGATGTGCACCATAGGCGGGGCGGGCCGCTGGTTCGAGTTCTTTAATTTCGACTGGAAACGCGAATCCTGGAACCTCGTTTTTCTGGCAGGTGCCATGCTGGCGGGCGTATTGACCGCGGTGAGCAAAGGCTTTGATCCAGTGCCCGAAGTCATCTCGCCTGCTACCCGCCAAGCCCTGGAACAACTGGGTTTCTCGACCGACCATGGCAGCCTGCTGCCACCCGAATGGTTCGATTTGAACGGGGAAGGTACCGGTCCACGTATCCTCATTCTGCTGGTGGGCGGCTTACTGATTGGTTTCGGCACCCGCTGGGCCGGGGGCTGTACTTCGGGTCATGCCATTTCAGGCCTTTCCAATCTGCAGTTGCCTTCGCTCATTGCAGTGATCGGCTTTTTTGCGGGCGGTTTGCTCTTGACTCACGTTCTGCTTCCGGTTATTGTGCGTCTGCTCTAGGTTTTTATTGGACCATTTTTTAAAAATACCGAGTAAAAATCATAAAATAGTTTTTTGTGAAGAAACTGTTCATATATTCAGGCTATCTGGTTTTGGGCCTGCTTTTCGGCTGGACCCTCATCGAAGCGCAGGTCATTTCGTGGTATCGGATTCAGGAGATGTTCCGGTTTCAGTCGTTTCATATGTACGGAGTCATCGGGACGGCTGTTGTTTTGGGAGCCAGTGCGCTCTACCTCATCCGCCGGGCCGAAGCCCGCAGCCTGACGGGGCAGCGCATCGAGGTTGCCCCCAAACAAATGTCGATAGTTCGCTATTTGGTTGGCGGAACGATTTTTGGCCTTGGCTGGGCTTTAACGGGGGCGTGTCCGGCTCCGATGTTCATCCTTTTCAGCAGCGGCTTTCT
Source organism: uncultured Bacteroidia bacterium (assembly GCA_937936615.1). Taxonomy (GTDB): domain Bacteria; phylum Bacteroidota; class Bacteroidia; order J057; family CALDDN01; genus CALDDN01. Next base: position 11,455 of record CALDDN010000077.1, on the reverse strand, counting down.
GTCGGTGGGGATCGTCATCGTCGGTGCCTTGCTTGGAACGCTGCTTTACGGTGCTCTGCGCGACCGTCTGCCCCATTAGAAGCCTGAACGCTTGAGCTGCCGTACGAGCTGCTGCAAGGCATCGGCAGCCGCCCACATCCGGACTCCGTACCAGCTGAACCATTCGCCATCGACGAGCAGTACCCGTGCTGCAGGTACTGCAGCTGCAATCTCGCTTACATGCCTGGCCCGGAACGGGTAAGGCTCCGACGACAGCAAAACGAGTTCTGGGCCTAGCGTCTTGAGATCGGCCAGTTCAAAGCTGGGGTATCGCTCCATCTTTTCATTCCATACGTTGATCAGCCCCAAATGGGCAAGTACCGAATCGATGTAGGTTGTCGGGCCAACACCCATCCACGGGTTTTTCCAGATCAGGTAGGCGGTGCGCAGGGGCGGGGCTTTTGCGATGGTTCCAAAGGCACGCGCAATCCGTCCATGCCAGACGCGGGCCATGGCATCGCACCCCACCCATTCACCGACGGTCAGCAGCATGCTCAGGCCGTCGGCCACGTTTTCGACCCGTGTAACGGCCACGGGGTATTCACGAGCCAGCAGCTCGACGGTCTCGCGCCGCTGCTCCTCCTGTTCCGCAAGGATGAAGTCGGGGTGCAGAGCGCGGATGCGGGTCAGATCCACGTCCTTGGTGCCGCCAATGCGGCGGGCGCGGGCAACAGCCGGTTGGGGGTGAATGCAAAACCGCGTGCGACCCACAATGCGGTCGGAGAGGCCGAGCGCATAGAGGTACTCGGTTTGTGAGGGGCAGAGGCTGACAATGCGTCGGGGCGGGCCATTCCACGTGAAAGTTCGGCCCAGGTCATCGGTTCGGGTCATGCCGACTTGGTCGGAGGCCAATCGGAAGCTGGTGCTTGGATGGAAGTGTCGTTTTCAGCGGCTTTGCGGTCGCGGCTGCGCTGTTCGGCCTCACCTTCCGCCTTTTCGTAGGCCCGAAGGATGTGTTTGATGATTGGATGGCGTACCACATCCGACTCGTTGAGGTGGATAAAACCTATGCCCTCGATGTCCTTCAGTATGCGGGTGCATTGAATGAGACCCGATCGGATGCTTTTAGGGAGGTCGATCTGGGTCATGTCGCCCGTGATGATGATTTTCGATTGCAGGCCCAGGCGGGTGAGCATCATTTTGAGCTGTATCTCGGTTGCGTTCTGGGCTTCGTCGCAAATAATGAACGCGTTGTTGAGTGTGCGCCCCCGCATGAAGGCGAGCGGAACGATTTCGATGATGTTGCGCTCGAGGTAGTGCTTGAGCTTTTCGGGGTGGATCATGTCCTCGAGTGCGTCGTAGAGAGGGCGCAGGTAGGGATCGATTTTCTCTTTCATGTCGCCGGGTAGGAAGCCCAGGCGTTCACCTGCTTCGACGGCTGGGCGCACCAGCACGATTTTCTTTACCGCCTTGATCTTGAGAGCACGTACAGCTAAAGCAACTGCTGTGTAGGTTTTTCCGCTACCTGCCGGGCCGATGGCAAACAAAACGTCGTTTTGTTCCGAAAGCTCGACCATGCGCTGCTGGCCCGGGCTTTTGGCGATGACCTTCGTACCGTTGTGGCCGTAGACGATGACTCCGTCTTCCTTGGCTGTCGAGTGCGACGCGGGGGGCAGTCCTTCCCGGCGACGGCGTAGAATCTCGGAAACCCGCTGCGAGTCGACAGGGCCGCGCAGGCGGATTTCGGTCAGCAGGCTGTCGATCAGGCCCTGCAGGGCTTTGAGTTTCTCCGGATCGCCCAAGGCCCGAATCGTGCTGCCACGGGCGATGAGCTTCAGGTCGGGGTAGGCCCGCTGGATCAATTCCAGATTGGAGTTGTTGACTCCATATAGGTACATCGGGTCGATGTCTTCCAGCAGGATTTGTCTTTCGATCGGATTCGAATTCAATCAGTTATTCTCGATTCTAGATAAAAAATAAACCCAGTACAAAAGTAACGACTTTGCAGCCTGTCTAAATCCATTCGAAGGGCCAATCGGATGAGGGGCTGTCGAAAACTAGATCTTAATGGTTGCGGCTGCGGATGAGGCGGGAGCGTAGCTGTTGCAGGTTGCGGCTGATGCCCACGGGGTAGCGGTGCGGGTATTCAAAGCGTTTGTGGGGTTCAGGCAGCTGGGCCAGTCGGTTTTGGGCAAATTCCACGCTTTCCGCGATGCTTGGCAGGGTCGTCAGCAGCTTGCCGCTTTTGAGAACCTGTTCTTGGATTTCGGTAGCCATCCAGCGACCCAGCTCAGTGGTCTGGTCGTTGAGGAAGGGGTCGTAGAGTTTTTTGGGCGTTTCTTCGTCAGCCAGAATGATGCCATCGGCCCGAAAGTGGCCTGCATCGTCGACCCAGCGCAGCAGTTTTTTGGAGCCGGGCAGGTTTACCTTATATATATTCTCCGAAACCTTGACGCGTGGCTGACCATCGACCGCCGCCAGCTTGTATACCCCTCCCAGTGCAGGACTGTCTTTAGCTGTTACGAGGTTGGTGCCAATGCCGAAGATGTCGATTTTGGCTCCCTGAGCGATGAGGCTGCGAATCAGCTTTTCGTCCAGATCGTTCGAGGCGGCGATCCGGACGTAGTGCAGCTTGTTACGGTCGAGCAGGCGGCGGGCGGCAATCGAGAGCTGGGCCAGGTCGCCGCTGTCGAGTCGGATAGCCTGCAGCCGGTGCCCCTGACTTTCCAGTTCTTTGGCTACTTTAATCGCGTTGGGCAGGCCGCTCTTGAGGGTATCGTAGGTATCGACGAGGAGCACGCAGCGGTCGGGGTAGAGGTTGGCGTAGGTACGGAAGGCCTCCAGTTCCGAGTCGAAGGCCTGCACCCAGGCGTGGGCCATCGTACCACTGAGGGGAATGCCGTATTCGTAGGCGGCCCAGACGTTGGAGGTGCCCTGTACGCCGCCGATCCAGGCTGAAAGCGAGGCCGTCAGCCCCCCCCAACTTTGGGCACGCCGCAGCCCGTATTCGACGACCTGACGTCCTTCGGCAGCATGGCGCAGCCGCGCCGCTTTGGTGGCGATGAGGGTCGAAAAGTTCAGTTGATTGAGTAGCAGGGTTTCGATGAGCAGGCACTCGACCAGCGGGCCTTCAACATAGAGTAGGGGAGCATGGGGAAAAACCACTTCGCCCTCGCGTACACTGTAGATATCGCCCTTGAACTTGAACGAGGCCAGGTAATCGAGAAACTCGTCTTTAAAACCTTGCTGCCGCAGAAATCTTAACTGCTGGGGATGGAACTTGAAGGCATCCTGCAGTAGAGGCAGGAGCTTGCCCAAGCCTGCAAAAACAGCATAGCCCCCGTCGAATGGCAGACTTCGGAAGCTGTAGTCGAAGCGGGCGCGGCGTTCGTGCTGCTGGGCATAGAAAAAGCCTTGAGCCATCGTCAGGTGGTAGTAGTCCACGAAGAAGGCCAGGTCGTGTGTTGGGATCATCGGGTGGCTTTTGGGCTTAAGTTACAAAAAACAAATCGTCCGCCGGATGAGGCGGACGATTGGGCAGGTCGTTCCGTATACGATCTAAAGATCAACGATGGTTTTTCTTCCGGCTCAGCTGCTCGTAAGCTGGTGTGGGCTGTACATTCCCCGGCAGGGTGATGGGGTACACATCCTCTACGCCGCCGTTATCAACGGGCAGGCCTTGGAGCTGGCGCACGTGATTATCGAGCACTTTATTGTAATCAATTTCAGGCTTGGGCTGATTTTCCCAGATTTCCTTGGGGTTGATTCGCAGGGCCGGAATGTCTTTGGGTTGCTTGACAAGCATGCCCGGGTTGCTCGAAACATCGGTGTAGCCGATGCCCAGTTCACGGGGCTGATTGTAGGCGGCAGGGTTGAGGTAGCGGCCCTTGTTTTCGGGTTCTTTCTCCGTTTCGGCAGGCTTTGCAGCCAGACGGTAGGCCGGATCGTTGCGCGTGGCCGTAACCGTCCAGCTTACCTCCACATTCGGCTTGTCGGTCTGGATGACGAAGCGGTTGTTGGTGATCTTTTGGGTTACAATGGCCTGTGCAAACTGATTGATGCAGGTCAGCTGGTAGCGGAAATTGGTGTTGAGGGCTTCGAAATAGTTGGGCAGTTCCACTGTCGCGATGCCGTTGGCATCCGTAGTTACGATGCCTGTATAGAGGTTGAGAGCTTCGGGAGCTTCGATGCAGGCGTGGTTCAGGTACTTGTTGGCCGGATCGAGGGGATGATCGATCCGGAAGTTTTTGGTGCCGGTTACATCCAGATCGCCAGTTACGCGAACGTTACCTTGGAACCAGCCTGCATTGGCGTTGGGCTGGCCTTGGGTTCCACCGTATACCCCTGCCGAGTTCGCGTTGGAACTGCTGGTGATGCCATAGACCCCGTAGGTGGGGTTGGCTGCTCCAGTTGCGCTCGATTCGCCGTATACACCGGCTCCGGCAGCCGCTCCACTCGCTGAAACGCCATATACCCCATACGTGCGGCCGCTGCTTTGGGCCACTGCCGACCGGCCGAAGACACCGGCCGAGCCATCGCGTTCGTTGTTGTTGTCGCCCGTTACGCCGTATACGGCATTTGTGGCCGTATTATCGGAAATGAAGCCGTACACCCCTGTGGCTCCCAGAGCATTCATGAGATTCAATCCGTAAACGCCATACGAAGGCTCGCTGGGGTCGCTGGCCGTTGCCGAACGGACAATCCCTTGAACACCAGAGGAGTACGGGTCTCTTGTGTTGGTTTCCCCCAGAACGCCGGGCTGGTCACCGGTATTGGCCAAGTGGGTGCCAAATACGCCAATGTTCTGTTGGCTGCGGCCAATGACCCCATAAGCCAGTGGCGAGGGGCCAAGCTGGGTGTTGTTGGTCAGGTCCGTGCGTGCCAGCAGGTCATCCGAATCAGTACCAAGGACACCCGCTGTCAAAGCCGCACCACTGTAGCCAACGCCAATAACACCATAGTTGGGCTGATCGCCGGTGTAGCGGGCTATTCCATAGACACCAGCCGAATTCCGGCCTTTTGAGTTGGTGATGCCCATGACCCCCATGGTGCGGCCTTGGGTTGCCGGATTGGCCAGACCCGGTCCATCGGTTACGGGGTTACCGGTTGCGGCGGCATCGCCCGTGTTGGAAGCGAAACCCTGAACGCCGTGGCTGAAGGTAGCCATCATAAAAGTGGTTCCACCAACCGCACTTGTTCCTCCCAGCGTAGGATTTTGCTTGTCCAGCGTACCCAGCAGGCTGGTTACACCAAGCAAAGCATTTCCCCGACCGATCCAGTTGTCCGACCGCAGGCCCGATACATTCGCAGCCAAGTTCAAATTAGGCAGGTTGTCGAAACTAGGAAGTACAATGTTGTATGCGCCCGCGGCTCCTCCCGCATCCGTCAGGGCAAGTCCTTGCAGGCTGTGAGCTACCGAAATGCCGTCGTTAACCCCGTAAATACCGGATGAGTTAAGCAAACTGCCCGGATAGCCAGGCAGAATGGCAGTTAAGTTGGGTGCATTGTTTCGGCCAGTAACACCCCAAACACCATAGGAGAAATTGGTGTTGTTGGCGACATTGTCCACGCCCGATTCAGCATAAATCCCGATCGCAAAACCATCACTCGTATTTAATCCGTAAACCCCCTCGTCGCCTGCACCAGCTGTCTGGCCCCACATGCCGGTTGAATTGGTCGATACACCTTTGACGCCTACCGAGTCGGTTGAAGTCGCTTGCAGCGCGATCGATTGAGGTCCTGGGTCGGTAGGCTGCGTTCCGCTGCGGGGGCGCACCGACGTAACCTGCATGAATACATTGTTGTCCGGATTGAGAGTAAAAGGCTCGGCCACGCCTTGTGAAGCGATATGTACGCTCGTATTGTTGTCCATAATCCGTCCGATACCGATGTCGGTATTGGAAGTCCACCGGGTGCCGTAGTTGATAGTCCCGTTGAGCGAGGCTCCGCTTGGGGTGGTCCAGGTAGGGGGCTGGTTAGGCCCTGCCGATGTCAGCACTTGGCCGGCTGTACCGGGTTGATTGCCCGGACGGAAGTCGCCGTCTTCCAGCAGGAAGTTGCCTTTCAGGTGGAGCCGCTGGGCTGGCGTGAAAGGAGAAGCGGGGTCGCCAATCCCCACATTCTGGGCTTGTGCAGCTGCTGTCAGCAGCAACAGAGAGCAGACAAGTAAGACGATGTTTTTCATATCAAATCTGAACGGATAGCACTCCGCCTCTACCTTACAAATTTAGCTATTCTTAACGTAAAACGCATGTTTAATTAACGCTAAACCGGGAGGAAAGTTAGCTTTGGACTTGTGTTTGATGTGGATTTTTCAGCTGGTATCTAAGGTTTAATCAGTAGGCCAAAAAATGTATCAATTAAATTTGACTTATAGCTCAAATGGCTTGTCAGGGCATCTGCTCTCTTGGTCTTGCGTGGAATATTGGGTAGTGAAGGCTGTTTGTTCTGTTCCTGAACAGAACTTGGTCTAATGATCGAATTGCTTACTAGTGGCTGTCGATGGCTAATGTAGACCCCAAGTTGCGCCACCTGGCCGCTGCGATCGAGCAGTCGAACGAGAGCTGGCTCATCCTCGGGCGGGCAGGAACCGGTAAAACAACCCTCCTGCGCTTACTGCGGCGCAATTCACGCAAGAATATCGCCTTTCTGGCTCCAACCGGCATGGCCGCCCTCAATATCGGGGGGGAAACCCTGCATAGTTTTTTTCGTTTCAAGCCCCCCTTCCAGTACCTGCAGCCCTGCAAGCTCCGGGGCAATGCACTGCGTGAACTTGAATGTGTGGTTATCGACGAGATTTCGATGGTCTCGCCTCAGCTTCTCGATGCCGTCGATCAGTCGCTGCGCCTCAATGGCCCGCGCCGCGACCGGCCTTTTGGCGGGGTGCAGATGATCCTCGTAGGCGATCTCTTTCAGCTGCCACCCGTTGAAAACAAGCCCTCCGACGAGCCCGGCCCCGAGTTGCTCGAATATCACTCCCCCTTCTTCTTTTCGGCCAGGGTGTTTCAGAACTGGACTCCGCGCCTGCATGAGCTGAAACGCATCTACCGCCAGACCGACTCCGATTTCCTCGACCTGTTGCAGGCTGTGCGTGTGGGCCAACTGGCCCCGAGCCATTGGGAGCTGCTCAACAGTCGCGTAGAACCGGCAGCCATCGATCCTCAATCGGACGAGTACCTGGTGCTGACCACTACCAACTGGCAGGCCCAGCGGCTCAATTCATATTACCTGAACGCCCTGCCGGGCAAGGTGCAGACCTATCCGGCCCGGCTCGAGGGCGATTTCCCTGTCCAGCATGCCAACGTCGATACCGATCTCCATCTCAAAGAGGGGGCACAGGTCATGTTTGTGCGAAATAAAACCGGCAGCTGGCAGAATGGAACCTTGGGGCGGGTCATCGATCTGGATGTGGACAAAATAACAGTAGAGGTGCCCCGAACTCCCAAACCCGAATACCTGGAGGTCGATTACGAAAAGTGGGAAGCTTACCGCATGGACTACAATTCCGAAGAGGGCCGCTGGAAACCCAAAGTTCGTGGGGCACTCTGGCAGCTGCCCGTGCGTCTGGCGCGGGCCATCACCATCCACAAAAGCCAGGGCAAAACCTACGAAAGAGCCGCCATCGACCTGGGTAGCGGTGCCTTCGCCCATGGGCAGCTCTACGTGGCCCTGAGCCGCTGCCGAGCTTTGCAAAACCTGGTGCTGACCCGCCCCGTCCGCGAGACTGATCTGATTGTCGACCTCCGGATACGTGAGTGGATGCTGAGCGTGGGGATCGATTAGGGGATTTGCCTTGTCGTATGCCAGCAAATCAATTTGAAGTAGATTGAGCAAGTTTTTTTGATAACTTTAGCACAGATAACGTTTTTGCCATAGCGCAATTCGGACTCGATGCCGGTTTTGAACTGATCGGTGGCTGCCTGAATTCAGATATCAGGTCCAAATTCGCCTTTCCCCGCCATACCTAAGCATGCAGATTCGCGCGTTCATTCTGGCCCTTGTGGTGGTCGTTTTAGAAGGGGCATCGGCTTACGGCCAGCGCGAGCGTGTGGCTGGTGCCAACCAGCCACTGCGCAGCGACCTGGGAACGTGGTATTACGTGGCTCATTCAGACGTATGGGTCTTCTATACCGACGGGCGGGCAATGGGTGAGCGCACCCTGCGCCTGGGTATCGAAGCCCTTCGCGAATGGTCGCAGTTTTTTGAGTACAAGATGAGTACACCGGTTCGGCTGCATCTTTACCCCGATCCCAAGTACTTTTCCGATGCCGTGGCCACGAATCATCGCGAACTGGGCGGACGTTTCTACCAGCCTTTCGATTACCATGCGCAGAATGTGCACGGCATTTTTTCGCCCTATAACGGCCCCTGGCCTTTGGAGCAGGTTCCTATCTATTATCCGGGAACCTATCGCGGCCTCAACGAGCAGGTGCGTACTGCCGTGTTGCGGGCCATGCTGCAGAACATGTTCCTGAGCCACGAGCAGCGAGGTACTGTTTACAACCGGCTCAATCTTTACCTGCCTGAATGGTTTTTGACAGGCCTCAGTGCCTACCTGGGTGAGGGCTGGGGCGTACGCGACGAGTCGATCATGTTCAGCCTGCAGCCGCGGCAGATCGAAAAGCTGGTCGACGACCATACCGGCGACCCGCTGGCGCGTGTGGTGCAGAAATCATTCTGGCATGCACTGGACGTGGAACATGGCAGCCGTAAGATCGCCGAGCTGGTCTACATGATGCGGCTGACGCGGTCAGTCGAATCGGGCTTTCGCGCCGTCTTCGGCTATTCGCTCGAATCGATCACCGCCAAGTGGCGGGCCTTCTGCGTCGAAAACTACTCCACACCCGACGGTCTGGATGTGCGCTCCGAAAGCAATTACATCCCGCTGGAGAAGGGCAGTGAAATACCGGTAGCTGTGGCGGCCAATCCTAGGCATCCAGTGGTGGCAGGCATTACCCTGACCCGCACCAACCGCATCCGCCTGGTGCTCTACGACCGGCGCAAAGCTGCCCGAACCGTCATCTGGGGACCGACCCCGCCCGTGCTCAATCCAGCCCTCTACCGCCAGCAACTGGGTATTGGCTGGAGCCCCGATGGGAAGACCCTTGCAGCCTGCCTGCCCAAGGACAAGTACACCATCATTTACTTTTACGATCTGCGGGCGCAGCAAGGTTCTTTCATCTGGCTTAAAGGTCTGGCCGACTGGGTGAGCCACCTCGAGTGGTCGCCCGACGGCAGGCAGCTGGTCGTTGCCGCCAATCGCTTTGGCCAGAGTGATATCTTTCTGTTCGAGGTGCGCAACAGTCGTATGCAGCAGCTCACCCGTGATGCCTACGACGACCTGGCCCCTACGTGGCAGCCCGATGGCAAAGCCATTTTCTTTCAGTCGAATCGGGATACGGCACTGGTAGCCAAGGACCGTAAGCCCGGCGTCGGCTTTGTGCGCAACAGTTTCGACATCTATCGCATCGATGCCCCCTTCGAACGGGCCGATACCTTGCGGCGCATAACGGCCACGCCCCATATCGACGAAACGCAGCCCGTAGCCGGTCCTAACGGCCTGCAGTACCTGAGCGATGTGCGCGGTCTCAACGACCTGAGCCGCCACCTGGGCGACGAAACGCCCCCTGCCCTCATGACCCAGTACCGCCAGGGCGTGGCCCAATGGTCGCGGGCGGGTAAGCGGACCCTGCTCGGCCTGTACGAAAATGGTCGTCCACGCTACTTTTTGGCCGACACCCTCGACGAAGGCCGCAGCTTTGCTCTGCGCCGCACCCCCTACGCCCAGCGTAAAGTCAAAAAACAGGAAGAGGACCAGCGTGCTGCCGAGGAACGCCGCCGCCGCCGCGAGGAGCGCGAGCGCGAAGCTGCCCGCTTCGACAGTGCCCTAAAACGTTTGAAACCACCCACCGACAGCATCGTTTCCGATACTACCACCAGACATCGGGTCCGTTTCTACGTCTTCGACGAAGAAGAAAAGTCCATCGACCGGCCCCGCCGTACACCGGGTCCGCCTCGCCGCAGCCTGGCCGATGTCGTTCGCGAAGCCGCCCCCGAGCTGCCACCCGTCGATTCGATCAAATCCCTGCGGGCTGGTGCTCGAACCTACAGCCTTAATCAGCAGGCCTACCGGACGGTGGCTTATTTTGATCCCATCTTTGGTCTGGCCCTGCAAAATGAAGTCTGGGCCGAAGACCCGTTTCGCGAATACCGCCTTTCGGGAGGTTTTCGCCTTTTCAACGATCTGAACAGCCACGACATGTGGAGCCGCTATCAGTGGCTGCGTGGCCGTACGACTTATGAGCTGGGCTTCGAGCGTCAGCAGCGGCTTTTCGAGCAGCCGGGCTTTTATCGATTCATCACCTGGAACCCGCAGTTCAGCGCGGGTTTGCGTATCGACCCTTGGTCGCGCGTGGTGGCCGATGTCGATTTTCTGCATTTTGAGCGGCGCGACATTAACCTCATCGACCGTGGCATTAACGATAACGATGCCTTGTCGGCTTCGCTGCTCGGTGGCCTGAGCTACATTCAGGATCGCACCCGCGAACGCGACCATTTCCCCGTAGCCGGCTGGCGCGTCCAGCTGGGGGGGCGCAGCCATTACAGCATTTCGCGTCGCGATCAGTCGTTCTCAGAGGTCTATTTCGACGGGCGAGCTTATGTTCCTTTGCTGGCTGAGTTCAATCTGGCCGTTCGGCTCTCGGCTGGGGCATTCATCGGACACGACCGTCCCAAGTACATGCTGGGTGGCTGGCCCAACTGGATGACCCGTCAGTGGGACAACAAAGACCAGCTGCCTGTCGAGGCCGATCACCTCGAGCAACTTCACTTCATACAGTTCGTCCAGCCCATGCGTGGCTTCAACCTCAATGCCCGCAACGGCACTCATTTTGGCCTGCTGAACGTCGAGCTGCGCTACCCCATCAACCGCATGATGCCCCCGCTGCTTTCGACGCGACCGGGTTACACCCTGCTCTGGACGGTCTTCATGGATTTGGGCACCACCTGGCGCGAGGGCAACCCCTTTTCGCAACGCAACCCCATCGACGTGAACCGAATCGACCGACCCCCGCTGAGCATTACAGTCCGCAGCCTCAAAAGCCCCTTTTTGGTAGGCTTTGGCACGGGTTTCCGCATGGTTCTGGTTGGTTATCTGTTGCATGCCGACTTGGGTTGGGGAGTTGAAGATGGCAGCCTGACAGCACCAAGGCTTGCGCTGAGTTTCGGCAAGGAGTTCTAGATCAGGCACGTGCTGGCAATCCGTTTCGCGTACTCTGCCCGCCCTGTTGTATGAACAAATGAAACAAAACAGGTTGTTAACAAAAAATTAACACAATTTTTCTTCTGTTTAGTTTTGGCGGATTGAGGATTTTGGTTGATCTTTGTGTCCTCAAATGCGGGGGAGGAATTTTCGAGGGGTTTTTAAGGAGAAGTTCTTTGAAAGGCTGGAGTGAAGAGGATTTGATGAAGGGGGTTA
>CALDDN010000076.1 GCA_937936615.1 uncultured Bacteroidia bacterium | reverse complement strand
CTTTACGAGAAAAAATAGCTGACATAAACCAGCCGACAGCTGCACAACTGGTTGAATGACCCGAAGGAAAACTCCGGTGCCGTAGTGGCTCAGGCATCAGATAGCGAAAACTAGTCGAATCGGTGAAAACAGACAAGGGGCGATCCCAATCTGGAAAAGCAAAGTTTTTTAATACCTGAACCATAATTCCCGACAAGATCAGACTGAGCAGGCCCAAAACCACCCAGTCGGGTTTGCGCTTCCAGCCTGCCAGTACCAGCACTGCTCCGGCTACGCCGGAATCACCCAAGTGAGTCAAAAAGACCATCAGGCCATCGAAATCCTCTAATCCTTGGTTATTCAATAAAATAAAGCTTTCTTTGTAGCCGCTATAAATAAAAAACAACATAAACGCACCAAAAATCAACCTCCAGGTGCCAAAGTAGATTTTGATCTCGTCCCTCCACAAGTCGGGATCGGCGTCTGCAGCGAGGTGGCGGTGCGGTTGGGCTAACATTTGCTAATTTAGCGAGCGATTCGGGCGCACGAAGTCCCAGCACAAAACTATGGCAGAACTGATTGAAATGCCGCTGATGAGCGACACCATGACCGAAGGGCGGATCGTCAGCTGGCTTAAAAAGGTAGGCGATACCGTTTCGGCGGGTGAAATAATGGCTGAAGTCGAAACCGACAAGGCCACGATGGAACTGGAAAGCTACTTCGACGGCACCCTGCTTTGGGTGGGTGCCGATGCGGGCGGCAGCGTACCGGTAGGCGACCTGCTGGCCATCGTCGGCAGTCCGGGTGAAGATGCGGCCAAAATCGTGGCCGAGTACCGCGCCAGCAAAGGCGGGGCAGCCCCCGCCGCACCGGTTCCGGCCGCTGCACCCGCTCCGTCTGCTCCCCAGGCGGCAGCCCCTGCCCCGCAGCCTGTGGCTCCGTCTCCCCAGACTCTACCCGCTGAGGAGGCCCGCATCAAAGCATCCCCGCTGGCCAAGGCCATCGCCCGTGAAACAGGTATCGATCTGAGCCGCATTCAGGGCAGCGGCGATGCCGGACGGATCGTCAAGCGCGACCTGGAGCAGGTACTGGCAGCCGGACCGGCACCCGCGGCCCAGCCTGTGCCGGCTTCAGCCCCCGTCTTTTCGGGTGAAAGCTACGAAGATGTGGGCCTGAGCCAGATGCGCAAAACGATCGCCCGTCGCCTGAGCGAAAGCAAATACACGGCCCCGCACTATTACCTGACGATGGAAATCGACATGACGGCGGCCCAAGGCATCCGTAAGCGGCTCAACGAAGAGTCCAATGTCAAGATTTCCTTCAACGATCTCATTATCAAGGCCTGCGCCTCGGCCCTGCGCAAGCACCCCCAGATCAATGCCAGCTGGCTCGGCGAGTCGATCCGCTACCACCACGTGGTCAACATTGGTGTGGCGGTTGCTATCGAAGGCGGTCTGGTGGTGCCGGTCATCCGGCAGGCCGATAGCAAAGGGCTGGCCACCATTGCCAGCGAAGCACGCGAGCTGGCCGAAAAAGCCCGCAACCGCCAGCTGCAACCCGAAGATTACCAAGGTAATACCTTCTCGATCTCGAATCTGGGCATGTACGGCATCCACCAGTTTACGGCGATCATCAACCCGCCCGACAGCTGCATCCTTGCCGTAGGCGGTATCGAAGAGGTACCCCGTTTTGTCATGCGTGACGGACAGCGCAAAATTCGCGTGGCCAGCATCATGAAGGTGACCCTCTCGTGCGATCACCGCGTCGTCGATGGCTCGGTCGGGGCCGAATTTCTGCAGACCGTCAAGCACCTGCTCGAAAATCCCCTGCGCATGCTGCTCTGACGTCCCTTCCGCCTGACTTCCTCCAAATTGCACAGCATCCTTTACGAGTGCTTTTTTATTTTGATTTATTGGCAGCTGGAAGTATTGAAGCCGATCAAATCATGGATTTAGTGCCATTTCCTTCTGAATTAGAAACGCACAATATTGACTGTGGGGCGGTTCATCAGGGACGTAAGCCGAATTCATTCTTTTTCATTCTTTAGGGCTTCTATAATCAGAATTGGTATGCCGACCTCGAACCAGAGGCCGCGGCCGAAGCCGCCCCGAACCTTCGCGCGGCAGAGGGCCTGCTCGCTGCAGAGGGGGCAGCATTCAGCTGCAGGTTTCACCGGGCAGGGCGGTCTCGCCGAGGAATCACCGGATTGGCGCGGCAGGATTACTTTAGAGAGGATGTTGCCACTGCGCCCAATGCCCCCTACGAGCCTCACAGCCTCATCGCTCGGCTTGCGTCATCGGCAGGCAGCCATCCCGTTGAGTTTCGCTATATTTGGATGAAAAGTATGGCCGCCCCCTGCAGCGGAGCCTGTACCCGACGAAAACCCATGCCTGCAACCCGACGCTACCGCACGACTCTCAACTGCGGCAACTGCCTCGCGGCCGCCCGTCCCGCCCTCGATGCCCTAGGGGCCGAAAGCTGGTCGGTTGATCTTGAAGTGCCCGAGCGAATCCTGACCGTTTCCGGCGACGTGGCCCCCGAAGCCGTTGCTGCCGCCCTCGATGAGGCCGGCTTCGAAGCCGAGCTGCTGGACGAACGGGCTTGACCTTTCATTTAGAAACGAAAATTCATAATCCACGTTTAAAGTGTTGAAAGGGGCTGCTGCATCGTATTGTGCCGCCTCCTAACTTTCGACTTTATTTGGCTTCCTTCTCCCGTTCCTGCAATGTCCACGACTGCGCCCTACGAACATCCCGATCATTTTGTAGACCGCCACATCGGCCCCAGCCCTGCCGACCAGGCGAAAATGCTGGCCCTTTTGGGTGAGCCTGACCTCGACAGCCTGCTGCGCAAGGCTGTTCCCAATGCCATACGCATCGCCCAGCTGACGCAGCAGCCTCCGGCCCTGAGCGAGGCCCAGGTGCTGGCCCACCTCAAAGAACTGGCCAGCCAGAACCAAATATACCGCAGTTATATTGGCATGGGCTATTACGGCACCTACACGCCGCCGGTCATCCTGCGCAACGTGATGGAAAATCCGGGCTGGTACACCCAGTATACCCCCTATCAGGCTGAAATTGCCCAAGGCCGCCTCGAAGCCCTGCTCAATTTTCAGACCATGGTCATGGACCTGACGGCAATGGACATTGCCAACGCCTCGCTCCTGGATGAAAGCACGGCTGCCGCCGAGGCCATGACCCTCTTCTACAACCAGTCGCGGGGCAAAAACGCCTCGAATGCCTTTTATGTATCGGAAGATGTGCACCCCCAGACCCTGGCCGTGCTTCAGACACGTGCCGAACCGCTGGGCATCGAGCTGCGCATCCAGCCCGGGGGCTTGGTCAAGCTTCCAGGCAGCTTCGAGGGCTTCGGGCTGCTGCTCCAGTACCCGACCACCGAAGGTTCGGTACACGACTACCGCGAACTCGTAGCAGCAGCCCACGCCAAAGGAGCCTTTGTCGTCGTGGCCAGCGATCTGCTGGCCCTGACGCTGCTCACGCCGCCGGGCGAGTGGGGAGCCGATGCCGTTGTGGGTTCGGCCCAACGATTCGGCATTCCGATGGGTTACGGCGGTCCGCACCCGGCCTTTTTCGCCTGCCGCGACGAGTTCAAGCGGGCACTGCCCGGCCGGCTGGTCGGGGTTTCGGTCGATCCGCAGGGCAAGCCGGCTCTGCGGCTGGCTCTGCAGACCCGCGAGCAGCACATCCGCCGCGAGAAAGCTACCTCCAACATCTGCACGGCCCAGGTGCTGCTGGCCGTCATGGCGGGGATGTACGCCGCCTACCACGGCCCCGAGCGGCTGCGCCAGATTGCCCTGCGCACCCACTTCATGGCCCGTACGCTGGCCAAGGCCCTGCAGGAGCGGGGCTTCCATGTTGGCCCTACCCACTACTTCGATACCATCCGCGTCGAACTGGCCGACAACGCCGGTCAGAAAGAGCAGGAACTGCTCAGGCGGCTGGAAGAAAAGCGCATCAACCTGCGCCTTTTGGGTGATTACGCCTACGGCATCTCGGTCGACGAAACGACGAGCCTGCAGGACATCGCCGACCTGGTCGAAATCTTCAGCCATATCGCCGATCACAGCGGACGCTTCACCGACCTGGGCGACCTCTACCGGAGCATCGAGCTGAGCTGGCCCGAAACCCTGCGCCGCAGCTCGACCTACCTGACGCATCCCGTCTTCAACAGCTACCACAGCGAGACGGAGATGCTGCGCTACCTCAAGCGGCTCGAAAACCGCGACCTCTCGCTGGCTCATTCGATGATTCCGCTGGGCTCGTGCACCATGAAGCTCAACGCCACCGCCGAAATGGAAGCGGTTACCTGGCCCGAATTCGGACAGATTCACCCCTTTGCGCCCGCCAATCAGGTGAAGGGCTATCGCCAGCTCATCGCCAGCCTCGAACGCTGGCTCTGCGGCATCACGGGCTTCGCGGCCGTATCGCTTCAGCCTAACTCGGGTGCCCAAGGTGAATACACGGGCTTGCTGACCATCCGCGCCTACCACCGTGCCAACGGGCAGGGCCACCGCAACATTGCCCTGATCCCTTCATCGGCCCACGGCACCAACCCTGCCAGTGCCGTCATGGCGGGCATGGAGGTGGTCGTCGTCAAGTGCGATGCGCGGGGCAACATCGACCTGCTCGATCTGCAGACCAAAGCCGAACAGTACAGCGACCGGCTGGCCGCCCTCATGGTTACCTATCCTTCGACGCACGGCGTGTTCGAGGAAGCCATTCGCGATGTCTGCCAGATTGTTCACGACCACGGCGGTCTGGTCTACATGGACGGGGCCAATATGAATGCCCAGGTCGGGCTTACCAACCCCGCGAGCATCGGGGCCGATGTCTGCCACCTCAACCTGCACAAGACCTTCTGCATTCCTCACGGCGGCGGCGGCCCGGGCATGGGGCCGATTGGGGTCGTCGAGAAGCTGGCTCCCTTTCTGCCCAAGCATCCGGTGGTCGAAGGCGTGGGCGGCAGCCAAGGCATCACCCCCGTTGCAGCTGCGCCTTACGGCAGTGCATCCATTCTGATCATTTCCTATGCCTACATCCACCTGATGGGGGCTGCAGGCCTCAAGCAGGCCACTGCCATAGCCATCCTCAACGCCAATTACCTCAAAGCCCGCCTCGCCGAGCACTACCCGCCCCTCTACACGAACGAGAACGGAGCTGTGGCCCACGAGTTCATCATCGACCTGCGGCCCTTCAAGGCTTCGGCCGGTATCGAGGTCGAAGATGTGGCCAAGCGGCTGATCGACTACGGCTTCCATGCGCCGACGGTGTCTTTCCCCGTTCCCGGTACGATGATGATCGAACCGACGGAAAGTGAATCGCTGGCCGAATTGGATCGCTTCTGCGAGGCGATGATCGCCATCCGCCACGAAATTCAGGAAATCATCGACGGACGTGCCGACAAGGTGGATAATGTGCTGAAAAATGCCCCCCACACCTGCGCCGAGGTAACGGCCGATGAGTGGAAACACAGTTACAGCCGCCTGAAAGCTGCCTGGCCCGTCGGCTGGCTGCGGGACTCCAAGTTTTGGCCGGCCGTGGGCCGCGTCAACAACAGCTACGGCGACCGCAACCTGGTCTGCAGTTGCCTGCCCATCGAGGCTTACGCCGAACAGCCTGCCGAACTGGCTGTCTCGTAGCCCTACTGGCTGAGATTAAAACTGATCTGCTGATCCCTTAGCGTACAAGCCACCCCCCGCGGGTGGCTTGTGCTTTCGGGAGGCAGCCTGCTGCCAAACTGCTGGCTGGCCATTCTCGGGGCAGAGCCTGAAAAAAAAAACAGGCGGCCTTGGGGCCGCCCGACGGTTGGATACGATGTTCGGAGAGGCTTATTTGGCAGTGCCCTGGAGAATGCCGCGGTAGCGGGCCGGATCGTTGAGCACCTCGACGGCTGTTTTGATGTAAGGGTCGTCTTCGAAGGAAGCCTCGATGCGCCCGCGCTTGAAGTGGTAGCGCGATACGATTTCGGTGCGCAGGAAGTAGCTGATTTCGTCGCGGTGGGCATAGATGTCGTTTTTGCGCAGCTGCTCGATGCGGGCCTTGATGGCCTGAACCTCGGCCTGCACTTGATCGTAGTAGGCTTCTTTTTCCAGGGTCTTGTTCAGGGCTTCCAGGTCTTTGGTGAACTTGGATTCACTCTCGAAATTGCGCTCGCGTACGTAGTTGACAAACTGGGTGTAGAGGGCATCGTCGATCTTGAAGTCGCGGGGACTGGCGGGCAGTTCGGGGTGTTCGCGCCGGTAGCGGGTGGCGAAGTCAAAGATCATCCGTTTGTTGAGCAGGTCTTGGGTCAGTTTGTGGAGTTCGGGTTCTTTGGCTTCGATGTCGGGCAGGATGCCGCCGGCATCGGTTACGGGCCGTCCGTTGCGGGTTTTGAACTGCTGGCGCAGGCTGTCGGCTTTTCGGACGCCGTTTTCGGTTTCACCGTGTGTGTAGTCGATCGACTGGATGCAGCGGCCGCTGGGGGTATAGTAGCGGGCGGTCGTAATCTTGAGCTGGGTTTTGTAGCTCAGCGGGCGGGTGGTCTGCACCAGCCCTTTGCCGAAAGACCGCTGACCGACTACCACGCCGCGGTCGAGGTCCTGCATGACCCCCGATACGATTTCAGAGGCTGAAGCACTTGAGCCGTTGACCAGCACCACTAGCGGGATTTCGGCATCCATGGGGGGGCGTTCGGAGTCGTAGCGTTTGTAGGAGCCGTCCATTTTGCCCCGTGTTTCGACGATTTTTTCGCCGGCCGGTACGAACAGGTTCGATACGGCCACCGCTTCGTAGAGCAGGCCGCCCGGGTTGCCCCGCAGGTCAAGAATCAGGCCGCGCAGCGGTGCATTTCCCTGCTTGAGGGCTTCGTAGGCTTTGCGCACATCGCCCGAGGCATCTTTGGTGAACTGTGAGAGGGCGATGTAGCCAATGCCATCGGCTACCCGCCCGCTGAAGGGCACGTTTTCGATCTTGACATCCTCGCGTACAACCTCGAAAGTCAGGGGCTGGGGCTGGCCCTCGCGCTGCACGACTACCCGGACGCTGGTCTTGGGCTGGCCGCGCAGCAGATCGCGCACCTGGTTGCTGTTGTACTTTTTCTCCTTGAGGTCTTCGTTGTCGATGCGCAGCAGCACGTCGCCCGCCATGATACCGGCTTTGTGAGCGGGCCAGTTCTCGTAGACTTCGGAGATGAAAGTTGTGCCGTCGATCGTCGAGAGGGAAGCTCCGATACCGCCATACTGGCCGGTGCTGATGAGCTGATAGTCTTCGATCTCGCTGGCGGTGATGTAGTTGGTGTAGGGGTCGAGTTTCTTGAGCATGGCGTCGACCCCTACCTTTACCAGCTGGTTGGGGTCGACGTCGTCGACGTAGTTCAGGTTGATTTCCCGCAGAATTTTGCCAAAAATGTCCATGTTTTTGGCGATTTCGAAGGTATAGTCGCGGTCGGGTCGGGCAAAAAAGCCGACCAGGCCCGCACCCAGGCCCAGACCGAAGAGCAGAAGCACCCCCCGCAGAACCAGAGGATGGCGCACAAACGAAGCGATAGGATTCATTCCCAAAGGCGAAAAAACGGATATAGAGTTTGGTTTTGGCTGGTTGGATTAACGCCACGTTAAATTAGCAAATTTCGCGCCTAAGGCACCGGGTCGTGCCCCGAACCGCCCCAGGGATGGCAGCGGGCAATGCGGCGCAGAGCCAGCCCCGTCCCCCGCCAAGGCCCGTACTTCGTGATGGCCTCGTAGGCGTAGCGCGAGCAGGTAGGCGTAAAGCGGCAGGCTGGTGGCAGAAAGGGCCGCAGGACCAGCTGGTAGGTCCGGATCAGCACCAGCAGCAGCAGGCGGAGTAAGGCGTTCATACTACGAAGTTGAGGGATTTCCCCGCATCGGGGGAACGTTTGTGTGGCCCGATTGAGTCCCTGTCATGGACATATGCATAATGACAGATCATATGTTATGAATTGTGTCTGCTATTTTTTTATTGTGGCAGGCAATTTTATTTTCAAAATTAACAGCCAGTTTTCTAGCTTTGCAGCATGCAGACAAGTCCAATAACCCGTCCGATGAGACCTGCGTTGCTTGTGGGCCTGTTACTCCAGGCACTCGTTGTATTGATTGCGCCAGGCTGTGGTGGCGATGTCAAACCCGGCAGCGGGCCGCCGACGCTGGAATCGCCCCCGGCATCCAGCCCCCAAGGCTATGAGTCTTCGTCCGAGCGGGGCGAGCTGTCCACGCAGTCGGTAGGAGCGGTCGCTACCGAAGGCGGAAGCTCTCCGGAATCTACGCTCGATGTGCCCTCACCGGCCATGCGCATCTACCGCGCCACGCTGCGCTTGCAGGTCGATGACCCCGTCGAAGCCGCAGCCCGCGTCCGCCAGCTGGCCCAGCAGCATGGTGCCTGGCTTCAGGCCGAGCGCGAGGAACGCCAAAGCTGGGAACACTACGTTTACCTGGAGCTGCGGGTACCGCCCGCCCGCCTCGACAGCCTGCTGCGCCAGTGCATCGAGCTGGCCCGCTTCGTGGCCCAGAAAGAGATTAGCAGCGAGGACGTAGGCCAGAGCTACGCCGACCTGACGGCTCGCCTCAACCAGAAGCGCGAAGCTCTCGCGCAGTACCAGCAGCTCCTCAAGCGGGCAACTAACGTGCAGGACATTCTGGCCGTACAGGAGGGTTTGCGCCGCCTGCAGGAGGAAATCGAATCGACCGAGGCGCAGCGGCTCTACCTGAGTCGGCAGGCTGCCTACTCGACGGTGATGCTCACGCTCTACCGGCCCCTGGAGGGGCAGCGTGAACCCAGGCCCGGCTTCTGGAGTCGGCTGGGTACGGCTTTTGGCGACGGCTGGCAGGCCCTGCAGGATTTTATAGTTGGAATCATCAGTGCATGGGGCGTGCTGGTGCCACTGGGCATTGGCATCTGGCTCTTCATACGGTGGCGACAGCGGGTGCGCCGGAGGCGGGCGCAGCAGTCGGCTTCGTCGGAGGGCTGATGGTGCAGGCCGTTTCGCGCTGAAACCCACAGCCCCCACCCGTTGTTCAACCTCCATGCAGCCGCTGCCACCTTTCCAGACGCGGGCCACGCCCAACCCCAACGCCTACCTCTTCGAGTTTCCCGATCTGGAAGAGCTTTCGCCATGGCCTCTGCAGGCCCGCTGCAACCAGCTGCCTACGGGTCTCGATCTTTTCGACTGCCTGCTCGCTGTCCAAGGCATCGAGCGCGTCTACATCGCCGGCAATTTCATCACGGCCATCAAAACGAACGCCGTCGAGTGGTACGAGCTGACGGTCGAGCTGCGCTCCATCATCCGCCACCACCTTGACCTGTCGGTACTGGCCGATCCGCAGCGCACGGCCGCGCTGCGGGTGCCGCCCCTCAGTGCCGACCAGCCGCTGATTCATGAATGGTTTGCACGGCGCATCCTGCCGGCCACCGAGCGCGACGGCGGCGGGATCTACCTGCGGGGCTACGACAGCGGGCGGCTGGCGGTCGAGGCAGTCGGTGCCTGCGCGGGCTGCCCCCACTTGAGCCAGACGGTCGAACAGGGCATCCGCCAGCCTCTGGCCCAGCAGCTGGGCACCGAGCTGCGCGTCGAAGCGACAGCCTGAAGGGCTTTGCGTAATTTCGGCCTTTTGCTGCTGCCATGTCCGAATCCCGCTTCGCCCGAACCACCATCACGGCGGCTCTGCCCTACGCCAACGGCCCCCTGCACATCGGCCACCTGGCCGGCGTCTATGTGCCCGCCGACCTCTATGCCCGTTACTTGCGTCTGGTTGGTCGGCCTGTGCTCTTTGTCTGCGGTTCCGACGAGCACGGCGTGGCCATCACCATCAAAGCCCGTCAGGAAGGGCTTAGCCCTCAGGAGCTCGTCGATCGCTACCACGGCCAGCTTGAAGCAGGCATGCGGGCTATGAATATTTCGGTAGACATCTACTCGCGTACTTCGCTGCCGATTCATCATCAGACGGCACAGGAGTTTTTTTTGAAATTTCATGAAAAAGGACTTTTTACCGAACAAACAACCGAACAGTTTTTCGATCCCGAGGCAGGCCTCTTTCTGGCCGACCGCTACGTAGTGGGCACCTGCCCCAAATGCGGCTACGACCGCGCCTACGGCGACCAGTGCGAACGCTGCGGCACCTCGCTCAGCCCGACCGACCTCATCGACCCGCGCTCGGCCCTGACGGGAGCCGTGCCCGAACTGCGTCCTACTACCCACTGGTTTCTGCCCCTGCAGAACTGGCAGTCGACCATCGAAAAGTACATTCTCGAAGACCACACCGACTGGAAACCCAATGTCTTCGGGCAGTGTAAATCCTGGCTGCAGGATGGCCTGCAGGCCCGTGCCATGACCCGGGACATGGATTGGGGGGTACCTGTACCCCTGCCGAAAGCCGAAGGCAAGGTACTCTACGTCTGGTTTGATGCCCCCATCGGCTACATCTCGGCCACCAAGCACTGGGCCGCCCAACGGGCCGCCGAAGACCCCAGCCGCTGCAGCCCCGACGACTGGAAAATCTGGTGGCAGGCTCCCGATACACGCCTCGTCCACTTCATCGGCAAGGACAATATCGTTTTCCATTGCATCATCTTTCCAATCCTGCTCATGGGCCACGGCGATTACATCTGGGCCGACCAGGTGCCCGCCAACGAGTTTCTCAATCTGGAAGGGGAGAAAATATCGACCTCGCGCAACTGGGCCGTCTGGGCACATGAATTTCTGGCCGATTACCCCGATCAGGTCGACGTGCTGCGCTACGTCCTGACGTCGATCATGCCCGAGACCAAGGATAACGACTTCACCTGGGCCGATTACCAGGCCCGTAACAACAACGAGCTGGTAGCCACGCTGGGCAACTTCGTCCACCGCGTCCTGACCCTCATTCACAAATACTACGGCGGGAACGTGCCCGCCCCGGTCGATTCGACCGAACGCGAGCGCGAACTGCTGGCCCACATACCCCGCACGGCCGCCGAAGTGGGACAAGCCCTCGACCGCTTCCGCTTCCGCGAGGCCCTGACCGCCGCCATGGAACTGGCTCGCGCCGGCAACAAGTACCTGGCCGATACCGAACCCTGGAAACTGTACAAAACCGATCCCCAGGCCACCCAAACGGTACTCTATACGGCCCTGCAGGTGGTGGCCGCGCTGGGTGTGGTCTTCGAGCCTTTTACACCCGAAGCGGCGGCGCACATCCGCCACATGACCTGCCAACCCGAACCTGCCTGGCATCAGCTTGAGCAACCGGAACTGGTTCCGGCGGGCACGGCTCTGGCCGAAGCCCGAATGCTCTTCCGCAAGCTTGACGATGACTTCGTGGCCCAGCAGCTGGCCCGGCTGCATGCCAGCCGCTCCACTGCCGAAACACCCGCTGCACCCGTCCCGCCAGCCTTCTCTCCCCCACGCAAGCCCGAAATCACCTACGAGCAGTTCGCGGCCCTCGACCTACGCATCGCCACCGTAACCGCTGCCGAGCGCGTACCCAAAGCCGACAAGCTGCTCAAACTGACCCTCGATACAGGCCTCGACACGCGCATCGTTGTTTCGGGCATCGCCGAGCATTTCGCACCCGAGGTGGTAGTAGGGCGTCAAGTGGTACTGCTGGCCAATCTGGCCCCCCGAAAGCTCCGGGGCATCGAATCGCAAGGTATGATCCTGATGGCGGAAGGTGCCGACGGGCGTTTGTTTTTCGTGCAGCCCGATGGGCTGCTGCCCCCGGGAGCCGAGGTGCGCTGAGCCGTACAACGGGTGTCCATTTGACAGGCTGTTGTATCAAGTCCTTACAATGACTAACTTGGCAAGTCATGATTGGAGTCTCCATTATCGCTCTGCTGACCCTTGTTCCGGTAACGGCCCTGATCAGCCAGCATATCATCAAGATGAAGAAACTGCAGCTGGAGCAGACCCCCCAGCCCAGCCGCGAGGAACTGGCGATCGTCGCCGAGTCGATGGCCCGTCTCAAGCAGGAAAACGACCGGTTACGCGAGCAGGTACAAGGGCTGGCTCAGCGTGTCGAGCTGCTCGAACGGCAGCTGCCTTCCGCCTGAATTCATTTTGCGAATTGGCTTTCCAATCCTCGGGTATCGTGGACCAATTGCCTTGCCTTCGGCTGTTCGCTAGTCGTAAAACATCCAGTTGACCCCGAAGCTGAAGCTTCGTTCGAGCATCGGATGGTGCGGGGTCGTGTAGTAGCCGAAAGCCCAGAGGCCCTCGTTGGCGTGAATGAATTTCACAAAAACGTAGGTGTTCTTCAAAAACCGGCCTGCCACCACCGCATCGAGGCTCAGGTAGCCGGGCAGGTCGTCGTTGCTGCGGGGTACAAACCAGCCCGTCAGCAGGTCGAAGTCGTGGGCGGCGTGTGCCGTGAAGTAGCGGCTTTCGAGGCCGGCGTAGAGCGTCAGGCCCGTGCGGCGGATTTTGTTTTCGTAAAACAGGGCACTGCGTCCATGCAGGGGAGGCAGGTGGTCGGTGTACCGCTCGAAGTTGGGCGGCCCGCCGCTGCCCTGCTGGAAGGTTGCTTCGTTTTCCCAGTAAAAACGGCCTTGGGTCAGGCGCGTTACCAGCGAAACCCCTGTCCAGCGGACAGGGGTTTCGCTGGTGGCCTGCAGGGTGTTGCGGCGGGCATCGAAGCCCCAGGTTCGGCGCAGTTCCGATACAAAGCCCGTGAGGCTCACCTGCCAGGGGCGGTAGTCGAAGCCCCGGTAGAGGCGCGGACGGCCCGTCCAGCTCACGCTGGCCCGCAGGTGATTCAATCCCTCGTTGACCAGGTCGGTGCGGCCTGCCAGCAGCGGCAAAACCCCCATGGCCAGAGCCACCGGCGGGTTGACGCTGCCCCGGATTGCGTTCAGTTCGAGGGCCAGGGGCCGCCAGATGCCGCGGCGGATTTCGGGTTCACGCCGCAGAAAAAAGCGGTGCACCGTGTCGATGGCCGAGCTGTCCACCAGCCGGTAGGGGCGGGCCAAGGGCTGCCAACGGGCCGTGAGGCGGGTTCGGTGTTCGGCTGTCCAACGGGCCGTAGGCCGGTCGCGCCGCTGCGGCTGCCAGAATCCGTTGTCGCCCCACGATGCATCGAGCCGCAGCAGCCACCGCTCATCCAGGCTTTGGGCCGATATCCAGCCCCTGAACCACAGGTCGTCGAGCAGCAGACGGGCAAAACTGCTGTCGGCAAAGCGGTTGCGCTCGGGTTCGATCTCGGCATGCGCGTGGAGCCGCACGTGATTCAAATCGTAGATCGCCTGCCCACCCACTCCGCCTCGCGTGCTCTGAGCTTTGCGGCGCGGCTGAATCAACAGTTGATTTTCGGCGTTGACAAACCGCACGTCCCACGATTCGAAAGGATAGAGGGTTTTCGGGTCGTTCTGCAGGGCCTGCAGAGTGTAGGGGGTGGGGTCGAGGTACTGTTCGCCGTAGCGTTCGGCTGTGGCCCAGCCCAGCAGGCGCACCTGCAGCCGCGAGCTGTCGCTACCTGCGAGGCGGTAGCTGTGCAGCGTGAAGTAAGTCCAGAGTTTGCGTTCGAGGCTGGCCGGACGGGCGGGGGGCAGGGCCGGTGGACGACGGCCCTTGCCGAAGGCCAGATCGGACTGCGGGTCGAGGTCGCGCCGGCCGCCTCCGTTGAGCTGGTCACGCAGCTGCTGCCAGCCGAAGCCGGCAAAGCCTTGGTAGCGTCCGTCGAAGCTGTGAAACTGTTGCCCCAGGGCCACCTGGTAGTGGTCGGTGATGGCTCCCAGATAGGCCCCCACTGCCGAGCGGCGGCGGTACTGTCCTGCTACGTTCCACCACGGGCGGGGGTTGACGGCAAAAGTCAGCCCCAGCAGCTGCTGGTCGCGCCGGGCCTGTGCGAAATCGATCCGTGAAAAAGGCGTGCGCGAATCGTAGTATGGTCCCCAGCGCGAGAGGTCCCAGAGGTAGAGGTCGGGCCGCCGGAACCAGGGGTTGTAGTAGGTCGAACGCAGATCGGCGAGGTATTCGTTGGGCAGACCCCAGCGGTAGTGGCGGTGGGGCTTGCCCACCTGACCCAGGTGCTGCACCCAGCCTCTCACCTGTTCGGTTTCGTCCCAGTGGTGAAAGGTCTGCAGGTCGGTGCGTACGGTGTCGAGGGGGTTGCCGCCCTCGCGCAGGTACTGGGGGCGGTAGCGCAGGGTCAGGGGCGTTACTTGCGGGCGGGCCGAGTCGGCGGCAGCAGCAGGTTTGGGATTGGTAGCGATCCGCTGCGAGCGGCGTGTCGTGGGGTCGCGTTGCGCGTGCAGGCGGGGGGGGGTGGCGAGCCAGCAGGCCAGGGCCACCAGCAGCCCCAGCTCAACGCGCCATGATGAGGTCATGTACCACCTTCGGGTCTGTTTCTTTTTTGAGTCTTTTCTCCAGCTTTTCGGTGTTGGTGCCGAAGAGGTCTTTCATGCGCTGAAGAAAGGCTTCCAGTTTTTCGCCGTGCTTGATTTTGGCTTCTAGATTCGTCTCTTCGCGGAAGGCTTTTTCCAGAGGCGGCAGGGCTACTTGGATAGCTTTGTCGTAGAGTACGGGTTGTTTGCGGTCGACGATCTGTACCTCGGTCGTAGTACCGGTTTTTTTGTCGTGGGTGCGCGAGGTTTTTTCCTTGTTATAGCGCATCTGAAGTTCTTTTTTGAGGGCTTCGGTACTGCCTTCGAGGGCACGTACGCGGTTCTGGAGGCGGTGGCGGGCAATCTGGTCTTCGGCGGTGCCTTCCTGCGCCCGCAGCGGGGCGGCAGCCAGCAGCAATACGCCCAGAACGGGTATCAGCCAGCGGGTCATGTAGATCATAAGCGCAACAGCGAAATTGAAATAGCCGATGGATCGGCTATGGAAACAAAATTAGCAAAAGCTGGGCCGCAGCTTCAAAATGGGGTTTCCGAATCGGGCTTCTGTTCAGGGCGTGTGTGGATGTGCCGTGCATCGGTTTAGATGGCAATCTGGCGCAGCAGGCGGTCGACAATCGCCAGGGCGGTCTGGCCGTCGGCTTCGGCCTCGTAGGTCAGGATGAGGCGGTGGTTGAGCACGTCGGGGGCGATGTCCTTCACATCCTGGGGCAGCACATAGGCCCGTCCGCGCAGGAAGGCCAAGGCCCGCGAAGCCAGGTTCAGCGCGATGGAGGCGCGGGGGCTGGCTCCAAACTGGATGTAGGGCTGCAGCTCGGGCAGGCCGTAGGCTTCGGGCTGGCGCGTGGCCACCACCAGATCGACGATGTAGTTTTCGAGGCGGGGGTTGAGTTCGATGCGGTCGATGAGCTGGCGGATGTGCAGCAGCTGCTGGCGGTCGAGCACGGGCTGAACCTCGGTGCGCCGTTCGGTACGGGCCATCAGGCGCATGACCTTCAGTTCTTCCTCCCTGCTGGGGTAGCGCACATAGATTTTCATCATGAAGCGATCGACCTGGGCCTCGGGCAGGGGGTAGGTGCCCTCCTGATCGATGGGGTTCTGGGTGGCCAGTACCAGAAAAGGAGATTCGAGGCGGAAGGTCTCGGCTCCGATCGTAACCTGACGCTCCTGCATCGCTTCCAGCAGGGCACTCTGCACCTTGGCGGGCGAGCGGTTGATTTCGTCGGCCAGAATGATGTGGGCGAAAATCGGCCCTTTTTTGACTTCGAATTTCTGGTCGCGGGGGTTGTAGATCAGCGTGCCGATCAGATCGGCCGGCAGCAGGTCGGGGGTGAACTGGATGCGCTGGAAGCTCAGTTTCAGGACCTGGGCCAGCGTACTGACTGTCAGCGTCTTGGCTAGCCCGGGTACTCCCTCGAGCAGCACGTGCCCGTTGGTGAAGAGGCCTACGAGCAGACGGCTGATCATGTGCTCCTGGCCCACGACCACGCGGTGGATTTCATCTGAAGCCTTGAGCACCAGCTGGCCCCATTCGGCCACTTCCCGTTCCAGGTTTACGTTACTCATGCCTTGGGTTCTGGCCCCAAAGGTATCGATTTCGAGGCAAAGCACAGGGCCGCCGGCTCTGGCTCCATACATTGGACTAATAATTGGATTACGTATATTAGCCGTGCAATTAGCTCGTTGAAACAGATTGATTAACCGCTCCCTCCTATGTCAGCTCCCATCGTGCGTATTGTCCGCATGAGCTTTAAGCCCGAGCACGTGCTCGACTTCCTCAATCACTTCAATCAGGTCAAGAACGAAATCCGGGCCTTCGAGGGCTGCCTGCATCTGGCCCTGCTGCGCGACCAGACCGAAAAAAACGTCTATTTCACTTACAGTGTCTGGGCCAATGAAGGCTATCTGGCCCTTTATCGCAACAGCCCTCTCTTCGAGGAAACCTGGGTCGGTATCAAAAGCTGGTTCAACGCCAAGCCCGAAGCCTACTCGCTGCTGCAGATCGAAACGGTGCGTATTCTCGATGATCAGGTGCCGGAGTCATCGGCTGACCTCGTCTAGACCCCAGTAACGCGCTGACCCTGCAGGTGCAGCTCGATGGCATCGATGATCTCACGGGCGCGGCGGAAGCCCGACTTGATCATTTCGACCTCGACCCCGCCCGCCTGATAGGCCAGCATGTTCAAATTTTGATACACCACCCCCAGTCGTACCTGGACAATTCGACCCAGGGGGTAGGGCATGACCGAAACCACTTCCTGGTATTCCTCGATGGCTATCGGTGCGCGAACGAACCGGCGGGCCAAGGCATATCCGTCGATGGCTTTAAGGGCTGCCAGAAAGGCCATGGCAGCTGCTTCCCGCGTAACGTCGGGGTCAGCGTAAATGATGTGGTCCACCACGTGCGTCGTCGCCAGAATACGGCGGGCTTCGTGGTAATAGCCCCGCGCTTCGGCCAGCAGGTCGGCCGGACGGATGGGAGCCTGAGCAGCGGTCGAAGACTGGGTCATGCGCGGAACATGCTTGGGTAGTACGCTCTAAGTTAACCTCAATTCCGCAAAGATTGTGCGCAATTGGCGGCCGATGCTTTCAGCGGGCAGGCGGGCGGCCCGTTTCGACGTACTGTCGGAAGCCCGCCAGCAGAAAGCCCAGCTTCGAGGGGTCGCCATATCCAAAGAAAGCTCCATCTTTCAACTCAAAAGCAAACCAGTCGCTTTCGCTGCGCTCGACGAGCACCGGCGTGAACCGCCGCTTGGGCACCTGTGTATCCTGCAGATCGATTTTTAAAGCCCAACCCGGGTTGTCCAGGCTTTCGATGGTAATCCCATACTGATGCTCCCAGTCGCCGTTGCATTCGCTGGCGTACCAGCGGCAGAGCCACTCCAAAACCTCGTCCATGCTGCAAATTGGCGGCCGATCGCCGTTTGCGCAAGTTCAGGCCCAATCCCTCTTTCCTGCTGTTGGTTGCAGCCGCTCCAATCCGTATCTTGGGAATCTGTTTCCGCAATATTTTCCTATCCAATAAAATAGTTTATATATTTTCAGAAAAAGAGAATAAATTTCGATGCGTCTGCCCCTGTTGTGCCTCCTGCTTTTGGTGTGGTGCCCCCGACCGGGGCTTGGACAAGCCCAGCTCAGCCCCGAGGGCTGGCTGCTGCTCGACGACTGGTCGCATAACCCCGCCGCCAAGACCTCGGACGCGTTCATGAGCCGTTGGCCCGTGAGCATCGAACCCTCCGGCGAGGTCTGGGTCTCAGCCCTCCTCGAGTGGCGCGACAGGCCCGATGCGCAGGCTCTGGCCCGTCTGGGTGCCCAGGGCGGCGAGCCGATCAACGGCATTCAGACCGTGCGCCTGCCCCTGGGCCGCCTCTCCGAGTTGCTGGCTGTGCCGGGGCTGCAGCAGGTGCATCTGCGCGAGCGGGCCTTCCCAACCCTCGATACCGGTCGGGTCGATGTAGGCGGCGATGCGCTGCATCTGGGTCTGGGCCTGCCCCGACCCTTTCGGGGGGCGGGCGTGGTGGTGGGCATCGTCGACGGGGGTTTCGACTACAGCCAGCCCGTGTTCCGCGACCCCGAAACGGGCCGCCTGCGTGTGAGCCGCGCCTGGCACCAGCGCGACCCCACTGGCCCGCCACCGGCGGGTTTCCGCCAGGGTACCGAGCTGGTGGGCGAAGCGGCCCTGCTGGCCGCCGGCCACGACCAGCCCAACCAGTCGCACGGTACCCACGTGGCCACCATTGCCGCCGGCAGTGGCATCGGCCCCGAACGCCGTCTGCGCGGCATGGCCCCCGAGGCCGAACTGGTTTTCGTCTCGACCGATTTTACCGAGCAGGGCATCCTCGACGGCATCCGCTACATCTTCCGCTACGCCGAGCTGGTGGGCCGACCGGCGGTGGTCAATCTGAGCATTGGCGGGCGGGTCGGTCCGCGGGATGGCTCGTCGGCTTTCGACCGTGCGGTCGAAGGGCTAGTAGGCCCAGGGGCCTTTGTAGTGGGAGCGGCGGGCAACGCCGGACGCCTGCCCAATCACCTGTTCTACCGCTTCAGCCGCGACACCGTGCGTACCGTGCTGACCCTGCCCGCCGACGGCAGCACCACCGTCGCCGACTGCTGGACCGAAAGGGCTGGACGTCTGGCGGGCCGCATCGAGGTCTACGACACGGTTGCCCGCCTGCTGCATCGCTTCGCGGATTTCAGCACCGACCGATCGGCACTCAACCGGCGCGACAGCCTGCCGCTGCCCGACGACCGCTGGCTCCGCTTGCGGGCCAGCAGCATTCCCCGTATCCAAAACACCAATAACAAGGGCCGTCTGGTTTTTGTGGTCGAGACCAACGCCGCCGACCGCTGCTTTCCCGTTCTGACGCTCTGGGCCGATACCGGTGCCGTTCACGCCTGGAACAGCAGCGAAACTTTGGTCGATACCCTGCCCAACGGGCGGCTGGTGCCGGGTGCCGTAGCTGGCGACACGCGCTTTACGATCAATGAAATCGGAGGGACGGGCCGCCGCACCTTTACGGTCGGGGCCTACACGACGACCACGCAATTTTCCAGCCTGACCGAAGGGCCGCAGACGGTGTTTTTCCCAGCCCCTATTGGCGATCTGGGTTCCTTTAGCAGCCGCGGCCCCAGCACCGACGACCGCATCAAGCCCGAGCTGACGGCTCCGGGCAATGCGATCCTCTCGGGTCTCTCGTCGGCTGACCCCTACTACCGCAACCTCATTGCCGAGGAATACCGTGAGGGCGAGCGGAGCTGGTTTTTCGGCTACCAGCACGGCACGTCGATGGCCGCTCCCTTCGTTACGGGCACCGTGGCCCTGCTATTGCAGGTCAATCCGCGCCTGACTTACGCTCAGATTCGCGAGCTGCTGCTGGCATCGGCCCGGGCCGACGATTTCACGGGACGGGTGGCCGACGGATCGCCTGACTGGGGTTTTGGCAAGCTCGACGCCCTGCAGGCCGTGCGCGATTTGCTGGCTTCGCCCATCGGGCGATCGGGTGGGCTAAGGGAGCTGCCTCTGCGGCTTTGGCCCAATCCCGTCGAGGCAGGTGGACGGGTGCAGGTGGCGGGGCTGCTGCCCGATCCACTGGCCGATTGGGCGTGGTACGATGGCCTAGGTCGTTGCGTGGGGACGGGCACGACCGCCAACAGCATGCTGACCGTACCAGACATCCCGGGTCTGTATACGCTCAGCATCGCCCAAAGCGGGCAGATGACCAGCCTGCGGGTGCTTGTGCGTTGAAAGGATTCGGACAGGACAGCGAAACAGGGGAAGCAGAGAGAGCGGGATTCGAACCCGCGAGACAGTTTTGCTGCCTACTCGCTTTCCAGGCGAGCCCATTCGACCACTCTGGCATCTCTCTGGGGAGTGCAAAGGTAGCAAAAAAAGGCACGTGCAGGTTGGCTGCCGTGGCAGGTTCGCCCAAACCACTGTGGCTCTCAAGGCTTGCCCCGCGAAATCGTGGCTAGAATGATCGCAAAACAACGGCTTTTGGAGGGCGTTCGGCAGGGCGGTTCGATGTGATCGGGCGAGGTGGCGCCGGACGCGGCTTGCGGGTTTGGGTGCGACGGAATGTCCGGTCTGTATGTTGATGAGGGATGTAGCCGGTTCCCTTTTGGGACTTATTTTAGAATTGATCTAAATTTGCGGAATGATGATTCGACTGCTTCGGACCTGGATTCATTTGGCGGCCTGCGCAGCCCTGCTCGGGCTTGCCGGCTGCCTGCGCGAGGAAGACCCCTTGCCCGCGGGCGGCGAGGTGCCCGTCATCATCGCTCAAGGCGAGGACTACGGCCAGGCGGTCTATTTCAAGCTGAGCACCGGCGAGCAGCACAGCGTACCGGTCGATGCCTGGGACTTGGCTTTTCCGACCGATGTCGATTCGATGGCCGTGCGCCTCAACACGGGCAAGCTCTTTCTGGCATGGAACACCGGTCAGACGGGCCGTCCGCGACGAGCTGAATGGCCTGCCGCCAGCAGCTTCGACTGGCAGACCGATGCCCCCCGTGGCTGGGCCGACTCGACCGCCCTCTGGGGCTGGCATCGCCCGGGCAGCCAGCAGCCTACCGGTGTTACATTTGTCCTCGACCGCGGCCCCTTGTTTCATACCAGCGATACGGCCCGCTACCGCTACCTTCAGATCACGGGCCGTGATGGCGAGTCCTTCCGTTTCCGCTGGGCCAGCAGTCCCGAGGGCGACTGGCGCGAGGAACGCATCGCTCTCGACCGGGCCTATACCCATGTGTTTTTTACTTTCGAGGGTGGCGGACGGGTGGTGTCCGTGGCTCCGCCGCGCGAGCAGTGGGATCTGGTTTTCACACAGTATGTCCAGCCTTTCGATGAGCTGCCTCCGCCGGGCCGCTGGTACCTGGTGCGGGGCACGCTCAGCAACCTTACGCAGGGGGTGAGGGTCTCGGCCGTTACAGGGGATTTCGACCGCTACCCCAAATTTGAAGAGCTGTCGCGCGACCAGCTGGGCAGCCTGCCACCTTTCCGGATCGATGCCGACGGCATCGGCTATGACTGGAAAAGCTTCGATCTGCGGGGCAATTACTTCATACGGCCCAACCATTACTACGTGGTGCGCGACCCCGACGGCAGCCATTACCGCCTGCGTTTTGTCGATTTTTACGACGAGCGCGGCCGCCGGGGCTTTCCTCAGTTCATCTACGATGCGCTTTAGGGGTGGGCCGTGTCAGGCTTCGATGCCGATGATCAGTAAATCATCCAGCTGCTTGAGCGGGCCTCTCCAGTTCTGAAAATCGGATTCCAGCGATCGGTACTGCTGGGCCAGAGGCTGGTCGGCGGTTCGGGTGAGCAGGTCGCGCAGCCGCGCTGAGCCGTACTTGGGTCGGCGACCCGATGCTGTTGGCGGTCCGCCAAACTGATCGACCAGTCCGTCGCTGAAGAGGTAGAGCCGATCGCCTGCCTGCAGCGTCAGGTGTCGGGTGTCGAAGTAGCGGTCGCTGCCCAGCTGTCCGCCGCAGGGGTATTTCTGGCCACGGTACTCGTGAAGTTCGCCGGCAGACAGCTGCCAGAGGGGCCGGTTGGCGGCGGCAAAGGCGATCCGACGCGTTCCGTCGGGGGCCTGCTCATCGAGAGCGACCAGCACCACATCCATGCCGTCGAGGGTTTCGCCGCCGGCATCCTGTTTGAGGGTGGCACTCAGCCGGGTGTTGAGTTCATTGAGGATGGTTCCGGGATCGAGGATGTGGTTTTCCACTACGATCTGCTGCAGCAGGTTGACGCCTAGTACGCTCATGAAAGCACCGGGCACGCCGTGGCCCGTGCAGTCGGCCACCACGATGAAGGTGCGCTCTTGCTGGCGGGTAAACCAGTAGAAGTCGCCCGAGACGATGTCGCGGGGCTGGTAGAGGATGAAATGCGGCGGCAGGGCGGTCTGCTGCGCGGGGCTGGGCAGGATGGCCTGCTGGATGCGCCAGGCGTAGCGGATGGAATCGGTGATTTTTTCGTGCTGCTCGGTCAG